>CALUZR010000042.1 GCA_944325335.1 uncultured Parabacteroides sp. | reverse complement strand
CGGTGAACGAGGTGTTCAAGGAGCGGGGCATCTCCCTGCCGTTGGGAAAGCAAGGCACGGTAACAGAAGAAACACGCCACAAAACTGGCAAAGCCATTCAGGACAAGCAATATCCCGGCGGCGTGTCATCCGTCATGTCAGGTATGCCCGGAGATATGGGCAAGAATGTAGAACAGTTCCTGACCGACTATTTTTTCGGTGAAATCTACAGCCGTGGCGCACTCGACTTGCAGACGCGCGAGTTGTTGGGCTACTGCGTATTGACCACCTTGGAAGCCGAGAGCCAGCTCCATTCGCACTATCACGGAAACATCAACGCCGGCAACTCGCCCGAAACATTGACCGCCGCTGTCATTCAGTGCCTGCCCTACATCGGCTTCCCTGCCGCTATCAAGGCATTGCGCATCATCAAGGAGGAATATGCCATAAAATAACCGATTTATGAACAAGATTATGATGTGATGGGGAAATAATCCTTGCCCCGCTCCCCGATTTTCCTTATCTTCGTTCTCGTTTTCAAAATCAATCAAACAATATGGATATACAAATCAGACTGGAGCAGCCTGCGGACTACCGCGAGGCGGAACAAGTGATGCGGGAAGCATTCTGGAACTACTATTCGCCCGGATGCACGGAACATTACCTGCTGCATATCATGCGTAGTTCGCCTAATTTCATTCCCGAACTGGATTTCGTTGCCGTAGCAGACGGCAGAATCATCGGTTCCGTGGTTTTCTTAAAGTCTTTCCTTTTAGGCGATGACAGCAACCGTTACGAGGTGTTGAGCATGGGACCGATAGCCGTCCTTCCGGATTTCCAGCGCAAAGGCGTGGGGCGGATGCTGATAAATTATGCCCGCAACGTAGCCGCAGCAAACGGTTATCGGGCCATCCTGCTTTGCGGCGAGCCGAAGTATTATACGAAAGTGGGCTTTACGGCGGCGGAACAGTTCGGCATCCGCACTGCAGAAAACAAGTATTTTGCCGCCCTGCACGTGTGTCCGCTCTACCCCGATGCTTTGCACGGTGTGGCAGGAAAGTATTATGAAGATGAAATCTACCAAGTCAATCCGGAGAAGGCGGATGAGTTTGACAAGCAGTTTTCGTGGAAAGAACGCATAGAAGGAACTCCTACGCAAAAACGATTTGAAGAGGTGGTTGCCATGCAGAAGGATTATAAACCGTCAACAACTGATTAGCTGGCCACCTTAGCAAGCATTAGCTGGACAGGCCCGCTCGTGTTAGCTGACTACCCCAGCAAACATTAGCGGGGCATTTCAGCTAACGTTAGCTGGCCACCCCAGCAAACATTAGCTGACCATAGGCAGACAGCAAGCAGAGGAGCAGGAAGTCGCGCTTCGTCATCTTGCTCTTGAGGAACTTGAGGGCGAGGTAAAGGTGGCTCTCGACAGTGCGGACAGGCATCGTTAGTTCTTCGGCAATCTCCTTGGCTTTCCGTCCTTCGATGTAAGCCAAGAGGAAGACTTCGCGGCGTGGGGCGGGGAGGAGTTCGACCAGTTCGTAGAGGCGTTGGTAGAAGTCTTTCGTGAAGAGTTCGTCGAATGCCGTGCCTTCGCTTTGCAAGAGCTCCTGGCAATCGTGCAGGTATTCTTCGTAGACCTCAGAACAATAACGGTCGGCGATTTGCGCTTTGCGGAAATAATCCATGCAACGCGTATAAGCCAGGCGATAGAGATAGGCTTGGAAATTATCGTCGCTGGCGAGGTGCGCGCGGTGTTCCCAGACGTAGAGGAACGTATCCTGTACGACGTCTTCCGCCGGGGCATCTTCGCCGATAAGGGTAAGCGCATACGCCTTCAAGCGCGGATAGTAATACCGGAAGAGCGTACGGAACGCCTCCCGGTTTCCTTGCTTCAATGCGTTTATATGTTCCTTTTCTTGTTGCATGGGGATGATGCACAGGGTTATTTCACTTCATTCTTCAGTTCGCGCCCTTCGGCCCAATCACGGATGTTTTCGAGCGTCGTCGTGGCAATGTTGTGCATGGCTTCTCGGGTAAAGAAAGCCTGGTGTGAAGTGATGATGACATTGGGCATCATGAGGAGGAGCGCGAGCTTGTCGTCGTCTATCATCTTGTCGCTCCGGTCTTCGTAGAAGAAATTCTGCTCTTCTTCGTAGACATCCAGTCCGGCCGAACCGATTTGTCCCGTGCGCAATCCTTCGATAAGGTCTTCCGTGCGGATGAGTTTGCCACGTCCGGTGTTGATAAGCATCATGCCGGGTTTCATCTTTTGGATGCTATCGCGGTTGATGAGGAACTTGTTCTCGTCGGTCAGCGGGCAATGGAGGGAGATGATGTCGCTTTCGGCATAGAGTTCGTCGAGCGAGACGAGCCGCGTCTGATGCGCTTCGGCAAACGCCTTATCGGGATAAGGGTCGTAGGCAATGACGTTCATACCGAAGCCGCGCAATATCTTGACCAGCTCTTTCGCGATGCGTCCCAATCCAATCAGTCCGGCGGTCTTGCCATACATGTCGAAGCCCATCAGCCCTTTCAGCTTGAAGTTTCCTTCCCGTGTGCGGTAGACCGAACGATAGACTTTGCGGTTGAGGCAAAGCATCAACGTCACGGCATATTCGGCCACGGCATGAGGTGAATAAGCCGGTACGCGCACAACGGGGATACGTCCGGCCGCCGCTTTCATGTCTACATTGTTGAAGCCGGCGCAACGGAGGGCGATCAGCTTGACGCCATACGAGGCCAACAAATCAATCACTTGGGCGTCGCACTCGTCGTTGACGAAGATGCAAACCACATCCTTACCCATCGCCAGCTGGGCTGTATGGACCGAAAGGCGGTCTTTATAATAATGTATTTCGTATGCAAGCCCGTTGCTTGCCTGGTCGAACGACTCGCGGTCGTAACTCTTCGTGTCGAAGAATGCAATTTTTATAGCCATAATCCTACCTATTTTGACTTGTTTCCTTAAAAACAATACGAAGATACAAAAAAAAGAATTATCTTTGAAAGTATTTTTAAGAACACATGCATTATGGTAACAAATGAACGGGATATACGCCAGCAATTGGTAAGGGAAGCGGCTCACCGCATGATGGTGGCTGCACGCACGGCTCCGAAAGGGAAAGGTATTGATATTGTGGAAATAGGCATGGCAACGGACGAAGACATCGCCCGCCTTTCCGAAGAGATGAAACGCATTGCCGCCGAGACCGGCCTGAAGTTTTTCCTCCGCGATGCGGAAAACATTCTCCAAGCGGACGCTATCGTTTTGATTGGAACGGGCGCGCAGACGCAAGGCCTGAACTGTGCCCATTGCGGGTATGCGACTTGTGCGGCCAAACCGGAAGCCGTGCCTTGCGCGATCAATAGCGTGGACGTGGGCATTGCGATTGGTTCGGCCTGCGCCATGGCTTCGGACATGCGGGTCGATACGCGGGTTATGTTCAGTGCCGGATTGGCTGCCCAGCAGTTGCACTTCTTGGGCGAAAAGGCAAAATGTGTCATGGCGATACCGGTCAGCGCTTCGTCTAAGAATCCTTTCTTCGACCGCAAACCGCATGAAGCCAAATAAGGAGAGAATCGTATGAAAAATACAGGCATGACATTCTCCAACAAGTTGGAATTGCGCTACCATTTCAACGAGAAGACGAACTACCTCGATGCCCTGATCCGCCACCGGTGCGAGAAAGAAATCCTGACGATGATCCGCTCGCTGGCCGACATGCTCGACGTGAAGCTGACGGTGTATAGCGAACCGGCGTCGATGCCCGATGGCTATCGGGAGATTTGGGCGCTCGCCGGAGAGAATCCACGGTGCATCTCGGTCATCCTGAATATCCTGATGCAGATATGGGTGCGTCCGACGTTGTCCGTAGGCGGGCAACGGCTTTCGGAACGGACCGAAGCAGACGATGCTTTGATGCAACGCGAGGTGGCCCGTTTCCGCCGCGACCTGAAGTTGCATGCAGCTGGTGTTCCGCCTCGTCTGGTTGAACTCCTCGCTTCATCCTATCGTTTCTGTAAATACAAATCGAATTTCTTTGAGGCGGTCAGAGGCTGTATGAAGGTGAAGAAGGTTTCCTTCCGCGAATTGAACGAGCACAACCGCATCCGCTCCGGATTGCTGGAAGTCCGGCGCGAACAGTTCGATTATTTCGTCTTGCGTACCGACGAATTGCCTCCTTTGGTCGACAAGAACGCTACGATAGAAATCATCTCGCCCGTCTTGAAGGATGCGCGTTATCGATGGAAAGGCATTTACAACAAGGGCGGCGCGACTATCGATTTTTATATGCAAGACGAGGAGTTTAAGAAACAGATGATAGACGACAAGATTGCCTTTTCGAGTGGCGTGTGCATCGATTGCGTACTGGAAATCTCGCGTCGCCTCTCCGAGTTGGGCGAAGTGGTTCATACGAATTATATCGTGACTACCGTCATCCGCACCCGGTTCGACAAGATGGAAATCGTCACGCCGCAAGGCAAACGCCACCTCCGCAAGCAAGAAGCCGAACGCGAGCAGCTGACCCTCGATTTGTTTGGGTAATTTTTAAACACAAAAAAACATAGTTACGGCACGAAGCAAGAGACAATTGACTTCGTGCCGTAACTGTTTAGTAATAGCATGTCGCCTTCCAAAAACGTTGGAAATGCCATTGCGTCCACGCAAAAGGCTTTCCATCGCGTTGGAAATGGAATTGCGTCCGCACAATGGGCTTCCAACCGCGTTGGAAATGGAATTGCGTCCACACAATGGGCTTCCAACCGCGTTGGAAATGGAATTGTGTCCACACAATGGGCTTCCAACCGCGTTGGAAATGGAATTGCGTCCGCACAATGGGCTTCCAATTGCGTTGGAAGTGAAATTGCGTCCGCGCAATACCATTTCCAACGTTTTTCAAGCTATCATTTCGCCAAACGAATATACTACAACACATGAAAAACCCCAGATTCCGAAGAACCTGGGGCCATCCATTCACTAATAAAACATATTGCGGGCGATTCGCATCGGCCTTACTCTATTCTATCGATTAGAGCCTTATCTTAAAGACTTGTTCGCCTACACGGACGATGTAAATGCCTCGCGTCAAGCGGTCGTAAGCCTGCAGCCCGACTTGCTCTTCGTTCCGAAGCACGGCACCTGTCATGCTAACAATCCAAACCGGCATCCGGTTCGGCGTGTAGACGTAAATGTTTCCATCCTGGGCGTATGCTTTTATGCCTTCTATGGCTTCGAGGGCTGTTGCGTCGTCCGGCATCGTCGCATCCAAAGCGCGGATGTAAATATCGGTATAGATATTCTTGATAATGTACTCGCCCGGCTGCACGTCTTCGAGCGGTTTCAAATCTTCCCACCAGCCGAAGAGGCCGCGTTTGTATTCGAAGCGCATGCCCGTTGTGTCGCATTCGGATTGAATCGTTAAGTAGACACTTACCTGATGGCCTTCTTGCACTACGTCCTTGCTTACTTCTACATTTAAGCCGGGGCAGATGGTATCTATATAGATATTATAATATTCCGGTTTGTCCCAGCCGCTGCCGTGGTTGCCACCCGGTTCAAATGGAATTTCCGGATTAACAATAATATCAACTACGATATCATCGCCGCCGCCGTCAGGCAGTTTGCCGTCATCTGTCAAATCTTCGCCATCACCTTCGCCTTCGCTGCTTGCGTCATACAACGTAATGTCATAGTCGCTTACATAGAAGTTGTCTCCGTTCAAGACTTGGAAATCCTCGCGCGAGATAGTAGCTGTCCAATGTGTGCCGCTAACTTGTTCTACTACCGGTTCGCCACTATATTTAGGCTGTTCGCCATTGACCAAACCTTCATCTACACCCATAGGCTGCTCTTCAATCAACGCTTCGAGTGTTACGTCGGCAGCAGAACGGAAAGTAACGCCGCTTCTCAAAGTGAGGTACATCGGGCGTTTGTTGATGGTGATGTTATTGAATGTATGAGACGTTCTACCGTCTTTCCATTTGTAATCATCATTCGTCAACGTAACTGTTGCGGAATAAGTGGCTGCATGTTTCGGCAGACTGTTCTCTCCAACATTAGGATCATCATCAGAAGTATATCCGCTAACTGTATAATCAGTGCCTACATTCAATGTAGTGTTACCGAATTTCAACATCGTAAGTGCATGTTCGTCGCCATCATAAACAGACGCATAAGTATCTCCATCCGGTGAAAGGAGGATGAAATCGTTGTCATCATCCAAATCACCATCGTTGTTTTCATCTTCACCGCCGATTGTATCGCTATCGTCTGGGTCTAGTTCGGTCTTATCCGATTCTTCTACTTCTGTACCATCTTCAATAGTGGCATCATCATCGGAGTTGTCTTCATCTTCATCAGATAAAGTAATACCTTCCACGGCTGTATTATCTTTCTTATAAGTAATCGTATAATTACTTGTAAAGAATGGATCGCTATCTTTCAATTCAATATCTTGAAGCATTACATCTACACTTTCACCTACAGTCAATGGGCCTTCGATAGAAGCCTTCGCGTTAGATAATGTTTCTACAGCTTTCCCTTTTTCTGTATCATTAGCAAATCCGCCTTCATTGAAAGTAATCTTCGAAGAGTTCCACCAAGAAGACAAATCTTCCAGACTTTGATTCTCCTTAATTGTAGTCGGTACATTCAAATAAACTTCCAATGGACGATGAGCAATTTGAATAGTCAACGTAAAGCTATTTTCTTCGCTGTCCTTAATCTGATATTGGCTGTCTTCAACTAAAGTAACAGTAGCTGTATACGAACCGGCATGTTTAGGTTCAACATCTGCACCTAAATCTTCGCCTTCTTCATTCGTATAAGAAACCGTATAGTCCTCCGTTTCTTTCAACGTATAGGTAACATCGCTATCTTTCTTCTTAATGATTAAGAGCGACAAGCCGTGCGGTTCGCCATCATATACGCTGATAGAACCTTCGCCATCCGGAACAATCATAATGAAGTCTTCGTCATCATTCAATTCGTCATCGTCATTACCATCTTCACCACCAGTGATGTCATCGCCGTCGTCGCCTGGATTGATTTCAATTTGGCCGACTGTTGTTGCGTCATCAAGCGTTGCGTCATTGTTTTCACCCGTACTATCTTTCGTTTCAAAAGTAGAGATAGTGGTTTCACCATTCTTATAAGTAATAGTGTAATTGCTTGTCAAGAACGGATCGTTATCTTCTAACTTGATATTATTAACAACTACATCAATGGCTTCACCCGAAGTTAATGGACCTGTGATAGAAACAGAAGCATTGTTCAACTTAGCTTTAGCCTCATCTGCTTCATCGGCTACAATACCCGTAAGTTCAATTTTATCTTTCGTCCACCAGTTGGAGAGATCGCTCAAATCCTGTTCCGGGTCAATCGTCTCAGGAATATTCAAATCAACGGTCAGATTACGCGGATTAATGATGATAGTCTCTGTCTTTGTACCTTCATAACCATTCGCAAATGTAATCGTAGCCGTATAGATACCAGCGTTCTTTACTTCGCCATCTTCTTCCAAATCCGTAGCTTCACCTTCTTCCGTAGCTTTGTAAGCGTAAGAGATGGTGTAGTTAGCCTCGCCATTTGTTCCGGTTTCCGGAATCTCAACTTCGCCTTTCTTTACCGTAGTAATTCCATGCGTCTTGCCGTCGTAAGTCAATGTCCAAGTATTCGTTGCATCATCATAACTTGGCTTGTCTTCATCGCCTTCTCCTTCACCATCACCATTTTCGATTTCTGTTTTTACGTCGTCATTGGAGAGGTTATCGGTTACGGTATAGGTTCCCGGTTTCTTCTCAGAAGCAAGCGTATAATTGTTTTTCAAGAAAACACCATCATTTTGCAATTCCAAATTGTCGCATGAAATAGTGTATGTACCTACTTTACTATAATCGCCACTAATAGACAATTGCCCACTAAAGATATTGGTTACTGTGTTCTCTCCAGTAGCAAAATAGTCATTATCATCATTGGTTGCATCTGTTACATATACAGTACCGGAATTTGTACTGTTTTGATATACAGTTGGTGTCTCATTAAACGATTTACTATCGTCTATCTCTTTAGTTTGATCAACTGCTTGAATATGCAAAGTACGAGGCTTTATCGTTACTGTCAAAGGATTCTGAGAGCCATCAGTAGGGTTCGAAATCACATCTCCTTGCGCTTTCCCTGATATAGGTGTTATCGTTTTAACGGTATAAGTTCCCGCATTCTTTACCACAACGTCACTACCCTCCGCTGATGTTGTACCATCAACTATCGGATCGTATTCATATGTTACTGTAAAGTCAACACCTTCTACCAAAGTAGTCTTATCATCAATCTTTATTTGGATGTTTGTTGTACGTTTAGCTCCACTATAATACCATTCACCCGTATTATTTACAAATTCAATAGTTCCGTCATTAATATTCGGAGCCGTAGAAGTTACTGTGATATTAACCGTTGCAGTACCCGACTGTTCTGAACCGTCTCTTGTATATTTATAGGGTACGCTTACTTCATACAAGCCGTTAGGCTTAGTACTTGCTGTTCCGGCTTGTGCTGTACCTGAGAATGTATTATTGTTAAACGTAATGTCATCAGGTAAACTTCCCGCGGCGGGCGATTCGTATTTTACAGTATTAGTTGGCTGGTCTGCTAAAGCACGGTCTTGCATTGCCTCATTTTCCCTAACGCCTATATTTAATTCCTGCGTTGCCCATGCTGCTTTGAAGTTTACATATTCCGCTCCGTTAGTATCAGGATTAGTATAAGAATCGGGAGTTGCATCTTCCAGTTTTTTCGATGCACTGTGCATATTATTTTCACTATCTACCCAACCTAAGAATTCATGTACTCCAGTAGTTGTATTACCGCCACACGTTAAATCTCCAGCCAAGTTTATATATGCATTCGTCCCATAGAAAGTATAATCCGTAGAATTACCAGATACTACATCATTTCCGTTGACTTTGTTCTGATCATATTGTGCCATGAAATACTTAAACACGGCTCCGTCTTCTACTGTTACTTGGAACTGATTGTTATCACGTTCGATAGCTACACCATCGCCAAGTTGTACTTTACTGGGAGCTTCAATAGTCAAATGCACATTCTCGTCATCTTCAACCGTCCCGTCTCCGTCAATATCACCTGAAATAGTTGAATTAATGATAAACGGTTCAGTCCCGCTAGTATGAACAGTACCACTCCATGTGTTATTTGCGTGAGTAAAAAATATGCCTTGTTCCAAATTGATAGTTTGATCTCCTTTGGCTGTACCATCTAAGAAAACGATACCGTCATTAATTGCAATAGAACCATGTTGGCCACTGCTATCATTACCGATATTCCCTAAGAAATAGACAGTGCTATTGTTTACAATAATATCACCTGTCTTTTTACCATTTCCGTCTCCTTGTAAACCAAATATTCTCAAAATACCATTACCCTCAATGGTTAAAGTTCCATTGCTTTTACTTGGAAAATATATAGCAACGTTAGTATCATCAGGACTTCCCAATTCACATACACCAGAAACATGTATCGTAAAGTTTCCATTAAGATTTGCTAAATCCAGTATATAACTTGAATTGGTAATAGTCGCATTTTCTAAATAAACATTACCTCCATCTGTTGCTGTAATAGTCAACGAACCTTCTCCAGTATAAGGGTTTTCTGATGTTCCAGAGCCTGTTATCTGCCCCCAAACCGCATTCCCCACCATCGTAAGGAACATTATCAATAAAGTAAATAGTTTTCGTGTCATAATACTTGTTGTTTGATTGTTGAATTGATGTACCCTATACCGGGAATGCATTCAAAAATGTATTCTCTGCATAGGGTGATAAAATGAAATGATTTATTATTCTGCTGCTTCTGAAACTTCGGTTACTACCAGTTTGCCTGTATGCAAGTGGATGTAATAATAATCATGCTTATCTACAGTGATAGTTTTAACAGCTGTATAATTGGTAGTTGGAGTCTGTCCTTGGTTCTTAAATTCATATTGAGGATCTTCGTCAGAACCATAAATTTTAATGCTTTCTTTAGCATCAACAACATACTTGCCATTATCCTCCATATCTACTTCCGTATCTTCTGTTACCCACATATCGTCAGAAAATGTGATGGTCAGCTTTCCGGTTTCTTTGGCTTCAGATATAGTAACAGAACCTACATTGGTTAGATTATGGCCAGAAACAAGAGTAGCCGTATAAGGTAATTCTGCGTTTGAAAGATCTATATAAGTAAACCAGTTATTACCATTACCTTTATACATATCTTTATACTCATCGTTATTGGCTACGGTCGTACTTGTCGAACTAGAAATACACCAAGTGTATTCCTTATCTTCATCTCCCGGTTCTTCCTCTTCATCCGGAAATTCGATACAATATTCCTCACCACCAATAATAGTGAACCAGTTCTTGCCCAATTGAATTGTTTCCTCATTACCTTTTCCAGTAATAGACCAACCATCGCCTGCCGCATGGGCTGCAATAAACGGACAAAGGTCTGTTTCTTCTGAAACGTCTCCCAGTTCTGCTTTAAGGTCTTCAATAGGGAATGTGTACGTGTATTCACTCACGCCGCCTGTAAAGGTTTCGTTGTAAGGTAAATGTCCCCAATTCATATTGCCATTCTTGTTGGCATATTGAGCTTTGAAGTTGTCCAATGAAATAAAACCAATATACAAATGGCTTTCATTCATCGTCCTGCCATCAGCCAATGCATACTTGACATACACATTTTCGTTATCATTCCAAACATAAATATCTCCGTAGTCATTGAGTTTCTTGCCTTCTACGAGATCAAACTTTACCGCTCCATAGCCAGCCTCTTGTGCCGCTTCAAAAGTCATGCTTCCATCGCCTGCCATTACCGCACGAGTCTGTAAACTCATCGGTTCGTCCATTTCATTGCTACAAGAGCTTGTAGCCAATCCCATAGCCACTATCGCCGCCATGGAATACAAAAATGATTTACTTTTCATACGTATTAATATTAGTTGTGTTTATTAATAAATTCTATCGCATGCATTTACGCACAACCAACATCCACGTATACAAAAAAAGTGCGGACTTGTTGCTCATTACCAAAGGAAGGCATCGCCAAACGCCCCTACGTAATAATGAAACAATAGCCCGCACTCTATGCTGTTAGATATACTTTCTCCTGACAAAAAAGTGTACAGCTAAAAGAGTGCAAGCATCTATGTTTATTATCCCTACGTAGTAAAAAATTGGCGATTTTTCCTTTGGGAATAATATCGTAAATGCTTTAACTCAATATGTCTACCCGATAAGAGATTCCGCCGAATCCCATTCGGATGCCGCAAATATAGGAAGGATTATTGGAATTACCATGAAAAAAGAAAAAAGATTTCAAATTTTTTACTGTGCGAAGCTTGCGAGGCGTTGGATGGATGCCTATGGATTTGTTTATTGGTAACTATAAACCTTTCCGATTATAACGAGAAACCATTTCGTTTCTAACTATAATCGCCGGCGATTATAACTATGTTTCGGAAGGGATAAAAGGGGAATGAAAAATAGGAGTGGCTATAAAAAAGAAAAGGTTGTCATCCCGACAACCAGTCTTCATTGCTAACCTTAAATCTAATACCATGAAAAACACAGTGCAAATATAGAGAGTTTATGTTATATAGCATAACTTCTGGGCATTTTTCTTCTCGCATTTAACCTTATTTTATGTCTTCGCCCTCGTTTTTACTTTCCTTATCAAATTCTCGCTCCTCTACCATCTTGCGCACGCTGTTTACTTCATCGATTAGCTGTGCTTGCGTGGGCAGGTAAAGTTTGTATTCGCTGGCCAATATGGTTTTATTATCTTCTGGCAAAGCCATGCGCACGGCGGTATCGTTTTTGTTGGTACAGAGCAGGATGCCGATCGTAGGATTTTCGTCTGCTGTCTTTTCTATCCGTTCGTAATAATTGACATACATCTGTAATTGGCCCAGATCCTGATGCGTCAGTTTGCCGGTTTTCAGTTCGATGACAACGAAGCATCTGAGCAGGCGGTTATAAAGCACAAGGTCAGCAAAATACTCATCGTCTTCCAACAAGATGCGTTTCTGGCGTGCTACGAAGGTAAAACCTTGTCCTAATTCGAGTAAGAAATGTTGTAAATGGGTGATGATAGCCGATTCCAAATCTTTCTCATAATAGGCTTCCTTACGTTCCAATCCCAAGAATTCCAAATACATCGGGTCTTTAATGATTTCTAAAGGCGATTGCGGAATCCGTTCCTTGCGGGCAACTGCAAGAACTGCCTCCTTGTCGTTGCTTAACAACAGGCGTTCGTATAATTGTGAGTTGATTTGCCGCTCTGTTTCTCTTGCCGTCCAGTTGTTATTGACGGATTCCAGTTCATAATACATACGTTTATCAGGATCCTCTATCTGAATCAGCATGCGGTATTGCGTCCAGTTCAATTGCGAACGCAGTGCGTTCGCAATTGGATAAAGTCGATAAAACTGGCGGCACATTTCTAATTGGCGGACGGAAAAACCGCTACCATATTCCGGTTCTAACTGTTTGGCTAAGTTCTTGATGAGATAGGTTCCGTAATCAGCGCGCTCTTTCCCTTGCTGCTCTTCTTCAAAGATACGTTTGCCCATGTGCCAATACATTTGCACCCGGCAGAAATCCACACTACGCACGGCTTGCGTCCGAGCGGTATTTATAATGTTCCGAATGTCGTTGAGGAACTTTTCATTTGGTTTTGTCATGTCTTTCATATTAAATCTCCTATGTATTAATTTAAATTTCGTACAAAGATAGGGATTAATCCTTTAAAAAAGAAGCAAGAGGTTGATTTTTTAGAAAAGAAAAATGCCGGAGTGCTATCACAGCAGTCCGGCACCACATAAAGTTTATGCCATTTATTTAAAGCCATTTATATCTTATTCTTCGCTATCGTCTTCCTTCATATTGTGGAACACGTTTTGGACGTCGTCGTCCTCTTCCAGCTTTTCGATTAGTTTTTCGATTGTTTCGCGCTGTTCGGGCGTCACTTCCTTTACATCATTCGGAATGCGGACGAACTCGCTGCTGGTGATTTCGTAGCCGTTTTCTTCCAAATATTTCTGGATAGCGGCATTTTGGGCGAACTCTCCGTAGATGATGATTTCGTTTGCCTCGTCGTCTACGTCCAATTCATCTACACCAAAATCGATGAGTTCTAATTCCAAATCGTCTAACGAGACATTCTCCGGTTTGGCGATATGGAACACGCATTTGTGTGTGAACAGGAATTCAAGACTACCGCTCGTACCCAGCGAACCACCACACTTATTGAAATAGCTACGCACATTAGCTACCGTACGCGTCGTGTTATCCGTAGCTGTCTCAACGAAGATCGCGATACCGAATGGTCCGTATCCTTCGTAGTTCATTTCCTTATAATCCGTGAAGTCCTTCGAAACGGCACGCTTGATGGCGCGTTCTACGTTCTCCTTCGGCATGTTTTCTTTCTTGGCGGTCTGCATCAAGACACGCAGGCGAGGATTGTTCTCCGGTTCCGGTCCGCCCTGCTTCGCGCAGATGGTGATTTCCTTACCCAACTTCGTAAATACGCGGGCCATATTGCCCCAACGCTTAAACTTTCTTGCTTTGCGAAACTCAAACGCTCTTCCCATATTGTTTGCTTGTTTTATGTTATTATTCTTTTATATATTATCTCAGTTGTGCGCCTACCTTCTGTTCCAGATTCGTTTGAATCTTCTTCATGATGGCATCGATTTGTTTATCGTTCAACGTCTTCGTTTCGTCTTCGAGGAAGAAGCTGACGGCGTAAGATTTCTTGCCTTCTGGAAGGTTCTTTCCTTCGTATACGTCGAAGAGCGTAACCTCTTTCAGAAGCTTGCGTTCGCTTTCAAAAGCAATCTTTTGGATTTCGGCAAACGCAACGGACTTATCAATCAAGAGTGCCAAATCTCGTTTCACACCCGGGAACTTCGACAGGTCGGTGTAGGTCACTTTGTTTTTCTTCGTTTCCTTCATCAAGGCTGTCCAACGAAGTTCGGCGTAATAGACTTCGGTGTCGATATCCATCGCCTTGCAGATTTTATGGCTGACAATACCTAACGAACCCAACGCCTTGCCCGATTGTGTTGTAAGGCTCAATCCGGCGTCATAGATGTCATTTGTCAGATTGCCGAAGATGACTTTCTTCAAAGAAACGCCTAAGCGGACGAGGATATTCTCCACATACGCCTTCAATTCGTAGATAGAAGTCTTTTCGTTCGGATGCGCCCAGTTGTTTTCTACCCGATTACCGCACACCCAAATACCCAAGTGGTATTCTTCGCTATAAGGAGACAAGGCTTCGCCTTCCTTCTTATTCTCTGCATTAAAGTCATAGCAATTACCAAATTCATAGAAATGGATGTTGCCCTTCTTGCGCTTCATGTTGTGCTCGATGCTTTCCAATCCGCCGAAAAGGAGCGTCTGGCGGAGGCAATTCAAATCGGCACTCAACGGATTCATCAGCATGATGCAATGCGAAGCCGGATAAGTAGTCAGTGCATCGTAATAAGCCGAGCGGGTAAGCGAGTTGTTCAGAATCTCGTTGAAGCCATAGCCGCAAAGTTGTTCGGAGATGAGGTTCTCCATCTTGTAGCTATGGTCGGTCGGAGTTTGGTAACTCAAGCTCGACTTCACATGGTCGCTGAATTCGATATTATTGTATCCGTAAATGCGGAGGATATCTTCGATGACGTCCACATCGCGTTGTACATCGATGCGATAAACCGGTACTTCAAGGCTCAATCCTTCTTCTGTCTCAGAGGTAATCTTCATCTCCAAGCTATCGACGATGCTCTTGACCGTTTCGGCTGGGATGACTTTACCCGTCAACGAGTTGATCTTCTCATACGTCAAGTTTACCTTATAGGGTTCGAATACTTTCGGATAAACGTCTTGGATGGCACCGGTGATGGTTCCGCCAGCCACCTCTTTGATCAAGAGGGCGGCATATTTCAAGATATAAATCGTCGCGTTCGGATCCAATCCGCGTTCATACCGGAAAGAAGCATCTGTGTTCAATCCGAAGCGGCGGGCTGTTTTGCGGATCCAAGTCGGATGGAAAGTGGCCGATTCGAGGAATACGTCTGTTGTCTCCTCGGTTACGCCTGATTCCAACCCACCGAATACGCCGGCAATGCACATGGGCTTTTCGGTGTTGCATATCATAAGATCGCGAGCCGTCAACGTGCGCTCTACGCCATCCAGGGTGACAAACTTATCGCCCTCATTGGCTGCTTTTACGATAACCTTACCTCCGTTGATTTTCCCGGCATCGAACGAATGGAGCGGTTGCCCCATGCCATGCAGGATGTAGTTCGTTACGTCTACTACATTATTAATAGGACGCAACCCAATTGTGCGCAACCGGTTTTGTAACCATTCGGGGCTTTCCTTTACCGTCACGCCTTTGATGGTGACACCCGAATAGCGCAAGCATGCTTCCGTATTCTCTACCACTACTTCGATGGCGGGTGTCTCGTCATCGATGTGGAAAGCCTCGACCGACGGGCGTTTCAACTCGGCCGGCTTCCCGTTTTGCTTCAAATAGGCAGCCAAGTCGCGCGCTACGCCGAAGTGCGAAGTCGCATCCACGCGGTTCGGTGTGATGTCCACTTCCAATACGTAATCGCTCTTAATATTATAATATTCTTTGGCAGGCAAGCCGACCGGCGTATCGCTGGGCAATACGATGATGCCCGCATGATCGGTACCTACGCCGATTTCATCCTCTGCGCAAATCATGCCGTTCGATTCCACGCCACGCAATTTAGACCGTTTGATGGTAAATTCCTTATCGCCATCATACAGCTTCGTGCCATTCACCGCCACGATGACCTTTTGCCCTGCGGCCACGTTTGGCGCGCCGCATACGATTTGCAAAGGCTCGCCCGAGCCGACGTTGACCGTCGTCACGTGCAGATGGTCTGAATTAGGGTGCATTTCGCACGTTAGGACTTCGCCAACCACGAGCCCTTCCAGTCCGCCTTTAATGGTTTGCACCTCTTCCACACTGCCCGTCTCCAGACCAATCGACGTCAGGGCAGCGGCTACTTCCTCAGGCTGCAAGTCAAAATCAAGGTATTCCTTCAGCCAGTTATAAGATATATTCATCGTTTATACTATTTATTTCGATAGTTAATGCCGTAAAGACTTGCAAAAGTAGGCATAATAATTGAGAGTGTAAAGGGTTTGGGACGAAAAACGAGTGAAAATCGTACGAAACATCGTTATAAACGTGAGCAATCATCGTTATAATTGCTGGGAAATATAACTATAAATGGAGCGAATGATAGGCATTAATGGACGGAGGCTTAGGCATAAAAATAATGGGAAATCTTACTAAACAAACTTAGGTTAAGTGTAAAATAACCGGTTCGCTTGGGGTTTGTTACATCAGCTCATGGAATGAGTCGCTAAGGCTTTGGCCTTACCCAAGTCGAACCGGTTTACCAAACAAAAAAACTAATTCCATTTGTCGATATAATCGCCCCCTCACGGGGGTACATTATATCGGAGAGGTATTAATTAACATAAATGAACTTATTCTATAATTGCGGACCTTCGCCCCATTGTGGTGCGCCTTCGTCCATCCAGAGACGCTCGGAATTCAGTACGCCGCCCGACGAACCGATACTGAGTCCTTGCTCTTCGTACGTGTTGATCAGGATGTCGTACATCTGGTCGGTTGGGGAAGGAGCGCTAATGGCCATTCGTCGTGGAATGGAGCTGGCTGGATATCCGTTATCAGCATAATCCATGCGAGGGAAGATATCCGAGTTGAACTTCGGAACCCCCGAACGGAGTGCCGTACGGAAAGCGTCGATAGGCGAGAGGGAGAAGTGAATCATCTCTTGGAGGTAGACTTTCTCCAGGTCGTCGGCCGTATTGCCAGTCAGTTGATACGCCTCGTGTTCCATCATGGTGGCAATTTCCCCTTCTTGCAAGTCGATGACCTTTTCATTGGGGTCATAATTATAAGTTGTGCCATAATAAGGGATCTTATTGAGGCTTGCCAGACGGTCATATTCCTCTACCGAAGCTTCCAATGCCTTATTGTAATAGACCTCGGCCGATTGAGGAAGGGAAGCGCCGAGAAGAGCAAATTCCGCTAGGTAGAAGTTCACCTCGGCCGTTGTCATATACATGCCATACCATGGGTTATCGTCCGTATCTTCAATCACTTCATCGCCCGAAGCCACCGGTAAGGTGAAGTCGATGCGTCCGTACACTTGCTCTTGCTGGAAATAGGAGAAAGGTACGTAAGTATAAGATTCATCATACCGGCATTGGTTAGAATAATCGAACCAATCGCCATAAGTCCCGGCTTGCTGGGCGGCATTAAAGTCGAGCGGTAAGCCATAGTAACGTACCCATGGTTCGCCCGGTGCTTTCCACGACTCGAATTGGTAAGTGCCATCGCTATTTACCGTATAATTCATATTGTCCATAATGTAGGAGGGCACATCGTCTGCCCGACCGGCATCGAAGAAGAGTTGTACCACCTTCGAATTCCAGTCGTTCTTTTGGAAGATGAAGCGTACGCGGGGGTCGCGATTCTCCACCATAAAGTCAATCAACGATTGCGACCCCGCTACACTCCTTCGTCTTGCGCAATGCTTCCCATGCGAGGATTCGCAGGAGCTATTTCCGCATACATATTGCCTGTCATGCTTAGTGCCGTGGCTACAAGCAAAAGGCAAACCGGTTTTGTACTTTTCTCTTTGTACATGATATAAAAGATTTAGTTATTAAATAGGTATAGATAATTTCTCCCCACTCCCTTCACCTTGGGTTGAAGGCAAAGGGAGGATTATGCGGCAAGGCGTTCGTCTGCCGGCATAAGTTTAAATAAGCGTGTAATCAGACCGTTCGTTTGCGTTCAAACGAATCACCAACCAGGCTTCCCGTAGGTCGGAAGCTTCTCGATAAGAAATAGTTCCTGCGAAGGAGGAAGGGGTTCTCATGCCACTGGGGGCACGATGAACCATTCATCAACACTAAATACGTCATCATCTCATTTCAACTTAATCTTGTTCAACATCACTTTTCCCTTCCTTATATGAAGATAAAGAGGCGGAAAATGGTAATCGCTCCTCTATTTTATGCAATCTAAGCGAACTTTTACCAATGCAAATATAGATAATATAGGTTAGGATAAACAAACATTGTGTGTTAAAAATGAAGCCCCTAAATACTAATAATTAAGAACTTACAGGCGCGCTGCATGGATTGGTATAGGGAATACCGCATTTTGTCGATAACAATGCCGCATTCATCGATGAATATGCGGAAGGCGGAAAAGAAACATAATCCTAATCGTTTTCAAAGATAGTTATAAACGAAAACGATTCTCGTTATAAACGGATGGGATTATAACTATGAATGGGGAAGGTGGCGCCTCCAACCAGAAAAAATACAATGCTATGCTGTGTTTTGGCGTAGGGGAGGGGTAATTTTGTGGCGAAATTCAAAAAGAAAGTAGATTATGACACTGAAAGAATTAATCGCACAAGTCAGTTTTGACGAATTGTTGCCTGCCTTGAAAACAATGACACGCGGGAATGAAAACAGTCTGTATGCTTTTCGCGAAGCATACGACCGGCTTCGGCTGATGGAACCGGCTTCGGATATCGAAGGAGAAGTTCATGTGGGATGGCATGGTGGAATGGTGGGGGAAGATAAATGGATTGGTGTTTCTGGTTTGTCGGGGGATTATTGGTGCAAGAATTTGTCTAAAGAAATCATTGTGGAAGAGGGCATACAGCTTACTTCATACGAACTTGCCGCCCATTGCCTTTGGGAGATTACGTTTTATGGTTTTTCGGAAGATGAGATAGGAGATACTTTCGACAGAATGTCCCACGAGGAGAAAGCCAAGAATAAATATGATATAGCTTTGAAAAAGTTGAATGCAAGTATTTGGAAGCGTCAAACGCCTCGTAAATACCGCTGTGTTTTTCGGGGTATGTTATGTTTTCAGGGAGACATATTAGCCTATCGCCTTCGTTGTCGGGATAAAAAGAATCGTCCGAAACGAATGCGCGAACATCGGCAGGAGCGTCGTAAAAAGTACTTGGAAACAATGAGTATGCGTGAAAACCTGGTACAATCACTTTCAGTTTCGGGCAGCAGCTTCGTTCGTTCAGACGTAGATTATTTGTTGGAAGTAGAGTCTGGCAGGCAATACGATTATACGGCTGTTGTAAGCGGTACGGAAGGGCGCTTGCAGTATGTTCTTGACTCCATGACGAAATACCAACAAGAGGATTTTAGTATGTATGATAACGCGATCGTTTGCATCAAGGTTTCTTCCCGTTATCCTTTGTCTGAAAAAGAAATAGCCGATTTTAAAACAGCTGTTCGTACCCATTTGAAATACGACGACATCCGCTTTGGAATGAATCAAACGGACGAGGACCAGACGGAAGTCAAAGTTAAACTCTTACTGAATAAAATGGAAAAATAATAGCTCACTCAAGCCTGCGATTGTCTTATTTATTTGCTTGTTTCCAAAAGATTTTGTTTACCTTTGTAGTCGAACAAAAGCAAATGAAAATAAAGACATATTGCAGGCTTTTTAGTCCAAGCGAATGGATAAGAAAAGAGGTGGTGCTGTGTCCTTTTTCTTATCCCAATATATAATCTTAAATCATAGCCGTGGATGCCGAAAAAACGTTAGTGAGTAGGTGGTTCTTATTGTATCATTAGGATATGGAAGAAAATATAGATTGGTTTGAGGTAATTCAAAAATTGCGAGAATTAAAAGCAAAGCTGCCTTATCATTTTAATATTATCGATGAACTGGGTGCAAATGAGAATGCGCATACGAAAATCCTCATCAAATTTTTAAAGTATAAAAGTGAAGATGGAAGTTATCCAATATTAGAATCTTTCCTCAAAAGAATTTCTTGTCATTTTCCTATTGCCTCCTTTCATGTAGAGAAACCTCAAGTAAAGTATGGAGAAGAGTACATGGATGGGTTAATAGAAGACAAATCGTATGCTGTGATTATTGAAAATAAGATATACTGGGCGGTTGACCAAGATAAACAGATTGAACGTTATATCAAAAAGGTACAACTGCATGGTTATCCTATTAAAAACATTTATGTCGTTTATTTGACAAGCGATGGGAGTAAAAAAGTAGAGTCGTATAGCTTGACGGATAAAGCCAAACAGTATTTGGATATGACGGAAGATGATAACGGACGTTTTATTCCAATGAACTATCGTAATGATATTTTTACATGGCTTAAAGAAGAAGTGCTACCGAACTTAAAGCATAAGGAAGAGATGCTGATAACCGGCATCAAACAGTATATCGATTATTTAGAGGGATTTTTAGGACTACGTAAAACAGATAAAAGAATCAATGAAGTCATGAAAGAAGAATTATATAATAAATTGGATATTAAAGATAATGAATCTATTTCTGTACAATACAGGAAATTGGAGAAAGCGACTAACTCTTTGGAAGAACTGACGAGAAGAATAAATCAGATAAAACAGAATATAATCAAATTTGAAGAAAGTATTTGCAATCCTTTTGAAGAAATAACGCGAACCTATTTTTCTGATTTGGTAAATGGTTCCCGGCAAGTAGGTGTAAATAATATTATCAGAAAAGGTGACGGTTTCTTCTTCGTGTATTATAAAGAATGGAGTTGGCAAATTCATTTTGAATGGTGGCCTTTATCTGTAAACAAATTGGTTTCAGAAAAGATTTATACACTCAATTTGCACACAGAAGATAAACTTGTGCCTTTAAAAAAATATCTCTTGGCGGATGAAGAATATAAGCAGATAGTAAATACTATAAATGGAACGATGAATAATAGAGATAAAGTTACCGCCTTTCAAAAGCAATATATTGCGGATAAGCCTTTTGTTGATATGACTTATGATGAAAAGAGAGCCTTTTTAGAAAACGCGTATAGTGAAGTAGTTCCGATGATTTCAGTTATTGACCGGTTGCTTGAAACTTATAAAGCTAAGGTTGCTGCTGGAAAATAGAAAGAAAAATGTTTAAAGACAAGTGATATGGATACATTACAAGATTTACTAAGAGAAGTCTCCCGTATTGTTTACCAAGATAAACAAGAACGGGAAGATTGCAGAAAACGAGGTGAGTACTTCAATGTTTTCAGCATTTTGAATTTAGAAGCGAATGAAACAAGAACGCATTCTGCTTTCATTGCCGAGCTTTTAAATCCGAAAGGTGATCATGGTTTAGGGGATGCTTTTCTAAAGGCATTCTTGAATGTTTTGAATTTAAATGATTTTACTTTTGATACAAAATCAGCAGAAGTTCAAGTAGAATATCATATCGGTTTTAAAAATGAAGATGTTACAAAAGGAGGTCGGATTGATATTCAAATTACTTCAAACGGAAAAGCTATTCTTATTGAGAACAAGATTTATGCAGGTGATCAGGAAAATCAATTGATTCGGTATTTTAATTATGGTAAAGAAAAGTATGGAGAGAATTTCCGGTTACTTTATTTGACTTTATCTGGCGGAGATGCCTCTGAATTTTCTGTAAAAAATGCAGATAAAAAAATGATCCCTAATCAGGATTATTATTTAGTGGGATATAATCAGGAGATTCTATCTTGGTTGAACCGTTGCGTAGAATTGGCTGTATATCATCCATTGGTAAGAGAAACAATCAGGCAATATAAATCTTTAATCGAACAATTAACAGGTAAAAATATGAACGAAAATAGTAATAATGAATTAATCGCTTTACTGATAGATTCAAGGAATGTAGAGGCGACATTGACCATATTAGCGACTAAAAATGATGTTTTCCATACTATTAAAAAGAATTTATTGAAACAATTAGAAGTTTGGGTAAAAAATGAAGGTTGGAATTTCAAGTGTGATGAGAATGCATGGAAAGGCGAAAATGGAGAGGGATGGATATATATTTATAAAGATCAATATTATCCTTGGGCGATATGTTTTGGACATGAAACACCGAAGGATGAATGGTATTATGGAATTTCTTTTTACGATACTGTAACAAACCCTCTTAAACAACAAGTTTACTTTAGATTTTCTGGGAAGACATCTTCCATTTGGCCTTTTGGATTTCAATGGTTCAATCAATATATATCTTGGAGCGATTCCAATACCCTCCGCGATATGGCTAACGGCAAAGTATTAAAAACAATGCAGGATATTATCGAACCTATCATGCAAGATATCGAATCTGGTGTGATCTCACTAAAAAGCTAATTTGATAAACAAAAAAAGGGCAGCCCCACCAGCTGCCCTCAATTATTTTAATTCCTTTACACCAACTTAATCACTTCCGGATATTCCAACACCAGCGGACTACCGCCATCGTAGGTCTCAATGCGGATTTTATAATCTCCTTCCGCAAAATCGCGAATCATGATAAATTCGCAGCCCGTGTTTGAACGGCTCAGGATATCTTCGGCAGGTACTTCTTCTTCAATGCCTGAGAAATTATCCTTTACAATGATTTTTCCCGGCCCATCGCCAGCCTCATTCACAAGTTCAAAATCGCCAACCCATTTCATGATCGTCTCCTTACCGCGCGTAATGCCCGTCGGGTCGTGGACGTCTTCTACTTTAGAGTAGACTTCGGTGATTTCGGGCTTGACGGGTTCCGGCGTCGGAGTTTCTTCCTCCTCTTCGTCCTCGTCCGGTCCATGCGAAGGCTTGCTTGAAATCCCCGCGCGGGAGAGGTTCTTCTGCAGCTGATGCAGGATCTCATTAATACCTTTAATCAACGCGCCCAGTTCTTCGCGCTTCTCCGGATCTTTTTCTACCAGTTCATTTACTTGATACAAAGCGTTGATGGCTGTTGCCATTTTCTTGAACGCCTTATCTACCTTCGGACGAATCGTGCGCATCGTTTCCGACGTGGCACGGGATAGCGATTCTCCTGCACGGCTTCCGTACAATTCATCGAACGATTCATTGGCTTCGTCGAGCAGTTGCACGATCTCGGTCAACCCAAGGGTTTCTACATCTGCCTGGTTCTCTTCTTCTTGCAACTTCTTTACCAAATCGGCCACCGCACCCGTCTCCTGCGCCATCGACAACCGGTGTGCCTTCTTGTAAGGTTTTACGACAAACGTTAAATGCTTGCCAGCCTTCGCTTTATCTTCGATAGGAAGGAGTGTGGCATTTTCAATGCTATGCAAAAGATAGAGAAGAAGGTCGTCCCGTTTACCGTCCGACGCTACAATTTCCGGCGTCAACTCGAAACCTAAGTTGCGCAAATAACAATCATCCTCTGTGGCATAATAATCGGCATACGGCGTGCGAAGTGGCGCAAAACCGTATTTTTCAGCCAATTCTTGTGTTGCCTTCTCTAAAAGCTTCCGATGCACCTGATAATGTTCAGGGTTTCGGGCCGGAGCAAAATTAAATCTTACATTGATCTCATCCATAATGCTTTAAATTCTTTTAAATCATGCTACATTCATCATTTGCTATTACACTTGCAACCTTCCTGCAACCTGCGCGGAGCTTGCCATTGCGATTGCAACCTTCCTGCAACCTGCGCGGAGCTTGCCATTGCGATTGCAACTGTCCTGCAACCTGCGCGGAACTTGCCATTGCGATTGCAACCTTCCTGCAATCTGCGCGAAACTTGCCATTGCGATTGCAACCTTCCTGCAATCCGCGCGGAACTTGCCATTGCGATTGCAACCTTCCTGCAATCTGCGCGGAACTTGCAACTGCGATTGCAAAGGTAGGCACTTTTTTGATATATGCAAATTTTAGGGACGAATTTTTCCCTCCCCTTCCTTTTTTATTGGATTTTCGAGAAAAAAGTGGGGGCTGTGCTGTGATTTGGCGCATCCATGGCCTATTTTTGTGGGTAGATTAGTGAATGATAAAAACGTATATAGTATGGAAGAAAATAATGATCTGCAGAACATAACAAATGATTTGCCAGTTTACGATAGAGGATTTTTCTCTTTTATTGGATATGGGGAACGAACCATTCCTTTGTTGAAATCATTAAAATCCAGTTTGAATTTTAATCCACAGAAAACAGGTATATACGATACATATCATAAGCTCGATTATGATAAGGATAAGTTTCATTTATCTGTTCTTGATAAGGATGTACTTAAAATCACTGGACGTGACTGTTGTTATTGTCGATTTTTTATTTTGTATTTAGATGAAGACAATTTGGATAAGTTTATAGATAGATGTAATTTTACATTGGTCTATATTTCTGTAATTATTGCTATTTTACCTAAGAAAGAGCATAGCTTGATTCGTAGAAGAATAGCTATCTCTAATTTGAAAAGATTGTATCAAGAGAAGAAGATAGGAATCTTTCTTATTGATGAAGACAATATAAATGTTTCCATTTGCAATCGGCTAATTCAATTTGTAGATGGGTGGCTGTATTTTATGAATCATGAAATAATACAGTCAATAGATTTTGCGGATATGTGTACTACTCATAGTAAAGGATTTATATATTATACCCAAAATGAAGATTTTCCATTTGAAAAAGCTTTCAACATGGAATATTTTGTACAATCCAGCCATTTAGCAGATAAGTTACCTGTTTTTGTCGATCGAGTTTTATTCCTTTTCTTTTTTACTATAGAAAATGAAATACAAATGGAACAACTTCAAATTGTGAATGATCAATTTATGAAGATACAAACAAATACAGAGTATGATATAAAATGGGGAATGGGATATAAAAATGAGGATGAAAGTGACAATTATACATGTTATGCCTTCTTTTCGCAGGATAAATTTCCGGAATATTTGGAGGAAACTAAATTTTGCGAAGTTATTATAAATAATAAGTTGTGTGCAATGGTAGATAATTTAATGAATGTGTCTGGTATTCCAGAATATGAATGTTCTTTTATAGGATATGGAGAAGATACCTATTCTTTGATGAAAAAGTTATGTAAGTATCCTGCAAAAGATATCTATGATTTAGAATATAACTATACTATGCTTGAATATTATAGTGGAAAATTTGTTTTATATGAAGTAGAGGAAGATGTACCCATACTTCGAGGAAATGAATTTGGGGTTTTTCAATGCTTTATTATGCGTTTGGATAAAGAATCTGTTGATGATTTTATTTGTAACTGGGATCCTAAAGTTGATGTTAGTATTATAATTGCTATTTTACCAAAGAAAAAATATGGATTAGATAATAGAAAAATTGCTATAGCAAATTTGAGAAAATTGTACGATGCTGGAAAATGTATTTATCTAATAGATGAGGAAAAGATAGAAGGAGAGGATGCAATTTGTCGAGAGATTTATAAATTAACTGAGAGTTTATTTTCAATGATATTAGGCGGTAGTGCTAATATTGATTATGCAGATGTGTATGATATGCTTATGAAGGGATTTGTTTATTCTGCCCAAGCAGAAGATTACAAATTTGAAAAATCTTTTTGTTTACAGCAGTTTTTCCATGATAGTCATTTATCTGATGATATTCATGCAAGGGTAGATAAAGCTCTATTCTTTATTTCTATATCTATTAAAAATGAAATGTTAGTAAATAATATGGAATATCTAC
Source organism: uncultured Parabacteroides sp. (assembly GCA_944325335.1). Lineage (GTDB taxonomy): Bacteria > Bacteroidota > Bacteroidia > Bacteroidales > Tannerellaceae > Parabacteroides. The sequence continues at coordinate 7,617 of CALUZR010000042.1, read as the reverse complement.
ATAATCAATTTGTATTATTAAATATAAAGTATGAACTTAAATGGGGATATGGATATAGATATGAAGATGAAGATGACAATTTTCATTGTTATGCTCTTTTCTTACAAGATCAATTTCCGGAATATTTGGAGAAAGAGTAAAAAAAGTGGATTCTATGCTGTGGTTTGGCATAACGAGGGGCTACCTTTGCATCAGATTTAAGAACAAAGCGAAAAAATAAGATCATGGAAACAAAGAATTACTTTCTGAAACAGGAATTGGAACGCGAGGCTTGGAAAAAAGTTTCGGAAGAGTTCAGATGGACGGAAGAGCTATTGGAAAAATATCAGGACAAGGTGGATTGGCCATCGGTTTCTCGAAATAACTCTATGGATTGGAGTCCTTCTATGTTAGAGAAGTTCAAAGATCAAATAGATTGGTCCGGAATTTCTGCTTTTGGAACTGAAATGACCGTATCCGTTGAAAATTTGGAGCAGTTTAAGGAATATTGGGATTGGAAAGAATTATCTGGAAATTCGCATATACAATGGTCTGTAGAATTATTAGAACGTTTCGTAGATAAATGGGATTGGTGCGAAATGAATAATAATTTAGAATTTATATTGCATGATGAAAAATATAAATTCCTATTCGATCGGGAAACGTATAAAAAGTTCCGGGATTATATTCGGGATTCAAAATTAGAAGATTCTGTATTTTGGGATTATTTTGTAGAAGAAAAAAGAAAGAATTTGTTATTAGAAATTGTATCTGTACAATAAAAGTAATTTGCGAATCAATTAAAACGAAATAGATATGAATACAACATCATTTGACAACAATTTTATGGAAAAGATAATGGAAGATGAAGCTTGGAAAAAAATTTCAGGTGATTTCCCTTGGACGGAAAAACTGTTAGATAAATATCAAGATAAGGTAGATTGGAAAGAAGTATCAAGTAATTACCGTGTAGTTTGGACTCCTTCGATGTTGGAGAAGTTTAAACGGGAAATAGATTGGTCTCAACTCTCTGGTAGGAGTTCAGAAGCGTTGATGACGACCGAGAACCTCGAACGTTTTAAAGAGTATTGGGACTGGAAAGCGTTATCTGGGAATGATTCATTGGATTGGAGCATACCATTAATAGAGCGTTTTGCCGATTATTGGGATTGGGAAAGTCTTATAAATTGTTATAGCTGGTGTTATTCACCCCTGTTTGATCGTCAATTTTTCGAGAAATTCCAAGATCACATCCCTGCATCCAAATTGAAAGGTTCCAAATTATGGGATAATATGATCGAAGAGGAAAAGCGGAAAATTGTAACACGGATTGTATCGGAAGGATAATAGAAATTCTATTAGAAAAATCAGAAATTTAATCACGCATAAAAATAAACGAATATGGAAACAAAGAATTATTTCATGGAACAGGAATTGGAACGCGAAGCTTGGGAAAAATTATCACGCGAATTTCATTGGTCGGAAGATACTTTAAAGAAATGCCGTAGGAAATTGGACTGGAAAGAAATATCTAATAACGACGAGATATACTGGACGGACTCGATGTTGGAAGCGTTTAAAAACGACATCGATTGGAAAATACTCTCCGGCTCTCGCAGCGTATCGTTGTTGCGGGCGGAGAATTTGGAGAAATATAAAGACCGTTGGGATTGGAAAGAACTGTCGGACAGTCAGAACATCCAATGGAGTCTGGAACTGATAGACCGTTTCATCGAGTATTGGGACTGGGAAACATTGATTAATAATTACGAATTAGGAGATTTGAATTTATTGAACCGTGGTTTCTTGGAGAAATACCAGCAATATATCCCGGAATCCGAATTGAAAGATTCCCGTTTGTGGCGCTACTTGCGCGAAGAAAAGGTACGGGAATTGGTGGTTTCTAATATTGCTTCCTGAAACTAAGAAAACGGAAAATATATGAAACCCCTTATAGCGATTGGCGACATACACGGATTGGATGATTGGAAAGCGGTTGTGGAAAAACATTCGGATTGTAGGATTGTATTTTTAGGGGATTATTTAGATCCCATCGAATACATTCCACGCAAACGGTTGCTACAGAATCTGTGTGAAATCATTCTTCTGAAAAAGAAACGTCCAGACGATGTGATACTCCTGTTGGGTAATCATGACTTGCATTATTTCTGCACGGATATTACGCTCAGTTCCCGGTTTGATTTCTCGATTGGAGAAAAAGCCTCGCGTTTGTTTTTGGAGAATATAGGTTTGTTCCAATATGCTTATCAGGAAAATAAAACCGTGTTCACGCATGCCGGAATCGCGCAGGATTGGTTCTTGCAAGACTTTGGAGGAAATATTCATTTACCTATCGCTTCGCAATTAAACCATCCTACCGATTCTCAAATAGAATCTTTATGTAGGTTAGGGCATTTACGGGGAGGAAAAGAGGGAAAAATAGGCGGTATCTTTTGGGCGGATGAAGCGGAACTGACGGATCCGTTGCATGGATTTACGCAAATCGTCGGGCATAATCGAGTGGAAGAAGTAACCGTACGTTCCGGAACGCATGACAACCAGATTATTTTTTGCGATTGCCTTTGGAATGGAAATTATTTGTATTGGGAAGAATAAATGTATCACTTTTAAAATAGAATAGCATGGCACAAGTATTTAAAGTATGGCCTAAGCGGCTCAAGAAAACAAATGGGATTGTATTGACTCCGGATATGGAAGTAACCGTCACGATGCGAAATTCTACTTCCATGCCTTTCTCGGACGGAGGCAAAACCGTACAAGAAGCATTCTTGCGCATTTATAACATCGATTATAAAAAAGCGCACGTCGCTTTCAGCGATTTCGACTGGAAAGCGTTGGATTGATTTTTAGAAATAAGGAGCGAGGATAATGGGCTCGCTCCTCCGAATATTCTAAAAAGTATTTGTATGAAGCGGAATCGACATCGAGAAAAGAAAAAGGCGGAAGTGCGTAATTTCCCTGAACAAGAAATGTGGGGATTATACCATACGATTTCCGCTTACATTGCTCCGCGCTTAGAAGAGTTTTTGAAATATTATGCGCCTTTGGCTACGGCCGGACCTTTAGCGGATAAGTATGGAATGGAGAAAGGAAACTTGGAATGGCGTCGCATCTTGCGTAAAATGAAATACTCATTCGAATGCCTTTCTTCATACATAGGATACCGACCTGAAGACGAGCAAGCAAAAATACAAGAAGGCTTGGAATTATTCGTGAAATATTTTCTGTTTTTGAGGTATTAGTTGATGTATAATTAAAACACGAAGGATATGAAATTGGCAGAAGCACTCAGCCTCAGGGCTGATTTACAAAAGAGTATCGCGCAATTAAAGTCGCGATTGAAAGAATGTTCGAAGGTACAGGAAGGGGACGAACCTTCGGAGAACCCGGACGAGGTATTGACTCTGTTGGAAAAGAAATTTCCAGAATTGGAAGAGCTGATTTATCGGATTAATTATACGAATATGCACACCACTTTGAATGGCATGAACCTTACGCAGATGATTGCTAAAAAGGATGTGCTTACTTTGCGAGTTTCCGCTTTACGCGAAGTATTGCATCACATAGTAGAACGAGAGAATCGTTATACGCGCAGCGAGTTAAAATATGTCCGTTATTTGGATGTAGCCAAATTGCGTAAGCAAATAGATTCTTTATCTCAAGAGTTGAGATTATTAGACATGCAAATACAATCCGTAAATTGGAGCGTTGATTTGAAATAAAAATTAAAGGCGTCGTTTTTTATAGGGTGAATACATATTGTGACTTCATTCATTTGAAGCACGAAAGACTCATGGCTTTTGGAATAAAAGCGAGCATGCAATCGCGTAAATTCAGTAAAGCGCATAGTTACATTTTGCATTCGGCAACGAAAGGGGCAAGCGCATCAATTATTACCGCTGTATTAACTATAAACAAACGAAGGGTGGGTTTGGGGAAACTTATTATAAATTGAAATTGATATGGAAACATTCAAATCATTATTAAGTCAGTATAGTTTTGATGAAATACTTCCTGCGTTTAAAACTTTGTATTCGCATAATGAACCGAAGCAGGCTGAAAACTTGAATTGGGAAGGTTATCGGGAAATTTATCAATCGTTGCAAGATTTACCGGAGCAGCAAACGACTTTATATATCCGGCTCTCTTCGCGATGGGAAAGACGCGTTCCGATGATTGATATGAATTGCGCAGTGATGGATGGAAAAAACACTTGTGGACCGGTAGCTTTATACTTATCATGGTCGGAAATTATAGGTATGAAAATAGCGATTGATAACGGTGTTCTCATTACTCCACAAGAGTTGGTGGCTGGTCTGTTATGGGAAATCACCTATTATGGCGGTTCAGAAGAAATGGCAAAATATAATTTGGAACATAGAAATCCGTTCAAGGTTATAAAAAGAGGCGAGAAGGAATGCTATGTATATGAAGATAAGAGATGGGGCTTATAACACTCCATCTCTTTCATTTATTAAGCATTTCGATCCCACCGTGTCCCATCTTGGTTGACAATATGCTGGCAAACCAGTTTTGCTTCACTCCAGAAGTCGTTCATGCGCAAAAGGTCGGGAATGGAATAGGGCTTGTGCGTGCAAATATCGTGGATGGCATAGCAAACGCAAAACGGATCGAACGCAGGATGGCGCAACCAACCTTCCGCCCACGTCACCCCGTCGTCCAAATAATCGTAGCAATCCAGTTCCACGTCGGTTATGTTTGGCGTATGTTTCGGATTATAATGAATGGACGGCTGGATAATTTCTTCGCATGAATGGCGGCCTTTATCGGTTATTACATGGACTACATCCAACATATAGGCAAAGTCCGAGCCATAAAAATCATCCTCTTCCAGCCGGAGGACAGAGGTTTCATCATTATAGCCACCAAAACGGAGTGTTCCTTCAATGCAGTAATCATCGTCGAACCATTCGCATTTCTCAGATTTCAATAATGCCCGATAGAGATTGGCTGTACGGCGATAAGTCTTTAACGTCAGTTCGTAAAGCAGCTTGTTCAAAGTTTTGAACCGCTTGATTTCCGAATCAGTCGCTTGGAACATGAGGTTGAGGATGAGACATCTTGTGTTTACCAAATCCTCTATTTTGTCGATAGTCTCTTCATCCGCGCTGAGAAGATAGAAGTCGTTAGCCCCTTTCGTGTTCAACCGCTTGATTTCCTTTTCGACCAAAAGCAATACTTCGCGTCTTTTCGCATTATCTACCTCGTAGATATAGTCTCTTAATTCATCTGAATATATATCTATCATTTTCATAACTTGTTTATTTAAATTTGATGGGTATGGCTAATCCTTGTTCCAACAAATACCGGTTCCCTGAACTCTTTTCGTTATACGAATCATACGTGACGGCATAGACATCGTTTTCCCAACCATAGATATCGCCGTCATATTCTCGTGCAAAATGAACGGCATACATGGTTCCACTTACGATAGGACATTTGGCGACGATTACTTGGCGCGACAAGACGACCTGCATCCGGCAACGGGCTACGAGCCGTGTAGGATTTGCCTTGACGCCAAACGGATGTTCCGAAAGGATGAGACCGCCTTGCCGGATGATTTCTTCTTGTAATATTTTGTTTTCTTTGGGATGCGTGCGGTTTAATCCGGAAGCAACGATCGCGACGGTTTGTCCTCCCGCATCCAAACATCCCCGGTGCGCGGCCGTATCACAACCTAAGGCCAATCCGCTGACAATCGGATGTCCCTTCTTTGCGAAATCGTAGGCCAATCGATAAGCTGCCTCGCATCCTTGCTTGTCTGCTTTTCGTGCACCAATAATCGTAACGCAATCTTCCCGAGAGAGTAAATCGACGTTCCCCAGCAGATGCAACAAAGGCGGGGCGTCGTTTCCCAAATTCTCCTTGAAATGCTTCGGATAATTTTCATCGTAATATGAAATCATTTTAACGCCGGCTTCAACTTGCTCTTTTATGATTTGCGTAGCTTTTTTATAGGTATTTTCTGCATGGGATATGATGTCGTAGACTTTGTTTTTATTCATCTCCAAAATTTGTTTCGGAGAAAGCCCTATTAATTGCAGGCATACCAATTCTTCTATATTTTTACGAAATACCATAATCTATTTTTTAGGCAAAATAAATAGGCGTGTATGCCAAAGTAGAGCATTGCTTCTATTTTTAACTTTTAATTCTTACTTGGAATCCATACCTTTGTGACATAATTGCAAAACCCAATATGGAAATGGAAAATAAAGGAGAAATCATCATGTATCAGCCCAACGAGGAAGTTCGGCTGGAGGTTCGATTGGAAAACGAGACGGTTTGGTTGACGCAGGCGCAGATGGCGGAATTGTTTCAAACAACTCCTCAAAATGTAACGATGCATATTAGAGCGATTTATATTGAAGAGGAATTGGAAGAAGCGGCAACATGTAAGGAATCCTTACAAGTTCGTCAAGAAGGAAAAAGAATGGTTCGACGCACGCAGAAATTTTATAACTTAGATGTCATTATTTCTGTGGGGTATCGTGTGAAGAGTAAGCGCGGCGTTCAATTTCGCCAATGGGCAAATCAGGTGCTGAAAGAATATCTTTTGCGAGGCTATTCTATTAATCAGCGGTTGAATGATATGGAGCAACGTATGGATAATAAATTAATTCAGCATGAACTGCGTTTGAATCGGTTGGATGAAAAGATGGATTTCTTCGTCCGCACTTCGCTTCCGCCCGTGGAAGGCGTGTTTTTCGAAGGTCAAATCTTTGATGCGTATAAGTTGGCGGCGGATTTGGTGCGTTCCGCGAAAGAATCATTGATTTTGATTGATAATTATGTAGATGAAAGCGTATTGACTTTATTCACGAAACGGCAGAAAGGTGTGAAGGCTCTGATTTATACACAACGTATCACGTCGCAATTCCGGTTGGATTTAGAGCGACATAATGCACAATATTCACCGATTGAAGTGAAGGAAATCCGGAATGTGCACGATCGTTTCTTGATTCTTGACCAGGCGGAGGTATATCATATCGGTGCCTCTCTGAAAGATTTGGGAAAGAAACTTTTTGCCTTCTCCCGCCTGCATATTCCGGCGGAGGATGTGTTGCGGGGAATTGAAAATAATGAGGTAAATGTGGAAAGGGAAAGCCTTGTGTGATTCTCGTTATAATCCTCGGTAATTATAACTATAAATGAAAACGATCTTCGTTATAATCGGAAAGGATGATAGGCATAAATGAATTCGTAAATAGATGAAATACGGCGGCTTCTTCTTAGTTCGGAAAGAGAGAGCCACCGTGCTTTAAGATTTATAACTTTATATCTTCGGGTAGTTTAGGCATGGCTCCATTTTGCGTACAGACATAAGCCGAGACGCGGACGGCGGTGCGATGCGCATTCGGAATGCTTTTCCCTTTTAAAAGAGAGGCGATAAAGGCCGCGGTAAAGGAATCGCCTGCTCCGACGGTATCGGCCACTTCGACTTTGGGTGTCTCGACAAACGAGATTTCACCCGGCACAAAAACGTAGCTTCCATTGACGCCACATGTCAGGATGAGCATCTTCAGGTTGTATTTGGCCAATAGAATCCAGCATTTGTCTTGCAGGTCGATGCCCGGATAGCCAAACATCCGGCTG
>CALUZR010000041.1 GCA_944325335.1 uncultured Parabacteroides sp. | reverse complement strand
GTCATCAATGCAGAACCGGCTTTGACCTTATCCCCCGGGCGAACCACTACCTTCGGAGTAATGCCCGTAAAATAGTCCGGAACAATCGCGTATGTCGCGCTCTTTCCGCCATTTAGCATCACTTCGGGAGCTTTCCCCTTCAGATTAATGTCTAAACCCTTTTTAATCGTAATCACATTTGCCATGATATCACTAAAATTGTTTAATGTAATTTTCCGCAAAAGTAAGGATTTTTTCATGTTTTCGGGCATATTTCCCTCAAATAATTACTGAAAAAATTCTTTAATTCTTTTCACGCGGCTTTTTTATGCCTATAAATGGCATCGTTTATGCCTATGTTTGCCGATGAATACGCCTATATTCATACGGATTCATCGGCATCTTTTCAATATTTGGTAAAGGTGTACGTCTTCCCTTCCGAGCGGAGGACAAGGCGTTTCCCGCCCACCTCTTCTACGATGAAATCGCGCGTATCGGCTTCCCAATCGGTACGTTGGAGGAAATCGCGGTTCGAATCGTCGATGAACAAACGGAGCGAGAGGTCCTTCCCTTCGTAGGCGTTATAGCCATACGCCATCGTCCAGGTATCCGTCTGGGGCGCATAGATCTGATACCGGAAGAGGGAGGTCTGGAAGTTATACCACACCGTATCGACTTGCTGGACTTCTCCCCCCACCTCGACCGTATTCAATTGCCATTGCCCTTCGAGGTCGGTCGTCATCTTATCGCATCCCGCCAAGAGGAGGGACATGACCAGTCCGATGTTTGCTATTACCTTCTTTCTCATGCTTTTTTGCTTTTCATTTTCATCCGTATGCTCTCGAAGATGGCGGGCAGGATGGAAATCACGATAATGGCCACGAGGAGCAATTTCAAGTTCTCTTGCACGAAGGGCAAATCGCCAAAGAAATACCCCGCATAGCAGAACAAAGCCACCCAAAGTGCTCCCCCTACGACATTGTACATGAAGAAGTAATAATAATGCATCTTGCCCATGCCCGCCACGAAGGGCGCAAAGGTGCGCACGATAGGCACGAAGCGGGCGATGATGATTGTCTTCCCTCCGTATTTCTTGTAGAACTCGTGCGTCTTGTCGATATAGCTTTGCTTGAATATTTTCGAGTCCGGATTGCTAAATAGCTTCTTCCCAAAGAAATGGCCTATTTCGTAATTGCTCGAATCTCCCGCCACGGCCGCGATGAACACAATCAACGCGAGGAGATGCACGTTGAGCGGGATGCCGGGCAAGGCCGATATCGCACCCGCCACGAAGAGAAGCGAATCGCCCGGGAGGAAGGGAGTCACCACCAATCCCGTCTCGCAAAAGATGATCAAGAACAAGATCGCGTACGTCCAAAGGTGGTAGTTTTGGACGATCTCGATCATGTGCTGGTCGATGTGTAAGATAAAATCGATCAAAAATTGTACTATTTCCATTGTTATTCCTTTATCTTGTGTTTTTTAAATGATTCCTTTCGTACTGGGGAGATTATAATGATAGATATCGCGCCGGATGGCCATCCGCACGGAGCGGGCGAATGCTTTGAAGATGCCTTCGATCTTGTGGTGCTCGTTCTCGCCTTCCGCCCGGATATTCAGGTTCATCCGGGCCGCATCGCTCAAGCTCTTGAAGAAATGGAGGAACATCTCGGTCGGCATGTCCCCTATCTTCTCACGCCGGAACGTGGCATCCCACACGAGCCATGGGCGCCCTCCGAAGTCTAACGCCACCGAGCAGAGGCAATCATCCATCGGAAGCGCATAGCCATACCGCTCGATGCCCCGCTTATCGCCCAAGGCACGTGCCAGGGCTTCGCCGAGCGCGAGGGCGGTATCCTCTATCGTGTGATGCTCGTCTACCTCGAGGTCTCCTTTCACCCTTATCGTAAGGTCGATGCCCGCATGTTTCCCGATTTGCTCCAGCATGTGGTTGAAGAATCCGAGGCCGGTATCGATCTGCGTCCGTCCGCTACCATCGAGGTCCAAGGAGACGTAAATGTCCGTCTCTTTCGTAGTACGTTGCACCTCGGCACGCCGTTCTCCCGCAAAGAGATACTCCGCGATGCGGTCCCAATCGGGCGAGACGAATGCGGGCGGATAGGGCAAATCCCATACCTTCCCCTCTTCTTCCTCATGGAGCCAGATGCCCTTCGCCCCGAGGTTGCAGGCCAGTTCCATATCGGTCTCCCGGTCTCCTATCACATAGCTATTGGCCAAATCATATTCTTCCGAGAAATACTTGCCCAACATGCCCGTCCGGGGCTTGCGGTTCGGGGAATTATCCTCGGGGAAAGAGGGGTCGATGTAGATGGCATCAAACGAAACACCCTCGCCCTCCAAGGTTTTCAACATCTTATTATGCGCTGGCCAGAAGGTTTCTTCCGGGAAGGAGGGCGTCCCCAGCCCGTCTTGGTTCGAGACCATCACCAGCTCGAAGTCCAAGTGCTTCCGGATGAAATAGAGGTTCCGGATGACCTTCGGATAGAACTCCAGCTTCTCCAAGCTATCCACTTGGTAATCTACGGGAGGCTCTTGGATGAGCGTCCCGTCCCGATCGATAAACAATACGCGCTTTTTCATATCATATCGTTTTCAATGCATTCAACAAGGCCTCGTTCTCTTCCGGCGTCCCAACCGTAATGCGCAGGCATCCCGCGCAAAGCGCTACCCGGTTCCGGTTTCGGACGATAATGCCCCGTTCCACCAGCTTTTGGTACACGTAATCCGCATCGCCCACATCGGTTAGGATGAAATTAGCATCCGTCGGATAGATTTTCCGCACTAAAGGCAAGGAAGTAAGCTCCTTTTGCAAGCGGGTCCGTTCGGAAAGGATCTGCACCAATTGGGCTTGCATTTGCTCCTTCTTGCCCAATATCTCGAGCGCCTTCTCTTGCGTCAATTGGTTGACGTTGTACGGGTATTTTATCTTATTGAGCAGGGCGATGATGTCCTTCGAGGCAAAAGCCATCCCCAGACGGATGCCCGCCGCGCCCCAAGCCTTCGACAAGGTCTGAAATACCACTAAATTAGGATATTTATCCAACTCCTGGATGAACGAGGGCTGGGAAGAGAAATCGATGTAGGCCTCGTCCACCACCACAATCCCCTCGAAGTGCTCCAATATATACAGGATGTCTTTCCGCTCCAAGCTATTCCCCGTCGGGTTGTTGGGCGAACAGAGGTAAATGGCCCGTACCGACCCGTCGATGGCCTGCATCAACGCGGGCAGGTCGATCTGGAAATCAGGCGTCAAACGCACCTTCCGGCACGCCACGTGATTGATGGAAGCCGCCACCTCGTACATGCCATACGTCGGGTCGAGCGTCAGGACCGCGTCCCTTCCCGGCTCGCAAAAGGCGCGCATGATCAGGTCGATCGGCTCGTCGCTCCCGTTTCCCAACAAAATACACTCTTTCGGAACGCCCTTTATCTCCGCCACCCGCTCCTTCAAGCGCCATTGCATCGGGTCGGGGTAGCGGTTGTAGGGCGCGTTATAGGGGTTCTCGTTGGCATCCAAGAACACCGACGCGCTCCCATGGAACTCATCCCGCGCGGACGAATAGGGCTTCATCTGCCGGATGTTCGGCCTCGCCCACGCATTCACGTCAAATTTCTTTTCTATATCCATACGTTATTTCTTTCTAAATATATATCTATTTGTCTTCTGCAATCCATTGTAGAAGAAGAATACCTATATATTCTTCTCCCGAAAACCGTCGGAAAATAAGAATATATACATATTTTTCTTGTGCAATTTATCAACAGAGAAGAATATATACCTATTCTTCTTCCACAATCCATCAAACAAGAAGAATATCTATATTTTCTTCTTCTACAACCCGCCAGAAAAGAAGAATATGTATATATTCGTCTCCTACAACCTGCCGTGGAAGAAGAATATATACCTGTTCTTCTCCTACAACCCCTTGGGAGATATGAATACCTATCTATTCTCCCTATTTTTTACCCAGCGACTCCAGACGGACGCTCACGGCATTCCGGTGCGCATCCAGGTGTTCGTGGGCAGCCATCGTGCGGATCGTATCCCCCAAATGGGCGATTCCATCGGGCGTAATCTCTTGGAAAGTCATCTTTTTGATGAAGCTATCCAGGTTCACGCCGCTATAGGCATGGGCATAGCCGTTGGTCGGGAGCGTATGGTTCGTCCCCGAGGCATAATCGCCCGCGCTCTCCGGCGTATAGGGACCCATGAATATGCTCCCGGCGTTTTGCACCTGTTCTGCAAGCGTCTGGTAATTATCGGTTTGGATAATCAGATGTTCCGGTGCGTAGAGGTTGGTAAAGTCGATGACCTCCGCCCAATCCTTCAAGACTATGATACGGCTATGCGCCAATGCCTTCTCGGTAATATCCCGCCGGGGGAGCGCTTCGAGTTGCTTCTGGATGGCCTCTACGACCGGCGGCACGATATTTTCCTCCGTGGTAAGGAGCAGGGCTTGGCTATCCACGCCATGCTCGGCTTGCGAGAGGAAATCGGCGGCTATGAACTCCGGATGGGCGTTTCCATCGGCAATTACTTCTACTTCCGAGGGACCGGCCGGCATGTCGATGGCCACCTCCCGGAGGCTCACCCATTGTTTGGCGGCGGTCACGTATTGGTTTCCAGGGCCGAATATCTTATAAACCTTGGGTACGGATTCCGTCCCGTAGGCCATGGCCGCGATCGCCTGGCTCCCTCCTACCTTGCAAATGCAATCCACACCTGCCACATCGGCCGCATAGAGGATGGCGGGATGAACCTTCCCTTCCGGATTCGGAGGCGTACAGAGGACAATCTCCCGGCAACCCGCGATCCGTGCCGGTACCGCCAACATGAGCACGGTAGAGAACAAGGGAGCCGTCCCACCCGGAATGTAAAGCCCCACCTTCTCGATAGGCACCGCCTTTTGCCAACAGGTGACGCCCGGCGCGGTCTGCACCTTATGCCCTTCGAAGCGTTGGGAAGCATGGAAGGCCGCGATGTTTTGCTTGGCCTGGAGGATGGCTTGCTTCAATTCGTCCGGGACCAGCGCATGTGCCTCTTGGATTTCTTCCGGCGTCACGCGCAACTCCTTCAAATCCACTTTATCAAATAGTTTCTCGTACTTGCGGAGGGCGGTATCTCCCTGGGTGCGGACATCGTCCAATACGCCCCGTACGGTATCGAAGAGGGTGGTCACGTCCAGCGTCGCACGTTCCGTCAACGCTTTCCAATCTTTTCTATCTGGATATTTTACGATTTCCATACATTCGTGCTTTTTAAAGGATCATCTTTTCGATAGGCAATACCAAAATACCCTCTGCCCCGAGGGATTTCAGCTTCCCAATAATCTCCCAGAAATGTTTCTCCGCGATGACGGATTGTACCGACACCCATTCCCCATTGGCCAAGGGCGTGATCGTAGGGCTCTTCATGCCAGGCAATAGCTCGATGATTTCGTCTATTTTGTCTTTTGGGGCATTTAAAAGGATATATTTCTTTCCTTCCGCTATCTGGATGGCCTCGAAACGGAAAAGGAGCTCCTGGAGGATGGCTTGCTTTTCCTCCGTCAAGTCCGGGCGGGCGATCAAGAGGGCTTCACTCTGCATCACGATTTCCACCTCCTTCAACTGGTTGCTTACCAACGTACTCCCGGAGCTTACGATATCGAATATCGCATCCGCCAGCCCGATGCCCGGTGCAATCTCGACCGACCCTGTGATGACGTGCAAATCCGCCTTCACACCTTTCTCCGCCAAGTACTTCTTCAAGATTTCCGGATAAGAGGTGGCGATGGTCTTCCCCTCAAACCACGTGATGCCCTCGTATGCTTCGTCTTTCGGGATGGCCAGCGAGAGGCGGCATTTGCTAAATCCTAAACGCTTCACCATCATGGCCTCCGCTCCCTTTTCCATGTATTCGTTCTCGCCCACGATACCTACGTCCGCCACGCCATTGGCCACGGATTGCGGAATATCATCATCGCGCAAGAACAACACCTCCACGGGGAAATCCTTTGCAGAAAGCAACAAGATGCGCTTCCCCCGGTTCAACTTGATGCCTGCCTCTTCGAGCAATTGCATCGTCTCGTCATACAGACGTCCTTTTGATTGTACTGCTATTCGTAACATATTGTCTTTGTTTTATTTTTGTTTCGCTTAAAAATGACGAAAGCCTGTCGGAACCCATCCGGCAAGCTTCTATCCTATTTTCTTTTTCGCCCTTTTACATAGCTTCCAAGCCCACCGAACTATCGCCCGTTGTGATGATGATGACTATGTAAATGGAACCGTTGCATTGCAAATATTTTGTTTTTAACGTCGCAAAGTTACAATAAATATCCTATTTGCAAACTATTTCTTACATTTTATTTTTCCATCTTATTCCTCGCCCCTGTATTTCTTTAGCCATTTCTTCCCTGGCTTGGTATATAAGAATATCAAGAAGCTGACCGAAATGATGGTCATTACCGTATAAAAAACATTAAATACCAACATATCTTTATCCTTTTAAAATTTTATCACCTAACCATGCCAATGATGCCGTCATAGCCGTTCCGATAAGGAACGTATACCATGCATTCACATCTTTCACATTCGTAATCAACGGTGTTAGTACTCCTACCACCGAACCCGCAAACGAAAGCTTCGATAGATCATAAAGGTATTTAGCCAATGTCTCATAACGCATCTTGTGCCTTTCCTGAGCCCGTGCTTTCGCTTCTTCTTGCCGACGTACTTTTCTCATAGCCTTAGTCTGTTTTTATCATGTCATGCCTTCAAAAACAAAGGCGATACAAAGATACGGCATTCTCTTTGCATCGCCAAACTTTATCGTTATATTCTTTTCCGAATATAGTTAGGAATCAAGAAGAATATAGGCATGAAATCACTTAAACTCCCGATAAAATTCCGCCACGGCCTCGATGCCCTGGTAGAAATAATCCAGCCGACAACTCTCGTTGGGCGAATGGATGGCGTTCTGTTCCAGGCCAAAGCCCATGAGGACGGTCTTGATGCCCAATACCTGTTCGAAGGTGGAGATGATGGGGATGCTCCCTCCCCGGCGTACGGCCAAGGGCTTCCGTCCGAAGGCGATACCTACGGCACGTTCGGCACACCGGTAGGCCGGGAGGTCGATGGGGCATACATAGCCTTCGCCTCCATGCGTGGGTGTCACCTTGACTTGGACATATTCGGGGGCCACCTTATTTATATAGTCGATGAAAAGACGCGAAACCGTCTCGTGCTTCTGGTGGGGCACCAAGCGGCATGATACTTTGGCATAGGCTTTTGAGGGGAGGACCGTCTTGCTTCCCTCGCCCGTATATCCACCCCATATCCCGCATACATCGAACGAAGGGCGGCAACTATTCCGCTCCAAGGTGGCATAGCCTTTCTCACCAAAAAGGGCCTTCACGCCGATGGCTTCCTTGTATTTCGCTTCGTCGAAGGGGACTTGGGCTATCATCGCCCGCTCTTCATCGGATAGATCTTCCACATCGTCATAGAAATGGGGGATGGTGATGCGCCCATCGGCATCGGTAATATCGGCTATGAGCTTACATAACACGTTGATAGGATTGGCCACCGCCCCTCCGAAGTGCCCCGAATGGAGGTCTCGGTTCGGACCAGTCACCTCGATTTCCCAATACGCCAACCCACGCAATCCAGTAGTAAGCGAAGGCGTCTCGGCACTTACCATGCTCGTATCCGACACCAGGATTACGTCCGCCTTCAGCATCTCCTTGTGTTTTTGGCAAAAAGCCTCCAAGCTGGGCGAGCCTATCTCCTCTTCTCCCTCGAAGATGAACTTCACATTACAATGCAAAAGCACCTCGCGAAGGGCCGTCTCAAAACCTTTTACCTGCATCACGCCCTGGCCCTTATCATCGTCCGCCCCACGGGCATAGATGCGCCCCTCGCGGATTTCCGGTTCGAAGGGCTGGCTCTTCCATAATTCGAGCGGTTCGGCGGGCATCACGTCATAATGGGCATAGACCAAGACCGTCGGATAGCTGGCATCCAATATCTTCTCGGCATATACCACCGGATTGCCCTCGGTAGGGATTACCTCGGCCCTATCCGCACCGGAAGAAAGCAATAGCTCCGTCCAACGCCGGGCACATCGCTCCATATCCGGCTTATGTTCTTGCATCGCGCTGATCGAGGGGATGCGTATCAAGGAGAAAAGTTCGTCCAAGAAGCGCTCCTTGTTCGCTTCGATATAATTCTTTATTGACATACCTTTTTATTAAAACACGGAGGCGCAGAGGCACGGAGGTAAAAAATAAAGAACTCCGTGTCCCCGTGTCTCTGTGTTCATTTATAGATTCAACTTACTTATTCGTTCAATTCCGGCATGAAAATCGGAGATGAGCTCTTGCATCACCTCTCCGACGGATTGCTCCTCGCGGAAAAGGGAAGCGATTTGCCCGATTTCCAGCTCGCCCTCCTCCAAGTTCCCTTCGAAGATCCCCTTCTTGGCCCGTCCTTTGCCCAAGAGCGTGCGGAGTTCATCTACGGATGCGCCACGGGCTTCAGCCTCTTCCACCTCCGTGGCAAAGGTCCCTTTTACCAAGCGTGTGGGCGAGACTTTCTTCAGGAGGAGCTTCGTATCGCCCTCATTTAGCGAGAGGCATAATTGTTTAAAGGCTTCGTGGGCGGAGCTTTCCTTCGTCAGGGCGAAGCGGGTCCCTATTTGGACACCTTCCGCTCCTAAGGCAAAGGCGGCCAGCATACCGGCCCCCGTCCCGATACCTCCCGCGGCTATCAGGGGCAAAGAGGTGGAACGGCGGACGTGCGGAATGAGGCACATCGTGGTGGTCTCCTCCCGTCCGTTATGCCCTCCGGCTTCGAAGCCTTCGGCCACGATGGCATCTACGCCCGCCTCTTCGCATTTCCGGGCGAATTTCGAGCTGCTCACCACGTGCGCCACCTTCATGCCCTGCTCTTTCAAGCGGGAGGTCCATGTCTTCGGGTTCCCGGCCGAGGTAAAGACTATCTTCACCCCTTCTTCCACCAGGATATCCATTACCTTTTCAATCTCCGGATACATGAGCGGGACGTTCACCCCGAAGGGCTTGTCCGTGGCTTCCTTACATTTCTGGATATGCTCGCGGAGGACGTCCGGATGCATCGAACCGGCCCCTATCAATCCTAATCCGCCCGCATTGCTTACGGCCGAAGCCAACCGCCATCCGCTACACCACACCATGCCTCCGGCTATGATGGGGTATTGGATGGCAAATAATTGACAAATCCGATTCTCCATCCTTTTAGAACACTTTGATTTCGTCTACGAAGATATATGCCGGATTGCCTGCTCCTCCGTGCCATGCGGGGAGTTTGGCATTCTTGATCACCACTTGCACGTAGCGTGCTTTCGTCGGGGCGAATTCCACTTCATGCGGATAGATGCCGTCCTTATCACCCGCTTTCAAGGCTGGGATTTTCTTCGAGGCCACCTCTTTGTAGGTCGAACCATCGCTCGATACGCGCACCGTGACGCCATTCACGCCCATGATCCAATCGGCCTTCACCACATTGCTATTGAACGCTATTTTGCTGATTTCCGTAATCTCGCCCAAATCGATCGTGGCATCGATGTCTTTCCCTTGGAATCCCAACCAGCGGCCCGTCTTGTAATTATCATTTCCACAAAGGCCATCGGCCAATACTTGCGCGCCTTCGTATTCATATCCCTTGCTGGGCCCTTCCTTCAGGGTGATGGGTTTAGCGGTCGATTTACTAAAGTCTATCTTTTCCGTGAGGACACGGCTCTGGCCCGTGGGGCGGAATGCGGTCGCTTTCAACGTCACATTCTCTTTGATCTGGAGCGGGGCCGTATATTGCGCGCTCTGGGGCGTCGGTTCGCTTCCGTCGAGCGTATAGCGGATATCCCCGTCTCCTAAGGTAGAGAGGTTTACTACGACGCATCCTTGCTCCGTATCCGGCGTGAAGGTGGCCTTTACATCGAAGATGTGTTTCGCATAATTATAGTGCTTCCGGTCGTAGAGCTTCGTAAGGCGTACGAGGCGCGAGAGGAATTGGTCGTAATCCTTATTGGCCGGGTCGCACCATTGCACCTCGGCGAGGGCGGCTATGCGCGGCATTTCCATGTATTCCACCTGGGCGAAGGTCGGGATATATTCTGTCCAAAGGTTGGCTTGCACGCCGATGATATACTTCTGGAACTCTTGCGGGATCCCGTCGGTCGGCTCAAACGAATAGACACGCTCGATGGGCAGGTAGCCTCCGATGGCGAGCGGGTCGTGCTCCGTATCGGTCGATTGGTAATAATCGAAATAGAGGTACGAATTGGGCGTCATGATGACGTTGTGGTGTTGCTTGGCGGCCTCGATGCCTCCTGCCACGCCGCGCCAGCTCATCACGGTCGCATTCGGTGCCAATCCGCCTTCGAGGATTTCATCCCATCCGATGATGTGCCGTCCTTTGCTCTCGACAAACTTCTCCATGCGCTGGATGACGTAGCTCTGCAAGTACTCCTCGGCCGAGTGCTTCTTATCCCCCTTGATACCCTCTTTTTGGATGCGGGCCTGGCACTTCGGGCAGGTCTTCCAGCGTACCTTCGGGCATTCATCGCCTCCGATATGGATGTATTCCGAGGGGAAGAGGTCGATCACTTCGGCCAATACGTCTTCGAGGAACTCCATCGCCTGGTCGTTCCCGGCGCAAATCACATCGTCGGAGATGCCCCATTGCGTCCATACCTCATACGGTCCTCCCGTACATCCTAATTCGGGATAAGCGGCCAGGGCGGCTTGCTGGTGGCCGGGCAGGTCGATTTCAGGCACGACCGTCACGAACCGCTTCTTGGCATAGTCGATCACCTCCTTGATTTGTTCCTGCGTATAATATCCTCCGTAGGGCGTGCCGTCGTATTCACCCGAATTACGTCCGATGACGGTCTCTTTGCGCTGGGAACCCACCTCGGTCAGCTTCGGGTATTTCTTGATTTCGATGCGCCATCCCTGGTCGTCCGTCAGGTGCCAGTGCAGGGTGTTCATGTTGTGGAGCACCTGCATGTCGATGAATTTCTTGACCGAATCGACCGGGAAGAAATGCCGCGAGACGTCGAAATGCAATCCGCGGTACCCGTACCGGGGCGCGTCGTGGATCGTTACGGCGGGCAACTCCACGTCCATTCCTTGGGCCTCTGCCGGTATCGCCTTGCGCAAGGCCTGTGCGCCATAGAAGATACCTGCCTCCGAGCCTCCGGCTATCTCGATGCCTTCCGACGTGACAGTGAGGCGATACCCTTCCGGATTGGTAATCGATTCATCCACAGAAAGCTGGATTCCTTTCTTGCCTTTCGTGGCCACCCGGGGCGCATAGCCCGTCAGTTCCTCGATATACGAAGAGAGCAACTGGGCCGTCCCGGCCATCACCGAATCCCCCTCTTGGTATACGATGGGCGTCTTGGCCGTCAGAAGGAAAGGGTTGGCGTTTTGCAAACTCACTTCCTGCGGAAGCGGAATAATCTCGTAACTGCCCTCTACCTTGGGGCCTTCTGCGCAGCTCCATGCGAAAGTCGCACAAGCGCATACGCACGCATACTTTACGATTCTGTTCATCTGTCTTTGTATTAAGTGTGAATACTTTGCTTTTACTAAGATGTCACAAATATACGACAGATATTTCCCGTTTGCAACTTATTTCCCTATTTTTTACGCTTCACGCGCATATTTTTATGTGTAGGGGCGCACCCGAATCCCCACTACAAAGATATGCATAACACCTCAAACTTCCAACAGCTCCTCCCCTGCTCCGTCCGTTTCGCTTCCGCTTTTTAACACATTTTGTATTCCCATTTCGTACGGCCCTATGACAATCCTTACAATTATTACAAATGACAATTAGCTTTTTTGGAAAATAAAAATCCCCCGGCTGAGCCCTAAAGAAGAAGTTATACTCTCTTTCTTTCGGGGTCGAAGCGATTTCCTCAAAAAGGTAATTGTCATTTGTAATAATTGTAATAATTGTAAGGATTGTAATGTTGAGATAACCTTTTTCAAATTAGGTTGTCTATCTTTTTGGGGGATGAGGTCATTTCAAATTATATCGTCCCTTATGCAACTCATAATCTGTAATTTCTTAACGAATTTTTACACCTTAACCACCCCTCGGATTTGGCGTAGGGCGTAAACATGCGTACTTTTGTGATGTGGATTCATGCCTATGGGCAAGGGCGTTCGTAGGCATGAATCCGGGCGAAGATGCCTATGAACGGACGAAAAGATAAGCATGGATCCACTAAAAGTTTTCTTCGTTTAGTTTGAACTTCAGGATCGTGACCGAGGCGGGCGGAAAGGGATAGATCTTGGGGGCACCCATCGGGAAGACGTGGGTCCGGCGGACGGGACGGATGCGGGTTGGCTGGGCGAAGGTGTTTTGGGATTCCATGTCGCCGGCCAGTTCGATGATTTCCGCCTCGTCCGAGACGGGGAGGCCGCGGAAGTCGAGCTCCGTCTTCTCTTCGTGCTGCGTCGTATTGACCACCTTCATGTAGAGCACGCCATGCGTACGGTCGAGGGTCGTGACCGAAGCCAGCGAAGGATAAGGACGCAAGAGAGCGCCTTGCACCCGTTCGCCATCCACCTCGCAGAGGATGCTATCGGCACGGCACGTGATGCGGACCTCGTACCAACGGTTGTTCACGAAGGGGAAAGGGCGTGTCGTAGCGAGCGTATCGGCCACGTTCCCGCTCTGATGGTACAAGGCCGCCTGCCCGTCGGCCAAGGCAAAGCAGATGTAATCCTGCTCTTCGGCCGGCTTCCCGTTGTTGCGGACGCGGAACTGGACGTACTCGCTTCCCTTCGTCCGGCGGAGGCGGGTAGAAAAGACATAATCCGAAGCGATCGAATCGCCCACTAAGACATAGTTCCAGCGGTTCGGGACCGGCTTCAACACGCCCGGGGCGAAATCCCATCCCCCACTCCGGACGCGCCCTTCGACCACGGGCTTGCCATCGAGCGCGACCTCCGTCAGTTCGTAACAATTATCGAACATATAGACCGAGGCCGAGCCGGGACGGATGTTCGGGCGCATGTAGGTCTGTACCTCCGAGGGGACCACCTCTTCGCCCCGGTATTTCCCGAACATTTGCATCACATAATAGGACGGGGAAGGGACGACGCGGTGATTATCAAAGAGGAGCATCGGCCAGCGCGAGGTGGTATAATCCGCATGTCCCAACAGGGGGGAATAGGCCACGCGGCTCATCAGGTCGGGATATTGCTCGATGCCGACCAGGAAACAAGCCTCGCCGATGGCGGCCGCCATGCTCCGTGCCTCGGAGGATTGCATGTTCCCGAACTCGCCCACGAAGGTGTTCTCCCAATCATGGCGCGTACGGGCCGCTTCGAACCGCCCCGGGTTGGAGAGGAAGAAGGAATTGCGGGCGTTGAAATGGACATCCCGCCATTCGGAGCGCGCTTGCTTTCCGACCAATTTATTGGAAATCACCGTCACGTCGGGGAAATGCTTCCGGATGGCCTCGCGGAAGAGGGTGAAACGCTTCGTGTATTCATGCCCGTAGTTCTCGCTCCCGATTTCCACGTACTTCAGGTGGAAAGGCGCCGGGTGGCCATTCTTCGCCCGGAGCGCGCCGAGGAGGGAATCGGTCGGGTAATTGGCATAGCCGATGGCATCGAGCGCATCCTGCACCAAGTGGTCCATCTCCGTAATCGACTCATAACGCGGGCGGCGCGTCATGCTGGTGATACCGCTATTGAGGACATAAATCGGCTCAGCACCTAAGTCCTCGCACAGCTGGAGGTACTCGTGGTAGCCCATCCCGTTTGTCGTCCCATAGCCCCATACGCTCCAGAAATGCTTGCGCTGGGAGATGTGCCCGACCGTCTCCCGCCAAACGGGATAGGTACCCGCCGTATAGCCCTCTACAAACGCGCCTCCGGGGAAACGCACGAAGCGGGGATGGAGGCCGGCGATGGCTTCCGCCAGGTCGCGCCGTTGGCCATTGTTCCGCCCTTTCCACGTCTCGGGGAAGAGCGAAACGACGTCCAGCCAAAAGACCTGGCTGCTATCCGACGAGATCGTGAGGAGGGCGTGGCCATTATCCTCCGTAGCCGTAAACGTATGGCGGTAATGCGTCCATTCACCCCGCGTATGGAGCGTGTAGACATCGCTCAACGTGCGCTTCCCGGCCGAATCCGTCAAGGCGATTTGCAACGGCTTAGGGGTGAAAGAGGCTCCTTTGACATAACAAGAGAAATGATACGGTTCGCCTTTCCGGAGCGACATTCCCTGATACCCTTCCGCCGCTACGCCTCCCCGCCCCTCCAAGGCCGAGATAGCCACCCAGAGCGAACGCCGGTTCCGCTCGTTCAAGAGCTCTTTCGCATCGGGCGCCATCCACGTCTGGGGCGAGAGGACACGCCAGCCCGGCACCGAATCAGGACGGATAAAGGGCATATCGAAGCCATTGGGCGTGGTCAATACGTTCCGCCTCCGGTCGTAAGGGCAATTCAAAGGCGGGACGCCATCTTCGAAACTTCGGTTCTGCACCATCTCCGCATACAAGCCCCCATCGATGGCATGGTTGATCTCTTCGAGGGTGATGCCATACAAATCCGGGTTCACCCGCCGGGTGGAACTCTCGCCATCGACCCGGATGACGGACGTGATGGGCGTCTCTTGTTGGCATGCCACGCCCAGTATCGCCCACAAAACCAGCCCATATTTCGCATAATCTCTTCTCTTGCTCATTCGTCTCACGCTTATTCGGAGTGCAAACTTATACAAATATTCTCATACATCTATGCGCCAACTCATGAAATCGACGTATCTTTGCGCGGAAAATTCAACGAAAGCATGTATACAGTCATTAAAAGAATTGAAATATCGGCCGCGCATAGCTTGTGCCTTTCCTACGAAAGCAAATGCACGAACTTGCACGGGCACAACTGGATTATCACGATTTATTGCCGGTCTGAAGTACTCAACGAGGATGGCATGGTGACGGACTTCAGCCACATCAAGCGGTTGATTACCGACGAGTTGGACCATAAGAACCTGAACGACGTCCTCCCTTTCAACCCCACGGCCGAAAACATCGCGCGCTGGGTGTGCGACCGCGTCCCGCATTGCTTCAAAGTAGAAGTGCAGGAATCGGAGGGAAATACCGCTATATTCGAAAAAGATTAGAGTTATAGATATGCGAAAGATCAACGAGATTTTCTATAGTTTGCAGGGGGAAGGTTTCCATACGGGAATGCCGGCACTCTTCATCCGCTTTTCGGGATGCAACTTGAAATGCCCCTTTTGCGATACGCCACACGAGACGGGGACGTGGATGAGCGACGAGGAAATCATGAGGCGGGTGGCCGAATGCCCGGCGCAGACCGTCATCCTCACCGGAGGCGAACCCTCGCTTTGGATTAGCGATGAATTTATCGACCAGCTACATAACTTGGGGAAATACGTGTGCATCGAGACGAACGGCACGCGCCCCATCCCTACGTCCATCGATTGGGTCACTTGTTCACCCAAAGGCGCGCCCGTGGTATTGGAACGCATCGACGAGGTGAAGGTGGTCTTTACGGGCGAAGATGTCGAGCCCTACGCTTCCCTTCCGGCCCGATACCATTACCTCCAGCCCTGCTCTTGCCAGAACACGCAAGCGGTGGTGGATTACATCCTCGAGCATCCTTTTTGGAGGCTTAGCTTGCAGACGCACAAGTATATACAAATACAATGAATGAGGAATGAGGAATGAAGAATGCGGCAAAGCGATAGATACTTGAGATCCTTCATTCTTCATTCATAGCTCGTAATTATTGAGGTTCAAGCCTCTGGCAAGGAGAGCAAGTATTCTGGAGCGAAATCCGCCCCATTTTTCCATTCGATGGTGTTATACTTAATCGTAAACTGCTTAAAGAAATTTAAGTCTTTTAATGGTTCGAACACCTTGCCATTCAACGAAGAACTTAAATCTACGACTTTTGTCACTTGGTTATTGAACCATAGCCGGATGCGGTATCCGTCCACATACTCGGCTTTTACAACTTCTGTAAACATATCTGAATCTTATTTTAAGGGGTCAATCTTATCCAACGGGTCGCCCTTTTGGGCTTTTTCCCAATTCTTCATCAGTTCTTCCCGATGCTGCTCCAGCCATTCGAGGATCATTTTGAGCGCTCTACCTGGCATTTCACCTTTTACAATGCTGTCTTTGATGCTCACAATCACTTTGTATTCATTGTACCAGGCATGGAAATGAGCGGGTGCATGGTCTGTGAAGTTCATCAGGATAATAATCCCATAAAAGCTACTTATCTGTGGCATATATGTTTGTTTTTAATAGTTATTGAGACCCCATTCTCGAGTCCATCGACTCGAGAAAATGGGTCATTGTATTATCGATCAACTCCAAAAGTTATTTCTTCGGAGTCTCGCCCAACGTATATTCCAACGTGCCGGCGTTCACCAAATCCTGGTGCGAGATTGTGTAGCCTTTCTTCTTCTTGCCTCCTACTTTGATTTCCTGGATATAGATGGACTCCGGATTGGCGTGCTTTGACGTAATCACGAGGTCGCCCTTCGGGTAATACTTCTTGTCGAGATGGAGCGTCACCTTGTCGAATACGGGCGAAGTCAATACATAATCCGGACTACCTGGGCAAGCGGGATAGAAACCTAACATCGAGAAGATGGCCCACGTAGACATCGTACCGGTATCTTCATTCCCAGGGACACCGTTCGGCGCATTGTGATAGCCCGTCTTCAGGATATTGTGCACCTCTTTCTGCGTGCGCCATGCTTCATCATCGAAATAGCTAAAGAGGTAAGGATACGCGATATCCGGTTCGTTGGCCGGGTCATAGTATTTCTTATCGAACACCATTTGGAGCTTATCTACAAACTTCTTCTTGCCACCCATCAGCTTGGCATAGCCTTTCACATCATGCGGCACGAAGAAGGTGTAGTTCCACGCATTGCCTTCATGGAATCCGGGATTCGGCTCGAAGTTGGCACCCAACAAGGGGTCGAAGGGCGAATAGAACGTACCATCGGGCAAGATAGGGCGGAACGTGCCATACTCTTTGCAATAATAATGCTTATAGCCCATCGAGCGTTCGTAGAAGAGCTTCGCATCCTCTTTCTTCCCTAAGGCCTCGGCAAACTTCGAGAGGCTCCAATCGGCTATGTAATATTCCAGGGCATGGGACACCGAGTTGTCGAATTGCTCGCGAAGAGGCACATAGCCCAACGAGAAATAATCGTTCGCATCGGGGCGGAGCAAGTTGTATTCGCCCGGGGTCGTGGCACCCTTGCGCATGGCTTCGTAGGCCAATTCCGTATCGAAATCACGCAAGCCCTTCATCCAAGCGTCTACGATATAAGGAATCGCAGGGTCGCCCTCCATCGTGAAGGTCTCCCGGCTATAAAGTTCCCATTTCGGAAGCCATCCGTTCTCCTTATACATATCGAGCATGGTCTGGATGATGTCCAGCTGGCGGTCCGGGTAAAGGAGCGTCATGAGGGAACTTACGTTACGATACGTGTCCCAGAGGGAGAAGACCGTATAGCGTGTGCGGTCCGTCTTACCCGTCTCGAGGGTTTCCATCTTCGGGTATTCCCCATTCACGTCTTGCAAGATATTGGGATGGATCAAAAGATGGTAAAGGCCCGTATAGAAGATGGTCTTTTCATCTTTCGTTCCCCCTTCGACGGTGATGCGTGAAAGGTCCTCGTTCCACATCTCACGTGCTTTGGAGGCGGTTTCCTCGAAGGCGAAACCCGGTTGCTCGGCATTCAAGTTCTCGCGGGCATTCTCGATGCTCACGAACGAGACACCGATCTTCACGCCGATCTGTTCATTGGCCTCCGTATCGTACTTGAACCATACGCCTACGTCGTCTCCGCTCATCTCGCGGGTATATTCCGTATAGAGTTTATATTTGCCCGAATAGATATCCCATTCAGCCTCTACGCCCTGCATCGCGCGTTGTTTCTTCCAATAACCGCGTTCCTTCGGGGCTTTGTCGAGCTTCATGACGAAGTAAATCCGGAATACCTTTTGGGGGTTGTAGCAGAAGGTACCCAGGAGCTTGCTTCCTTCGATTTCCGTATCGCTCACAAAGCGTACCGTCGCACCGCTCTCGTTCGTAAGCCCTTCGCCCAAGTTCAAGAGGATATTGCCTTGCCCAGCGGGGAATGTGAAGCGTGCCAAGCTGGTACGGGGCGTAGCGGTCACCTCCGTCTTGATATTGTATTTTGTCAATACATTACTATAATAGCCCGGGTGTGCCGTCTCGTCTTTGTAATGGCTCCCATAGGCTTTGTAATCCACGTTCAGTTCGCCAGCGGTCGGCATCAATAGGAGGCTTCCTAATTCCGGACACCCCACCCCGCTCAGGTTCACATGCGCAAAACCTGTAAAGAAATCGTTATCCGACGTATAGGGCGTAGACCACCATTGCTTGTCTTTGTCGAACTTGTTCGTCTCCGACCCCATCACGTTGAAAGGCGTCACGCTCATCATGCCTTGCGGACAAACGGCGCCGGGGTTGGTCGTCCCGAAATTACTCGTGCCGATAAACGGGTTCACGTAATCGACCGGTTCTTGTGCCCATGTGGCAAGACTACCACAGAGCAGAAGTGTCATCAGTTGTTTTCTCATTTGTTATTTGTGTTTAGTTTCACTATAATTTAATGTATTTGCAAAGATAAATAAAGTCCCGCATTCTTACCAAGCGAATGGAAAGAAAATTGTTGCTTTACCCTAAAAAACGCAAACACATTATATACCCAACAAAAGTGTTTTATTATGATGAAAATTTAC
Organism: uncultured Parabacteroides sp.; assembly: GCA_944325335.1. Lineage (GTDB taxonomy): Bacteria > Bacteroidota > Bacteroidia > Bacteroidales > Tannerellaceae > Parabacteroides. The sequence continues at coordinate 14,702 of CALUZR010000041.1, read as the reverse complement.
CGGAGACAAACATTGAAGAACGTGCGTGAGAAAACCATCCGAGAGTATTTGTCTAATCAAACATGTGTTTTTTGGGTTGAAAACAACAAGCCGCTTGCGTTTTTCAGGCGAAAAAGGTTGCCGGATATAATATTTGTGCTATCTTTGCGGCAAAATAAAGGATAGGCAAACGAAAGAGAACCTGTCCGGATGTGTGAAACAAACGATTTGTTAAACTTAAAATTCAATTTTAACCATGGCAGAAAAGACAAGATATTCAGATGCTGAACTCGAAGAATTTCGGGAAATCATATTGGAGAAACTGGCCGTAGCGAAGCGCGACTACGAGATGTTGAAGGGTGGCGTGACGAACTCCGACGGGAACGACACGGCGGATACCTCGCCCACGTTCAAAGTACTCGAAGAAGGGGCGACCACCCTCTCGAAAGAGGAAGCCGGACGCCTCGCGCAACGCCAGATGAAGTTCATACAGAACCTCCAGGCCGCGTTGGTGCGCATTGAGAACAAGACGTATGGCATCTGCCGGGCAACGGGAAAACTGATTCCGAAAGAACGCCTGCGCGCCGTGCCGCACGCCACGTTGAGTATTGAAGCAAAACAAGGAGGCATCAAGTAACAATGAGATACTCAAAAGGGACAGGAGCAGCGTGGATCATCGTGCTGCTCCTTCTTTTCGACCAGGCGCTAAAGATTTGGGTGAAGACCCACATGGCGCTCCACGAGAGCATCGAAATCACCCCATGGTTCTATATATGCTTTACCGAGAACCCCGGTATGGCATTCGGAATCGAGGTGATCAGTAAGTTGTTCCTTACGGTGTTCCGTCTCGTGGCCATCGGCGCGATCGGAGTGTTCCTCTACCGGTTGGTGCGACGCGAATACCCATTCGGGTTCATCGCTTGTATTGCTTTGGTACTGGCCGGTGCGGCGGGAAACATCGTCGATTCGGTGTTATACGGCGTGATATTCGACCATAGCTACGGGCAGGTCGCAACACTCTTTCCCGCGGGTGGAGGTTATGGAACGTGGCTCCATGGCAAGGTGGTAGACATGTTCTACTTCCCGTTGATTGAGACAACCCTCCCGGCATGGCTTCCCATCTGGGGCGGACAGGAGTTCGTTTTCTTCCGTCCGATATTCAACCTGGCGGATTCGGCGATATGCGTGGGCGTATTCCTCCTGCTCCTCTTCTATCGGAATACCTTTTCGCGCGGGTTGGAAGAATGTTTTACTTGGAAAAAGAAATGAAACGATGGTTTTTATATGGTTTGGCGGGATGGGGATTGACGGCTTGTAGTCCTGTGCCCGACGGAATTCTCTCGCAAAAAGAGATGCAAGCGGTAGTGGCGGACATGCAAATCGCTGAAGCTATGATCAGTTCCGATCGTGAAGCCTACGAAGACGACGCACAAAAGCTCGCCCTCTACGAATCGGTCTTCCGCAAACACCACATCACACGCGCTGAATACGATAGTTCGCTCGTCTGGTACGCACGTAACCTCGATATCTACATGCGGGTCTACAACTTGGTGACGAACGATATGGAGGCGCGTATTGATGCCCTCGGCGACGTCCAGCGGGTCGACATGGGCGGAGGACGTCGGGATTCGGTCGATGTATGGCCACGGAGGGCTTACCTCACCTTCTCGCCCCGTGCCCCTTTCAACGGAACCACCTTCCACATTGAGCCAAAAGAATCCTATCCGCCAGGGAGTACTTTCGTATTGGGCATGCACGTATGGGGTATCGGCAAAGGGATGAAGCAACATCCCGAGGTACGCATCTGTGTAGACCAAGGCGATACGACCCTTGTGATAAACGATCACCTCGCGAAGGATGGCTATCATGAGACCACGCTCCGAAGCATCGCGACCAAACGTGTACGGCGTGTTTATGGCTATATCCGGTTGAAACAGGGCGACTCCTATTATAAAATCTATGCTGATAGCATCTCGTTGATGCGCTATAATTACCGTTCGACGGGGTTCAAGCAAGCCAAATAAAACCGTCCTATTCTCTCGAACAAGACGGCCAGCAAACCTAACTTAAATCTAATACCATGAAAAACACTATATCCCAAGAACAACTTTTCTTCAAAAATAGTTCATCGAAATGAATCCTTTTCTCAAATAAAAAACGTACCTTTACAAAGTTTAAGAGTATAAACCCCAAAACACCTTTTTAAGATGAAGAAAAACTTGTTATTTGCAGGGCTATTAGCCCTTTGTAGCCAAGCGTATGCAAGCACGGATACGGTATTCGTGCGAGCTCCCCAAGTGCCGGTTTTGACGAACCAGCGGGACAATGTATTGTTTGAAATGCGTGTTGAAGCGGATAAAGGCGACGTGATGAATGAAATCTCCCTCCAGTTTGACGAAGGGACGGATTTGAAGAACATCGAATCCATCCGCCTCTTTTATAGCGGGACGGAAGCCTTCACCCGCAAGGGCGAGCATTTCTCGCCCGTAGGATACATCGCCCACCGAAAGAACGCCCCGAGCGAGGCGGACCGGGATTACTCCGTGAAGCAAGATGAAACACGAGAGATGAAACAAACCCTCCGCCTCCGGAGCGCGCAAGGTCTCGTGAAGGGCCCGAATTATTTCTGGGTCAGCCTCCAGATGAAGCAATCGACACCCCTTCAAGCGAAGGTGGGTGTACAGCTCCTTTCCGCTAAAATCAACCGGGACGAGGCGATATTGCAAGGCGAAACCGAAGCAAAAGAAAGACGTATGGGATTGGCCGTGCGTCAAGCGGGGATGGATGGCGTAGCGGCTTATCGCATCCCGGGATTGGTCACTACGAACGAAGGGACGCTCGTCGGGTGCTACGATGTGCGGTATCATAGCTCGGTCGATTTGCAAGAAAAGATAGATATCGGTATTAGCCGGAGCCGGGATAAGGGACAAACGTGGGAACCCATGCGCATCGCCATGAGTATGGAAAACGAACGTGGCCTTCCTCATGCGCAAAATGGCGTGGGTGATCCTTCCATCCTCGTAGACGATAAGAATAATACCCTCTGGATAGCCGCGGCCTGGTGCCATGGGATGGGAAACCAACGGGCCTGGTTCAACTCCGGGCAAGGCATGGATGCGGACGAGACCGCCCAGCTCCTCCTCACAAAGAGCGAAGATGATGGCAAGACTTGGAGTAAGCCCATCAACATCACCCCCCAAGTGAAAGACCCTTCGTGGTATTTCCTCCTCCAGGGACCCGGACGGGGCATCACGATGCAGGACGGGACGCTCGTGTTCCCTATCCAATACATCGACTCGACACGCGTCCCGAACGCCGGCATCATGTATAGCCAAGACGCGGGCAAGACGTGGCACCTCCACCAAGCCGCCCGTTCGAACACCACCGAGGCGCAAGTGGCCGAAGTGGAACCCGGTGTCTTGATGCTTAACATGCGCGATAACCGGGGAGGAAGCCGGGCCGTCTCCATCACGCGCGACTTAGGACGGACTTGGGAAGAGCATCCCTCGAACCGTTCCGCCCTGCCCGAACCGGTCTGCATGGCGAGCCTTATTCATGTATCCGCCGACAAGAACGCCCTGAAAAAGGACCTCCTCCTCTTCTCGAACCCGAATTCGACCAAGCACCGGAACCATATCACCATCAAAGCCAGCCTCGATGGGGGACTCACCTGGCCGAAGGAATACCAAGTGATGCTCGACGAGGGCGAAGGTTGGGGCTATACATGCCTCACGATGATCGATGAAGAGACCGTAGGCATCCTCTATGAGTCGAGCGTGGCACACATGACGTTCCAAGCCATCCCGCTTCGCGATATCGTCCCTTTAAATGAAGAATGAAGAATTAAGAATGAAGAATCGCAGGGATTAAAGCCTAAGGAATAAAAAAGATAGTTATGAAATGAAGAGGAGATAAGCATGTTTCCCTTCATTCATAACTATCTATTTTTTTATTATTGCCTATGAATCTCAAACGAAATTCTTCATTCTTAATTCTTCATTCTTCATTTACTTCAGCCACTTGTCAAGCCATTCGAAGAAAGTGCGTTGCCAAAGGACACCGTTCTGGGGCTGGAGCACCCAGTGGTTCTCGTCCGGATAGATGAGCAATTCGGCTGGAATACCTCGCAAGATAGCCGCGTTGAAGGCCGCCATGCCCTGGTTTGCGAGGATGCGGTAATCCTTCTCTCCATGGATACAGAGGATAGGCGTATCCCATTTGTCTACAAATCGATGGGGCGAGTTGGCAAAGGTGCGTTGCGCCGTCCGGTTTTGCTTCTCCCAATAAGCGCCTCCCATGTCCCAGTTGGCGAACCACATCTCTTCCGTTTCGAGGTATTGCATTTCCATGTTGAAGATGCCATCATGCGCGATAAAGGCCTTGAACCGCCCTTCGTGATGACCCGCGAGCCAATAGACCGAGAACCCTCCGAAGCTGGCTCCCACACATCCCAAGCGGTCCTTATCCACAAAGGGTTCCTTCGCGAACTCGTCGATGGCCGTGAGATAATCCTTCATGCACTGGCCTCCATAATCTCCGCTGATCTCCTCGTTCCATTCCTTGCCAAAGCCCGGAAGGCCGCGCCGGTTCGGAGCTACGATGATATAATCGTGCGCCGCCATGATTTGGAAATTCCATCGGTAAGACCAGAACTGGCTCACGGGGCTTTGCGGTCCGCCCTCGCAATATAATAAGGTAGGATATTTCTTCGACGCGTCGAAATGAGGCGGGTAGATGACCCATACGAGCATCTCCTTGCCATCGGTCGTTTTCATCCAGCGTTCTTCCACCTTGCCCATTTCCAGTTGGTCGTAAAGGTATTTGTTCTCGAACGTGAGTTGGGTCGCTTCGCCCGTCGAAGGAGAAACGGAATAGAGTTCATCCGCCGCACTCATCGAATGGCGCATCGCGAGGAGCTGGTCTCCCAAGAGCGAGACACCTGCATAATCATTCACCCCTTGCGTGATAGGACGGGTAACACATGCGTTCGCATCGGCTGAATAAATCTGTATCTCGCCATGCCATACACCCGTGAAGTAGAGCGTATTCGAATCCGGCCCCCAGCAGAACTCGTTCACACTCGAATCGAAATCCTTGCTTACGAAACGTTTCTCGCCCGTCTCGAGATCCATCACCATAAGGCGGTTCTGATCCGATTCATACCCGTCACGCTCCATGCTGAGCCAAGCGATATGCTTCCCGTCGGGCGAATATTGGGGGTTCGTGTCGTAACCCATCATGCCTTCGGTCAGGTTCGTAGTCTCCTTCGTATTTATATCATATACGTAGATGTCTGAGTTGGTCGAGAGGGCGTAGTCCTTCCCTACCTTCTTACGGCTCGTATAAGCTACCTTGTCGGAGTTTGTGCTCCAAGCCAATTGCTCGATGCCCCCAAACGGTTTCATGGGCGATTCGTAGGGTTCGCCTTGCATGATGTCCAACGGATTGCTTATGGCATCCCCATCAAACTCGGCGATGAAGGGATGCGGGGCGGAGGTGACCCACTCGTCCCAATGCTTGTACATGAGATCCGTGACGATACGCCCCGTCGCCTTGTCGAGGTCCGGGTACTTGTCTTGCGTGCTGGGGACGGTCTTTACCTGGGCGATGAAAAGCACCCGTTTCTCGTCGGGCGAGAAGGAGAAGCCTTCGATGTTCCCCTCGTAGTGCGAGAGCTGGCGGCGTCCCGTCCCGTCCGCATTCATCTCCCAGATCTGGCTCGAACCACCTTCCGAAGAGAGGAAAGCGATCTTCGACCCGCCTTGGATCCATACGGCATTGTTCTCGGAGACAGACGTGCGCGTAAGCTGACGGTTGTCCGATCCGTCCGCGTTCATCACGAAAAGTTCCCGGTTACTCTTGTTCTCCGCCACGCTATAATACGCCACGGAATAAAGGATTTTACCCCCGTCGGGCGATACACTGGCTCCTCCAATGCGTCCGAACGCCCAAAGCGCTTCCGGAGTAAGCCGCCCGTCGGATATTTTCAAATCCGACCGGCCAATGAGGGTCTCTTGCGTTCCGGCCTGTTCCGTTTCCTTCGGTTGCTCAGCTTGTGTGCAAGCCCCTAATAATACGGATGTAGCCATAATCATTGTGCTTAATGTTTTGTTCATTTCTACAATATATTTACATTTCGGTGCGAAAGTAATAAATTAAATTGTATCTTTGCGCATCCATAGCAAGAGAATAGCAAGAGAACAATAATTTAAAATAGATAAAAAGATGAACAAGATTTGGTTAATGGCCATAGCCGCAGGTTGTTTGCTGGCTTTTGGTTCCTGTAAGCCTAAGCAAAGCGCTTACAAAGCAGCTTACGAACAAGCGAAAGAAAAAGAGACTACGGCTCCCGTAACGGAAGCTGCCGAGGAGGTCGATACATACGAAGAGGAGGAAATCGCCCCCGTATCGAAACCCAAAACGACCTCCAACGAGTCGACCCGTACCGAGAAGATCACGGCCGTAGCAGGCGAGAACGCCAGCCACCTGAAGCGTTATAGCGTAGTCATCGGAAGCTTCCAGAACAAGACGAACGCCTACTCGCTCAAGGAACGGATGCAAAACGAAGGCTACAACGCGGTCCTGGCCGAGAACGAACAAGGCATGTTGCGCGTCATCGTGTCGAGCTTCGATGATAAGTCCGACGCAGCTGCCAGCCGGGATGCCATCAAGGCCAAGTATGCGCCCAACTTCCAGGACGCATGGTTGCTTGAAAGAGACTATTGAGTTGATTTTAGGTGAATAACTTTATTTATCATTGCCCTGAGGGAATCGTGAGATTCTTTCAGGGTGTTTTTTTACCCTCTCATCTTATTTTTCCTTTCTTTTTATCCATTTTTCAAAATATCTTTCTTATCTTTGCGCCATTCCGAGTGGGATTCGGCGGAATCACCAGCGGATATACATATTGAGTTAAAGCATTTACGATATTATTCCTGAAGAGAAAAATCGGCAAAATTTTTACAAAACCGGAATAATAAGCAATAAATGCTTGCACTCATGCTATAAACTTTTTTCAGAAAGGAAAAGGTATATCCAATAGCATAGAGTGCGGGCTGTTGTTTCATTATTGGTTTTGTGGGCGTTTGCCGATGCCTTCTCTTCAAATAATAAGCAACTCGACCCGCACTTTTTTTGTGTCGTCTCGTAAACGGTTTAGTTGTTGAGTAAATGCGCAAGATTGAGCTATTTATTAAACAATTAAATTTATAATTTTATGAGAACACGTATTTTTACTTTGTTAGTAGCGTTTCTGGCGATAGCTGGGAATGCGGTTTGGGGGCAAGGAACTTCTTGGGCAGGACAAGGGACAGGGACTGCAGATGACCCGTATCAAATATCTACGCCAGACGAGTTAAAAGCATTTCGGGATTTGGTGAATGGTGGTGATGCGGATGCTTGTGCGATATTGAAGAATGATATTGAATTGGATAGTAGTGAGGAATGGACACCGATAGGCGGTTATCCTCTTTTGGGAGCTACAACGTTTAAGGGAATCTTTAATGGCAACGGGAAAACTATATCCGGATTTTATATAAAGACTTCACATTTTCAAGGCGATGGGCTGTTTGGATGTATAGGAGACATTACAAATCCTGCTGTTGATAACATCGGAATAATAAAAAATCTGACTCTAACGGGAACAGTAGAAGTAACGAGGGTTTTTATTGGTGGTGGAATCTGTGGTATGAATTATGGTATTATTCAGGATTGTATAAGCAATGTTTCTTTCGATTTAACAACCTCTTCTACTGGTACAAGCGGAATACAAGTAGGGGGTATCTGTGGCGCAAATGAAGGAATTGTAAATGGTTGTACTAATAATGGAAATATTTCTATTAATGATATGGAACGGACTCTCTGTTTTGGTGGTGGAATCTGTGGTACCAATGGAGGTACTATTGAAAAGTCTTACAATATGGGAAACCTTTCTGCCAATAATGCATCTGATGGTATTGGAGGAATATGTGGAATGATGGATGATCAATCTGTTATCAATAATTGCTATAACAGTGGAACACTAACATTGACTTGCACAGATCAACAAGGAGGTAATGTCGCAGGCATTGGTGTTGCAACGGGAGGTACAGGACCCTATAGTTCAACAGTAACCATAAAAAATTGCCATAATTATGGAGCAATAATTGGCAATGCAACCAGTGTAGGCGGAATTTATACTGAAATTTTTGATGTTAATTTTGTAGTAGAAAACTGCTATTACATAAACACCATAGAATCTACAGAAGAGGAAAAAGGCGCAGAACCCAAATCCACCGAAGCCTTTGCAGGTGGCGAAGTCCTCTATCTCTTGCAACAAAATAATCCGGGCGTTTGGGTTCAAACTATCGACACAGATGATTATCCAAAGTTTGAAACAGAAGGTGAAGGTTCTACTATTTATCAAATAGCTTTCGATTACAACTACGAAGGCAGCCCTGAAGCAATTGCCTATTATATAGAAGAAGGCGAATCGGTAACAGTTCCGACAATGACTCGCGATGGCTATATCTTTACGAATTGGTCAACAGATAAAGCAGGCGAAACCATAGCTGAAATCTCTGGCTCGATTACTCCAGATGCAAGTGTCACATATTACGCCCAATGGCAAACAGAACAAACCGAAGAACCAGAGCAACCCAGCGATGATGACGACGAAGACCAAGGCGACACCGGCATCCACAAACCCCAGCGTCCGATAAAGTACTATAATATATATGTAGACACCATCTGCCCCGGCCTCGACGTAGAAGTCAGCAAAGATGTAGTGCAAGAAGGCCATCAAGTCAGCGCCTACTTAACGATCCAAGCCGAATGCGATACCACAGGCATGCGCTTCGAATACAAACGCGGTCTGTTCGGTTACTGGAAAGATTTGAAAGAATTGGAAGGCGTGCAGCCAGGTGAATACATTATCAAGAATATCTACACTGATATTTATATTCGTGCATTGGATGCAACCTTGCCAGAGGAAGAACCGACGGGAATTGACGACCTCGAAGGTGTAAAAGCCTATGCAAAGAATGGCAGCATCTATGTCTACACGCCGAATCGCGAAGAGGTGACGATCATTAGCATGTCTGGTGCCATCATCAAGCATGCGGAGCAGGTAGGTTTGCAATCTTATAATGTAAGCCGCGGCATCTATATCGTAAGAATAGGCGAAAAGGTATTCAAACTGAAGAATTAAGGCCGATGCGAATCGCCCGAAATATGTTTTATTAGTGAACGTAGCCCTGGATTCTTCGGAATCTGGGGCTTTTCATTCGTTTCAGAGTGCTTGCAGTCTTAAAGAAAAGGGTTTGCAAGGCGTGTGGAATGGTGGCGGGTCGACCCGTAAGGGGTTTGCAAGGCGTGCAAAATACTTGCAGGTTGCCAGAAAATAGTATGCAAGCCGTGCAAAATACCTTTTTGCTGACCAAAAACCAGTTTGCAAGCCATGCGAAGTCCTTTTTGGGGAACAAAAACCTATTTCGTAAGCCATGCAAACCCCTTTTGGTGGACCAGATTCCATTTTGCAAGTCGTGCAAACCCCTTGCGGGGCGACAAAAACCTATTTCATAAGCCGTGCAAACCCTTTTTGAGAAGCGAAATTGTATTTTGCAAGCTTTGCAAACCCCTTGCGGGTCGACCCGCTACCATTTTGCACGTTTTTCAAAGCCTAATTCTTTAATAAAATCTAAAAATGCAGACGGATGAAAGATGTTTGACTGAAAATGCCTACCTTCGAAACCGACAAAAGAAAGTTGTATTTAAAATAGCAAGTATCATGAGCACAATTACAAAGATCAAAGATTTTTATGCGGAAAAGTTGAACAACTATGAATACGCATACTTTACGACTGAATTTCTCGCTTTGGTAAAAGCAACCACGGCCGAAAAATTGCATGTCGCGCAAAACGTAGTCGATCATTATGAAACGGATGCGAACCAGCTGGTTGATTGCACGCAAAAGAGCCGAATTTCGGACGAGACCGCGAAAATAGCTGATATTGACAAACAAACGGATGACTTGATCATCTATATTTTCGATTCTATACGGAGTAATAAAAAGTCCCCGCTGGCTGCCCGGAAAACAGCAGCTACGGAGTTGTACAACGCGCTTAAGCCTTACGTCGGATGCTACCGGTTGGCACAACGGCAAGAGGTACAAGCCGTTCGCGGTATGCTGACGGATTTGGCAAAAGAAAAACTTGCCGCGCATGTGGCTACGTTGGGAATGGAAGATATGGTAGAAGCCTTGACGGAAAGCGTGAATGAATATGCCGCTTTGCTGACACAACGGGAAGAGGGGAAGGCAGACAATAACGTTGTGAATACCAAACAACTTCGTGCGTCGTTGGTAGAGCAGTACGACTACATTTCGACCATGGCCTTTGTCTATAGTGTGGCCGAACCGTCGGAAGAATTAACTAATTTCGTTCAGAAGACCAACATTCTGATAGATAGTGTCAATCAAGCATATAATTTACGGACGGGAAACAAGGGAAAGAAAGAGGATCCGACTGTGACCGACCCCAGCAATCCGGATGAAGAACCCGTCAAGCCCGAAATCACCAAATTCTACCCCAAAGAGAACGCGAACCCGGACAAGCCGTTGGAATTTCCGCGGAATAAAACGGCGGTGCTGGAGGGCAAGGGGTTGAAGCTGGTCGACTCGCCAGAAGGAAAGAAGGCGCAGCTGGTGCTGATTAATTATGTAGATCAACGAATGCCGCATGAAGATTCCGCTATTCTCCTGAATACGGACGAGAAAATCGAATTTACGATGATGTATGACGCGGCGGAAGGGCAGTATAATTTCCAGATTGAAACCTATCCGAATGGGACGGAGGAAGTGGTGATTATTAAATATCCGGAGACAATCACGCTTATTTAATGAAGAATTAAGAATGAAGAATAAAGGGTAGGCTTGCAGGTCTGCCCTTTGTTGTATGGTAGAGGGCGCAAGGTTTGCGTCCCAACGGACACACGGCATTATTAATTGTCAATTTTCAATCCTCCATTGTCCATTATCAATTGGTCATTGCCGAATAAAGCCGTATCTTTGTAGCGATTTTTGATTAAACGTATATTTATGTCGACAAAGAATTCTCCTTTGATATTAGGTACTGAGCCGATTGGCAAGTTGTTAGGCCAGTACGCGGTTCCGGCCATCATTGCCATGACGGCCTCTTCGATCTACAATATGGCGGACAGTATTTTCATTGGTCACGGCGTGGGCGCGCTGGGTATTGCGGGGTTGGCGTTGACCTTCCCGCTCATGAACCTGGCGGCGGCATTCGGTTCGTTGGTGGGCGTGGGTGCCTCTACGCTGGTTTCAGTCAAGTTGGGACAGAAGGATTATTGGGGCGCGAACCAAGTGCTGGGGAACGTATTCATGCTCAACCTGATTATGGGTATTGCCTTTTCGGTGGTGTTCCTTGTGTTCCTCGACCCCCTGCTCTATTTCTTCGGAGCGAGCGAGCAGACGATTTCCTACGCGCGGGATTATATGCAGGTGATTCTCTACGGGAATGTCATTACGCACATGTATTTGGGGTTGAACTCCGTCCTCCGCTCGTCCGGTTTCCCGAAAATGGCGATGTACATGACGCTGGTATCGGTCGTGGTCAATTGCGCGCTGAATCCCCTGTTTATCTTCGTCTTCGGATGGGGTATCAAGGGGTCGGCTTGGGCAACGGTCATATCCCAGCTTCTCTCGTTGATATGGCAATTCATCCATTTCATGCGCCCGTCGCAACTCTTGCATTTCCAGAAAGGAATCTATGGCTACCGTAAAGAAATCGTGAACGGCATTCTTTCGATCGGCCTCTCCCCTTTCCTGATGAACCTGTGTGCTTGCCTGATTGTCCTGCTCATCAACTGGGGTTTGAAGGAATATGGTGGCGATATGGCCATCGGCGCTTACGGGATTGTGAACCGCATCGTCTTCCTCTTCATCATGATCATCATGGGATTCAACCAAGGGATGCAGCCGATTGCCGGATATAACTACGGAGCACGGTTATTCCCCCGTGTGCTGGAAGTGACGCGGCTCACGACCTGGTGGGCGGTGGGACTGTCTACCACCGGGTTCTTGATTTGCCATCTTTTCCCGGAGACGATCGTCGGCTTCTTTACCAGCGATGAAGAACTGATCCGGGAGTCGGTCTTCGGATTGCACATCGTGTTTGCCGTCTTCCCGATCGTGGGCTTCCAGATGGTGGCTTCGAACTTTTTCCTTTCCATTGGTTTGTCGCGCAAGGCCATTTTCCTTTCGTTGACGCGCCAATTAATCTTCTTGGTACCCTGTTTGATTATCCTGCCGCCGATTTGGGGCACATTCGGGGTTTGGGTAAGCATCCCGATAGCCGACTTGACGGCAGCCATCGTCACGGCCATTGTGCTTTTCCGCCAATTCAAGCAATTCAAGGAGATGGAAGCGCAACATAAGCAAGCGAATCATTCATTTTAAACAATAACAATATGCTAACACCTAAACAAACAAGCAAAAGCGCGATAGGAGCTTTTCTGGTTGGCTCGTGCCTTTTGCTTTCGTGCACACAACCATCTGTCGAAACACACGTGAACGTGATACCAGAACCGGCAGAAATGAGACTCTCGCCCGGCGTACTGAAAATGGATAGCGCCACGCTCTTCGGCGAGTCCAACCAAGTCCGTTTCACGGTAGACGAAAGCGCCGCTACCTTGGGCGAAGAGGGATACCAGCTCGCCATCAACGGGCAAGGCGTCCAACTGACGGCCCATACCGAAGCGGGATTGTATTATGGGAAGCAGACGCTCCGCCAACTCCTCACGGACGAAGGATTGCCCTACGTCCAGATTGCCGATGGCCCGCGTTTTCCCTATCGCGGATTGCACCTGGACGTATCGCGCCATTTCTTCACGAAAGAGGAGGTGAAGAAAATCATGCGCGCCATGGCTTATTATAAATTGAACCGCCTGCACCTGCACCTGACTGATGCAGCAGGTTGGCGCATCCAAATCGACAAGTACCCAAAGCTCACGACCGATGCTTCCTTCCGCACCGAATCGGACTGGCGCAAATGGTGGGATAGCGGAACGGACCGCAAATATCTGAAAGAGGGAACGCCCGGTGCCTACGGAGGGTATTATACGAAAGAGGATATCCGCGAACTCGTAGCCTACGCGGCCGAGCACCACATTACGCTTATTCCGGAAATCGAATTCCCCGGCCATTCGGAAGAGGTATTTGCTGCTTATCCGGAACTCTGTTGCGCGGGCAAGACATACACCAGCAGCGACTTCTGTATCGGAAACCCGAAGACGTTCCAATTCATGGAAGACGTTCTGACCGAAGTGATGGAACTCTTCCCTTCGACCTATATCCATGTGGGCGGAGACGAAGCCTCGAAAGCAGCATGGAAGACCTGCCCCAAATGCCAAGCGTTGATGAAGCGCGAAGGACTGAAGAATGTAGACGAATTGCAAAGCTACATGATGCACCAGGCCGAAGCCTTCCTCGAGTCGAAAGGACGACGGATGATCGGCTGGGATGAAATCATGGCAGGCGGACTCTCGCCGGAAGCAACCGTCATGTGCTGGCGGGGCGAAGCAGCTGGGTTCCAAGCAGCCCGCATGGGACACGATGTCATCTTCACACCAGGCAATTACCTGTACTTCGATTTCTACCAGGCCGACCCGCGCACGCAACCTTACGCCATCGGAGGTTATACACCCATCAAGAAGGTATATAGCTACAATCCCGTACCGAAAGATTCGCTCGCGCCCGACGTGGCCAAACATATCCTCGGCGTGCAAGGCAATACTTGGACGGAATACATCACCACGCCCGAACATTTGGAATACATGATGTTCCCCCGTGCCCTGGCCGTAGCCGAAATTGGTTGGACGCCGCAAGAGAAACGCTCGTGGGAAAGCTTCAAGCCCCGCGTGAATGCACAAATCCCCGTATTGCAACGCATGGGGTTGAATCCGTTCACCCTCTCCTACGAATTGGAATTTGCCATGGAGGTAGACACCGTGCAACAGGAAATCCGCGTTTATGCTGATGCCGAGAAGTATCCGGCCGAGATCCGTTATACGACCGACGGAAGCACACCGACGGCCTCCTCTCCGTTGTATGAAGGCGTAATTACAGTAAAGGATTCAGCCGATATCCGTGCCGCTATCTTCGAGAACGGGACTTTGATGGGCGAACCTTCGGCCAAGCGGGTAGATTACCACCGAGGCATTGGGAAACCAATCCATTTCAATAGCAAGCTCTATGCAGGTTATATGGCTGGTGGCGAAGGTGCGTTACTCGATGGTTATCGGGGCGGACTGACCTATCTGGATGGACGTTGGCAAGGTTATCTGGATAATTTGGATTGCGTCATCGACATGGGTGAAGTGACCGAAATCCATTCGGTATCTTCCCGTTGGATGCAGCTTATCGGTCCGGGCGTTTACCAGCCGACGGAAGTAGAACTCCTCACCTCGGAAGATGGCAAGACGTTCACCTCGCAAGGCATCGTCCCGACTACCGTGGCCCAAGACAAAGCCGACCTGACATTCCAAACCTACACTTTCGCGGGCACTTGGAAAGCGCGTTACCTCCAGCTCAAAGCCAAGAACCCGAAAGGATTCATCTTTGCCGATGAAATCGTGATTTGGTAATTACATCTATATAATAAGGTATAGGAACACAGAGACACCGAGTCACGGAGCAATTAATAATTAAAAAGTAAAAATTAAAAGCT
>CALUZR010000040.1 GCA_944325335.1 uncultured Parabacteroides sp. | reverse complement strand
GACGCTCTTCCGATCTTTGTAAAGCATTTCCCACGGCTGCGTGGACTTTTCCAAAATTTGTAAAGCATTTCTCACGGCTGCGCAGACCTTTCCAAAATTTGTAAAGCATTTCCCACGACTGCGCGGGACTTTCCAAAATTTGTAAAGCATTTCCCACGGCTGCGCGGGACTTTCCAAAATTTGTAAAGCATTTCCCACGGCTGCGCGGCCTCTTAAAAAATTTGCAAAAACCGGCTTAATCGAAAACACCCAGTTCTTGAAACCAATCTTCGGCACGGTCGGGCCATTCGTTGACCATGCAACCCGTGTCGCGCATCCCATAGCCATGCCCACCCGTGCTGTACAAATGCATCCAGGCCGGGACGCCCGCTTGCTTCAAGGCATAATAATAGAAAAGGCTGCTGTTAATATAAGAGGTGTCGTCTTCGGCTTGGATGATGAGCGTCGGAGGGACCTCCTTTGTCACCTTAATCTCTGGAGCCAGCTGGAAATTCTTTCCATCTAAATAAGCGGGATAGACCAGCAAACAAAAATCAGGGCGGCAACTCACTTGGTCCACCCAATCGCGATCGGCGTAGGTGCGATGACGGAAGGCCGTCGAAGCCATAACCGAGAGATGGGCGCCTGCCGAGAAACCCATGATGCCGATACGTTCCGGGTCGATACACAAATCGTCGGCGTGGGCCCGCACATAGCTGATAGCACGTTGTACGTCCTGCAAAGGAGCAATATGTTTCGAGAGCTTAGGACGGCGCGGCACGCGGTATTTCAGCAAGACGGCCGTGATACCCGCTTCGTTGAGCCATTCGCAAATCTCCGTTCCTTCCAAATCATACGCCAAGATATTATAACCACCGCCGGGACAAACGACCATCGCCGCGCCCGAAGCCACATCCGGATCAGCCGGATAAATGGTAATTTCCGGACGGTACACGTCTGTTATACGGAGGACAGGCAGCCCTCCTACTTCCGGACCCGACGCGTCGGCCTTCTCTTCCGCCGGATTCACTTTTTCGCCCGGGGCACCATCGGGAAACAAAAGCACCGTTTTCCCGCGCGCCGCCATTTCTTCCATCGCCAATAAAGCCATGAGCAATAACAAGAACTTTTTCACCGTATCTTTTCCTTTTATATCTTAACGCATGTGGATTTGGCAATTGTCCAGGCTATCAATTACCGCCAAGCTCTCGACGTGGATGCCCTGGTCGCGAAGTAACTTTCCGCCATCCTGGAACGCTTTTTCGATGATGAAGCCCATGCCCGCGATGTGTGCCCCGGCTTGTTTCGCCAGTTCGATGATGCCCAGCGCAGCATTGCCGAAAGCCAAGAAATCGTCGATGAAGATAAAACGGTCGTCGGGTGTCAGGAAATTACTACTGATACACACGTTGTAATCGCGGTCTTTCGTAAAGGAATGCACCACCGTGCTCAGCATGTTCTCCATTGTCTTGGGTTTCTTTTTCTTAACGAAGACCACCGGGAGCTGCATGATATATCCCACCATAATCGCCGGAGCGATGCCGCTGGCTTCGATGGTGACAATCTTGTTGAAATCCTCGCCCTCGAAACGGCGGATAAACTCCTCGCCTATCTTGTACATCAGCATCGGATCCATCTGATGGTTGATGAAACTATCGACCTTCAAAATACCGCCGGGATAACAGCGGCCATCTTGCATAATGCGTTGCTTTAATAACTCCATATATAAATGTTTATTCTTTTACTCGAATCAATAGGTTGGAAAGGATGGCCGTCAACCCGCCTGTGGTGATGCCGGAGCCGAAGATACCGCGCACCGAATCGGGGGCCGCCTGCAAAATATCGGGCATCAGCTCGACACCCAAGCCCAACGAAAGGCTCACCGCAAGAACGAGCGTCGCCTTCCGGTCAATCCGCTGCGCCGCAATGATACGGATTCCCGCTGAAGCGACCGTCCCGAACATGAGCAACGTCGCCCCGCCCAACACGGCATCAGGCATCAACGAAAAGAGCACGCCCACCACCGGGAAAAGTCCCAACAATACCAACATGCCGGCAATGAAATACCCCACGTAGCGGCTCGCCACGCCCGTCAGCTGGATAATCCCGTTGTTTTGCGCAAAGATAGAATTGGGGAACGAATTGAAAATACCGGAAAGAAGCGAGTTGAATCCATCCGCCAACACACCTCCGGAGACGCGCTTCAGATAGGAATCGCCGGTAATGGACTTGCCGGAAATCATCGAATTGGCGGTAATGTCGCCCGTCGCCTCGATAGCAGTAATCAGGTAAACCAATCCCAAGGCAATAATCGAGGAGAGGCTGAACTCGACTCCATATTTAAAAGGCAATGGGATATTCAGGTTCGTAAAGCGTTGCGAAGCGGCTACCTCCATGTCCACCATGCCTAAGGCGAACGAAAGCGCGTAACCAATACAAAGTCCCAACACGATCGAACTCATCCGCAAGTATTTGTTCTGGCAACGATTGAAGAACAAGACGCTCAATAAGACCGATGCCGCCACACCTACATGCTGCGCGCTTCCAAACGAACCCTCGTCCATCGCCGCATAACCTCCGCCACACGAGACCACACCCACCTTGATCAAACTCAGTCCGATCAGCAAGACGACAATACCCGACACCAAGGGCGTAATGATATGCCGCATGTAACGGAACGTCCGGCTGATAATCATCTCGACGGGAGCTGCCGCGATGCAAGCACCGAAGACAAGCGGCAATCCTCCTAACATACCCGTCGTGATAATCGGACCGATAAAGGAAAAGCTCGTCCCCTGAATGCAGAGCAAGCCCGCGCCCAGCGGTCCGAACTTCCGGCATTGGATAAAAGTAGAGACGCCCGACGCGAACAGCGCCATCGAAACCAAGAACCCCGTCGTCTCCAAATCCAACTTCAACGAACTGGCGATAATCAAAGGCGGCGTGATGATGGCTACAAAGATAGCCAACAGATGCTGCAAGGCGGCAAACAGCGTCTCCTTCAAAGGCGGACGGTCGTCGATGCCATAAATCAAATCCGGTTCTGTGCTCACGGGATTCATGCTTTTTGCGCTTGCTTCATTATTATTTCCACTTCACATCTACCACGACAGGACGATGGTCGGATTCAACCGGAGCCTCCACCACGTGCGAAGCATACTCGATTAAATCCACTCCCACCTTCCGCGCCGCAATGTAATCCAACGTGCAATCAGGCGTATCGGCTGGGAAGGTGAACTGCGTCGTATCCGTTAGGAAAGTGAACTCTTGCTGGATATCTTGGATAAAAGGCATATCCGGCGTGACGTTCCAATCCCCCGCAATGAAGACCGGCTTCTGGAAACGTGCCGTCTCTTCCCGGATAATCGGCAAAGAGGCCATGGCATCTTCCTCCGTCAACGAAAGATGCATGCATACATATATATAATGTGGAAATTCGACGAGCAGCATCGTACGCGCCTCTTCCCGCCCGGGGAGCGCATGGCGGTACACATTCACGGGTTCCTCTTTCGAAAGGATACCGATGCCATACTTGCCTCCGTCAAAATCGATGGCCGGCGCGTAGGTATCGTGCATCTTCGTTTCTTTTGCCAATTCGCCCAAGACATAAGCGCCTCCGCTTCGGCCCGTCACGCTATCCAGCTCCTGAATAGCCACCACATCGGGATTCTCCTTCAAAATGACGCTGGCCGTCCGCGCATACGCCGTCGAATCATCCATACCCAGTCCGTTCTTTACATTGTAAGTCATCAGACGGACCTCCTTCACTTCGGGCTTGCATGCCCAGAAACATCCCACGAAAAGCAGGATAGCAAATATCGCATTTACGTTCTTCATCTTTTCTACTATTTTAATATTTCACGTAAAAATGCCTCTAAACCCAAAATGTCCTCCTCGGTCGTATCCCATGAGGTGACGAAACGGGCTTCGTTCGTCTCTTCATTCCACATATAAAAGAAATAGTTCTCTTGCAATTTCTTGAGCGGCTCGGAAGGTATCGTAAAGAAGAGCTGGTTCGATTCTACCTTCTGCGTCAAATGGATTTGCGGAAATTCAGCCAGTACGTCGGCCAACCGGCGGGCGCAGGCATTGGCATGAACTGCGTTCTTCCACCAAAGGTTATTCTCCAGATAGGGGACATATTGCGCCGTCATATAACGCATCTTCGAAGCTAATTGCGCCGATTGCTTCCGGATATAAGGCATATTTTCCAACAATTCCGGACGGAAGACCACGACCGCTTCGCCCATCATCATGCCATTCTTCGTGCCCCCGAAACTCAGGATATCGACACCGGCATCCACGGTCAGCTCCTTCATCGAACAACCTAAATAGGCGCACGCATTAGCCAGCCGCGCTCCGTCCATGTGCAAATACATATTATAATGGTGAAGCAGATCGGCCAGCGCGCGTACCTCGTCGATCGTATAGACCGTTCCTAACTCAGACGCTTCCGAAATATACACCGCCTTGGGTTGTGAATGGTGGCAAAAGCCAAAACCATGCAAATGAGGCATAATGAGTTCCGGCGTCAACTTCCCGTCCGGCGTCGGGATAGCGACCAATGAGCACCCGCTCATCCGTCCCGGCGCGCCGCATTCGTCTACAAAAATATGCGCCGTCTCGGCACACAAGATGCTATTAAACGAACGCGTCACAGCTTGCAACGCCACCGAATTAGCCCCCGTTCCATTAAACACAAAGAAAGGCTGTGCCGCCTCGCCAAACACTTCCTGGATTTTCTTCGTGGCGCGGGCCGTCCAAGGGTCGTCGCCATAGCCCACGGCATGGTCGTCGTTGGCTTCCATCACGGCATCCAGAATCAACGGATGGACGCCGGAGTTGTTATCACTTGCAAAACTTCTCATTTCTTTGTTTTTGAAAAACCGATGCAAAAGTACACATTTATTTTGGAATGGCGTGCAGATAAAAGTCGACTTATGCCTACCTCTTTTTTAGAAGGAAGGCGGAAAATCTCTATCTTTAGGCTAAAGATACATATCTTTAGGTTGCAGATACGTATCTTTAAGTTGAAGATATATATCTTTAGCCTAAAGATAGAGATTTGTCCATTAGTTCCGGAACTTTTCCTCGGCAGGTAAGGAAGTTTATCCCGGTTGTTTTCAGGTTTGAAGCTTCACATAATTCAGGCGTGTATATTTTATGCCCTTATAGGTAAAGGCTTGAGAGATGCGGGCAGAAGCGATGCGGATAATCTCGCCCACCCGAAACGCGCGCTCCATGGCCGAAAGCTTCCCAGACATCAGGCTGGGATAAAGCGCGGGAAGGCTCAGAATCACACGATTCCCGGTACGATCTTCCGCATAAAGCACCTGCGAGACGTAAAAAACAGCTGAACCGCCGGCCGTGCACGTCCGATATGGATCGTCTTCGAGGCGGATATGCGTAATCCGAAGCGACAAATCCTTTAGCCGCTCGCCCTTCTTTCCGAGATATTGCGAAGCGCCGCGCGTCGGTTTCTGTCGAGAAAAATCCACATAAGCAGACATATAGGCGCGTGCCATTTGGGTAAAACGCACCTGTTTGGGAATACGGGGCGTGTATTTGCTGGCAATCCAATTCACATAAGCCGGGTCTATTTTCAACACTTCATACAAATAATGCCCGCGGTATTTGCCAAAGCCAATCAAATCGTCGCCGTGCGTGGCCATGCGCTTCTCATTATATTCTACAATAAACAGTTTACGGACGGAATGAAAACATAACGCACTGGCACGACGGAGCGACTCCGTCACCGATTCCAACAAATCATCTACGAAAAGAATAGGATTCTTCTCCACCTCCGGCGAATAAAACCAAAGCGAGCAACGGGATTTCCCGGCATAAGGAAAAACAATCAGATACGCACCTGAAACTTTGTACGAATCGCGCCCCTCGTTATAACGACGCAATTGTTCGTAAAGCTGCGTCTGCTGCTCGGTGGATAATCCAGGAATAATCGGTCGTGCCATAATTACCTCCTCTTATATGAAAGAAACAAAAAAAATGGTGCCCAGGTTTTAATTGGACACCATTTTATCCGAAATTCAACGATAAATATCAATCGCGAATCACACCCAACTTCGAAGCACCAACGAAATCAAGGATATTCTGAATCTCTTCGCTCATCGGCACTTGGTCTTTAATCATGAACAACGCATCCAGCACACTGGTGTTGCCTTGGAACAGGATACGATACGCATGGCTAATGTGCTTGATGATTTTCTCAGAAAAACCTTCGTGCGCCATGACGACGGCATTCACACCGTGATAGGAAGTCGGTTCGCCCGCCCCAATAATATAAGGCGGTATATCTTTACGGAAGCGACAACCTGTCTGCAACATCGCCCAGCGGCCGACGCGCGTACCTTGGCTCATTAAAATATTACCTCCAAAGATTACACAATCCTCGATTACGCAATTACCCGACACCTTGCAACCATATCCCAATACACAATGGTCGCCCACTTTCGTATCATGGCAGATATGGACGCCTTCGTGCAAGAAACTATTGTTTCCAATCTGCGTCTGTCCCTCTGCATAGGTTGCCCGATTGACAACTACGTTCTCGCGAATAACATTGTTGTCGCCAACGACACACAACGTATCGCCACCTTTATAGTGGAAGTCTTGCGGCTCGGCACCCAGTACCGCACCTTGGAACACACGGTTTGCTTTTCCCATCCGCGTGCCACTCATAATACTGGCATACGGCATAATTTCACAATCATCGCCAATTACGACATTCCGGTCGATATAAGCGAAAGGATGAATTGTTACGTTGTTTCCGATCTGAGCGGAAGGATCAACGTGAGCTAAAGGGCTAATCATAGCATTCTTATTTAAGTTAATCAATTATCTACCACCACCGACAGCACTATACAAGCTGATGACAGCCTGAATGCGTTGGATATTATCTGCCACTTCCGTCAGCTGCGCACTCAACAGATTCTGTTGCGATGTCAAGATTTCCAAATAAGTAGCGTCGCCACTTTGGAACAAATCTTTCGTATACGCCACAGCCTTTTCCAATGCTTCGACTTGAGACTGGTCGTGAACCAACTTCTTGTTGGTCGCATCATACAAATGAAGCGCATCGCTTACTTCCTGTCCGGCTTCCAAGATAGTCTGTTGATAATTCATCTTGGCAATTTCCTCTTCTGCTTTCGAGACCTTCAGATTGGCAACTAACTTTCCGTTATTAAAGATAGGTTGCGCCAACGAAGCTAAAGCCTGGAACATGAACTGTCCCGGATTGGAAATCTGCACACCCGAACCGTTTGTCCAACCTGCCGTAGCCGTAATATTGATGCCTGGATAGAAAGCGGCACGAGCTTGGTTGGTCGTATAATAAGCACTTGCCAGATTCATTTCGGCAATCTTCACGTCCGGACGATTTTCCAGCAACTGCAAAGGAACACCTGTCAGCAATTCTTCCGGCATTACTTGCTCGTCTAACGTTCCGCGGTCAATGTGTTGCGGAGCCTTTGCCAAAAGGACAGACAATGAGTTCTCCGTCTCGCGTACCTGACGTTGCAAATCAATCAACGAAGCTTGCACCTGATGATACGCCGCACGAGTCTGCGTAACGGCAGCCTCTGTGGTCATACCGGCAATCTTCATAGCTTCCATTGCACGAACATTTTCCTTATAAATAGCCACTGTCTCGGTTGTAATCTCCACCTGACGGTCCAGCATTAATAAGGTATAATAAAGATTGGCAATTCCACAAATGATTTGCGAACGAACGGCTTGTTGCGAATATTGGCTCTGCAAATAAGCGGTCTTCTGACTACGGCTTGCGTTCAGCAATTTACCGAACAAATCCACTTCCCAGCTGGCAGCCAATGGAGTTGAATATGCTTTTCCCCAATCGCTATCTCCCATTGTAGTAAGAGAGCCCTGAGGAGCAAAGTTGATAGAAGGCAAGAACGACAAACGGGCTGATGTCAACATCACTTTCGCCTCTTCCACACGGAGGATAGCCGCTTGCATATCCACATTATTCGTCAAGCCCTCTTCAATCAATACTTGCAACTTCGGGTCACGGAAAATTTCCTGCCAGGGAAGACTTCCGATATTCGTTGTATCCGTAACCGCTAATGTATCCGTAACGGAAACCGGATCGCGATAGATTCCTTCCGCCGAGATGTCTTCCGGACGATCATACGCTTTATAGATGTGGCAACTGCTAAGCAGCGCAGTTGCACACATCATCATAACTATATTTCTTTTCTTCATATTCACTTATTTATTCTTTGCGTATTGTTCAATTTCTGTATTCATATCGCTATTATCCAAATCATCCCATTCGAGCGGCTTAATCTTTTCCTGCAAGTATTGGAATGCAACGAACAATACCGGAACGATAAATATCTGACATATCATACCGATTAACATACCACCGATAGCGGAAGCTCCCAACGTACGGTTACCATGAGCACCTACACCGAAGGCAAACATCAACGGAAGCAAACCGATAATCATGGCCAAAGAGGTCATCAAGATAGGACGTAAACGGGCACCGGCTCCCAAGACGGCAGCCCAAGTCAAACTCATACCCATCTTACGACGGTCAAGGGCGAACTCTACAATCAAGATAGCGTTCTTTGCCAACAGACCCATCAACATGATCAAGGCAATTTGCATATAAATGTCGTTTGACATCGAACCCATAATCATCTTCAAGGCCGGAATGCTACCTAACGAGTTCATACCGTTTACGAACAAGAAGCTACCCAGCAAACCGAACGGAATAGAAAGCAATACGGCCAACGGCAACATATAACTTTCGTACTGCGCACTCAACAACAGGTAAACGAACACCAAACACAAGACGAAGATGATAGCCGTCGTATTGGTTGTCTGCGCCTCTTCACGCGCCATACCTCCTAATTCGTAGTCGAAACCTGCCGGCAAGTTCTGGTTTGCCACCTGCTCGATAGCCTGCAATGCCTGACCTGAAGTATAACCGGCTGCCGGAGAAACCATCACTTGAATAGACGTGTACAGGTTGAAACGGCTAATAACGTCCGGTCCATAAATCTTCTTGAAGGAAGCGAATTGTGAAATCGGAGCCATTTCTCCGTCACTTCCGCGTACTTTGATACGGTTCAGTGATTCCAAATTCTTGGTTGCATTCGGTTCTGCCTGAATCATCACACGATACATCTTACCGAAGCTATTGAAGTTTGAAGCATAGATACCACCAAAGTAACCTTGCATTGTCGTCAAGATATCGCTCGGGCTGATACCTGCCTTCTTACAAGCTGCCGCATCAATATCGATTTGGTATTGCGGGAAACTCGGGTTGAAGTTTGTTCGAGCCGAGTTGATCTCCGGACGTGCTTCCAAGGCAGCCGTATAATCATTTACGACGCTGAAGAAGTGATTCAGATCACCACCGGTCTTATCCTGCATGTTCAACTCAATATCCGTAGAAATAGAATAACCCGGAATCATAGGCGGAGCAAAGAACAATACCTGTGCATCCTTAAACAACTTCTGCGAACGCATAAACAAAGTCGCTACCACAATATCCGAACTTTGTGTCATCGAACGCTCTTCCCAGTCTTTCAACTTAATGATAATAGAACCATAAGAAGGACCTTGGCCACTACCAATGAAGCTGAAACCGGAAATCACCGTACGCGATTGTACTGCCGGGTCTGCACCAATCAAGCTATCCACCTGTGCCAATACTTCGCGGGCACGTTCTTGGGAAGTTCCCGGCGGTAACGTCACAGCACCCATAATCGTACCGGTATCTTCGTTCGGCACCATACCAGTCGGCGTTGTATTCATAAAGAACACCAACAATACGATAGAAGCAATGACGGCTATCGTAGATACCACTTTCTTCTGAATGAAGAATTGTACGGCTTTCTTATATTTCTCCAAGATATTATCGTAAGAAGCATTGAATGCCTTCTTGAACTTTTGGGTGGTCATACCGATGAATGCCAAAATAGCGATTAACGCAAAGATGATGGTCAGGAACGGATGTTCGTCAAAATTGAACATACCGAAAATCATACCCAATACAGCTACGACCGTAAAGAGAATAGTAATACTCGGGTGCAACAAGCGTCCGATGGCCTCGCTATACCGTTGGAGCATAATCTTACGTGATTCCTTCATCGCCACGTCTACACGTTCCTTTAACGAAGGAGCCTCTTCACCTTCTTCCACATGCGGCTTCAGCAAGATAGCACAAAGGGCCGGAGAAAGGGTCAAAGCGTTCAAAGCGGAGAAACCGATCGCGATCGCCATGGTCAAACCGAATTGCTGGTAGAACGTACCTGCCGTACCAGACATGAAACTTACCGGGATAAACACGGACATCATGACCAACGTAATAGATACGATCGCACCGCCCAATTCATTCATAGCATCGATGGCGGCCTGCCTTGTGGATTTATATCCTTGGTCCAACTTGGCATGGACGCCCTCGACGACGACTATGGCATCGTCGACGACTATGGCAATCGCCAATACCAAGGCTGACAATGTCAACAAGTTCAAGCTAAAGCCGATAATCTTCAAAGCGAAGAACGTAGCGATCAAGGCTACCGGGATGGCAATTGCCGGAATCAACGTAGAACGCATATCCTGCAAGAAGACATACACCACGATGAACACCAAGATAAATGCCTCAATCAAGGTCTTGACCACCTCGTGGATAGAAGCGAACAAGAAGTCGTTGGCACTTTGGGCAATATTGATACCTAAGCCTTCCGGCAAGTTCTTTTCATAGTCTGCCAATACCTGCTCCAAGTTCGAGATGGTTTCCGTCGCATTGGTACCGGCCATCTGGTACACGATACAAGACACGGCCTTGTGTCCGTTCACCGTATTGTTGAAGTTATAGGTCAAACGGCCTAATTCCAAATCGGCTACATCGCCCAAGCGGAGCACTTCGCCATCCGGAAGCGCTTTGATGACAATGTTCTCAAATTCCGTTTCGGATGACAAACGTCCTTTATAACGGATGGTGTATTGGAAAGATTGATTTCCTCGTTCACCAAACTGACCCGGAGCTGCCTCGATGTTCTGCTCAGCCAAAACACCGGAAATGTCACTCGGATTTAATTTGTATTGCGCCATCACGTCCGGTTTCAACCAAATACGCATAGAGTAATCGGTACCCATCACGTTGGCATCACCGACACCCTTTACACGTTTGATTTCCGGAATCAAGTTGATGCTGGCGTAGTTCTCCAAGAACTCGATGTTGTATTTATCCTCTTTATCGTAAATAGAGAATACCATCAACATAGAGGTCTGACGTTTGTAGGTCGTCACACCGACCTGTGTTACCTCGGCCGGCAACAGACCTTGTGCCTGGGTTACACGGTTCTGTACGTTGACCTGCGCCATATCCGGGTCGGTCCCTTGGTTAAAGTACACCGTGATACGCGCCGAACCGTTGTTGGTGGCGGTTGATTGCATGTACATCATGTTTTCCACACCGTTGATTTGGTCTTCCAACGGAGAGATCACAGAGTTCAATACGGCCTGCGCATTGGCACCCGTATAAGTCGCACTCACCGAAATAGTTGGAGGTGCGATATCCGGATATTGGGTAATAGGTAATGTAGCCAAACCGATAATACCCAAGATTACCAACAAAATAGAAATAACGGTTGATAATACCGGACGGTTAATAAATTTATCTAATTTCATTCTCTGTCTGAATTATGATACCTATATAATTATATGTATTGGTGGATTAATTGAACGCAGTTGCCAGGTTCCCTTCGTGCTGGTCTTTCAGTGCTTGTTGGAATTTAGCTACCTGCTGGGCTTTTGTAATCGGGACGATCTTACGTCCGTCAGACAATTGCTGAACACCCTCGATTACTATCTTGTCGTTAGCCTTCAACCCGCTGGTCACGATGAAGTTCTTCCCGTCGTTCATCGGTGAAATCTGGATTTCCGTATATTTCACGGTGCTGTCCGGCTGAAGTACATAGACGAACTTCTTATCCTGGATTTCAACCGTTGCGTTTTGCGGAACCAAAATAGCATCCGGAATGGTGTACGGGAAGATCACGTTCGCCATACCACCGCTTCGGAGCACATTCTTCGTATTCGGGAAGATGGCACGCATACTTACCGAACCGGTCGATTGGTCGATCACCCCACTTACGGCATCAATCTTTCCTTCAAATTCATACATCGAACCGTCGGCCAGTTCCAGCTTTACCGCCGGCATCTTCTCCAATTGCTCCTTCAACGTACCGCCTGCACGGGTCAGGTTCAAAAGCTCCTTCTCGGTCATCGAGAAATAAACATACAGGTCTTTGATCTCCGATACCGTAGTCAACGGATCCGCTATCGAGGCGCTAACCAACGCTCCGATACGATACGGGAAAGTACCGATTACACCGTCCGACGGACTCTTTACCGTACAGAAGTCCAAGTTTTGCTTTGCGCTTACCAAAGCCGCTTTTGCCTGAGCCAAAGCTGCCCGTGCCGAAAGCAGGTTGTTTACAGCTGTTTCGTACTCGAAAGAGCTGATGATTTGTTTTTCAAACAACATGTGTTTGTTTTTCTCGGTTAATTCCATCGTACGCAACGATGATTCCGCCGTCTTGACCGCCGCGTCAGCCTGATCTACAGCTGCTTTGTATTGCGTTGGGTCAATCAGGAACAAAGGTTGGCCTTTGCGTACCGTTGCACCTTCATCCACATACAGTTTTACGATAAAGCCTGATACTTGCGGACGAACTTCGATGTCTTGCGTTCCTTTAATGGTTGCAGGATAAGAGATAGTTTGATTGCTTGAAGTCTCATTTATCGTAGCAACAGCAAATTCATCATCGCCCATCTTGCCACTTTGGCTGTTTCCACATGAGAAAAGAATAAACCCTGTCGCGCACACGGCTATGAACTTCGACTGGGTTACTAAAAATTTCAAGAAATGTTTCTTCATATTTGAACTATTTGATAATTTATTTTTTTCCTTATAACTTGCTTTTTCGATACTTTTCCCACAAAGATATATGTTTTCTTTGGAATAGGATTTCGTTTGGATTCTATTTTAACCTTAATTTGACCCGAATTATATCATTTTCTCAAAACTTTTTGCGCTTTTGGTACGGATTGAACATCTATTGTTCCGAATAGAAATAAGCGGCAAGCTCCCGTTTCCTCCCTTTCAACCCGCCTTTGGCAAAATCCATTTGCCCGTCGGAAAACTTAAAAGCATCCGAGAGATTCTCTATCTTTAGGCTAAAGATATATATCTGCAGCCTGAAGACATGTATCTTTAACTTGAAGATATGTATCTTTAGCCTAAAGATAGAGATTTCCTCGTACCTTTTCCTCTTTTAGAAAGCACTTACGGAAGAAATTGAAAATTGAAACCCATTTTTTATCCGAAAATATTGCATATTTCCGCAAATAGTCTTAATTTTGACCACAAACTTTAAGCTTGTTATCATGGATACATCGATTCACGTTTCTGAGATCTTCAAAACCAGTTGGGGATATACAAAATCCCAAATTTGGATACTGGCGGGATTGGTCATTGGCTTTATGCTAATTGCCTTTACGGTAGGAATTTTCGTCATGCCGATGCAAAGCTCGTCGGGCGGGACGGCGATTTCTTACCTTATCAGCGCGCTCCTTTCCGCTATCTTCTATGTAGGTTACATTAAGAATACGTTTCAGACGATGGAGGGAGACGAACCGCAATTCTCGGCCTACCTGCAAAGCGGGCGGAAGATAATGAATTACTTCCTTGCCAACATACTTTTCGGCGTCGTTGTCGGTATCGGTACGTTGCTTTTCGTCCTGCCTGGCATTTATTTAGGCATACGGTTGCAATTCTTTGGGCAATGCATTGTAGAGGAAGACGCCGGTGCCGTCCAAGCGCTCAAGCAAAGCTGGGCGTTGACGAAAGGGCAATTCCTCCCACTTCTCCTTCTGCTTTTGGCGCAAATCCTGATAGCCATCATCGGATTAATCCTCTTCGGCATCGGCATATTCGTAGCTATTCCGCTCATTGTCATGATGCAAAGCTACACGTATCGCCTCTTGGGCAATCCGAAGCTGTACGAAGAAGTGCAAATATGATAACGCCTATTAGCCGTTTTTAAGTAGGAAAATCGCGCGGTTTGGCTTAACTTTGTCCGGAAAAATGAAACAGATATGACTTCTCGGACTATATATTTATTCGCTTTAGGGTTGATTTTAAGCGGGATACTGGCTGGTTCCGTCTTGTATGCTTCCCCAAAGAAGACGAAAACAACTACACATAAATTGATGCGGGCTACGTATCCTATGAAGGATATTGCGCTTCCCGCGTACGTCTTCCCCAGTTATCCCTTCCCGGAGACGTTGGACACGCTCACCTCGCCCCGCAAATCCATCTCGACAGATTTCACCTACCGCGAGATAAACCACGTGGGCGTAAAAGACGTTGAACGGTTCAAAGAGGGAAATGTAGAGATTATCGACCTTTCGGCCATCCAAGAAGGCGACTATGCCTTTCCGCTTCCGGGCGGCAAAGTGATTTCGCCCTACGGAGGAAGACGCCGTTATCATTCGGGATATGATATCAAGACGGTACCGAACGATACCATCCGCTCGGCGTTCGATGGCGTAGTCCGCATGGCGAAACCCTACGCGGCGTATGGGAATGTAGTAGTCGTACGTCATTATAATGGATTGGAAACGGTCTATAGCCACAACTCGCGGAACCTCGTCAAGGTAGGCGACGAGGTGAAAGCCGGCGACCCGATCGCCCTTACCGGACGGACGGGACGCGCCACGACCGCCCATCTGCATTTCGAAGTCCGCATAAATGGCATCCATTTCAATCCCAACTACGTATTCAGTTTCAAGCACCGGACGTTGCGAAAAGAATGCCTCATCTGCACAAACCAGAATGGACGCATTACCGTAAAACCCATCCGCGCCCTCCCGCTCTATTTGCTAAACGAGAAGAATAGGGAGAAATAATATCGAAACTAACGGGAATCCGAAGGGAAAATAACGAGAAATAAACTGGAAATAAATGAGGAACCTATATAAAAAAGAAATGGTTGTCATCCCGACAACCAATCTTCATTGCTAACCTTAAATCTAATACCATGAAAAACACAGTGCAAAAGTAGTACTTTTATGTTATGCAGCATAACTTTCTGGCACTTTTCTTCTTTATATTAACTTTATTTCAGAAGGGGATACTTTCCGTTTAAGTTCTAAAACACTTTCCGCTTCATTCCTTTAGAAAAGCAAAAGAGGAAGAAGGCGTTTTTGTTAATTTCTCGATACGGCGGAAAGAGCGTGTCAATCCGCCGTATTGAGATGCTCTTTCCGCCGTATTGACGCGCCCAATACGGCGGATTGGGAAAACACATCTACTCCAAAAGAAGAAATGAGAGGAAAAACCCTGATTGCGGCTCCCTATTTTTACCGTCATTTCAAATTTTAATTGTACATTTGTAGCCAACTCGAAAATAGAAAAAATATATGGACTTCAAATTAGATAACGGCAGCTGCGGCATGAGCGCCAAAGGTTGCGGAAAGATACAAAACAACAAACTCAACACATACGACTGGCTATGCGGCGTG
Source organism: uncultured Parabacteroides sp. (assembly GCA_944325335.1). Taxonomy (GTDB): domain Bacteria; phylum Bacteroidota; class Bacteroidia; order Bacteroidales; family Tannerellaceae; genus Parabacteroides. The sequence goes on along the minus strand of CALUZR010000040.1, from coordinate 18,999 downwards.
CCCGGTGCGGCCGAAGCGACGGAGTTCGTAGAGGTGCAATTCAAGAATACACGTAAGGGTTATTACTTGAACAATGCCCATATCCCGTTGGAAAAAGGGGATTTGGTCGCAGTAGAAGCAGCACCGGGGCACGACATCGGGACCGTCTCGCTGACCGGCAAGCTCGTCCTCCTGCAAATGAAGAAGAACCACGTCCGCATGGACCAGGCGCCTAAGAAGATATACCGCAAAGCACGGCAGAACGACCTCGACAAGTATCACGAGGCCAAAGCGAAAGAACACGAGACAATGATCCGTTCCCGCCAGATTGCCGCCAGCTTGGGATTGAACATGAAGATAGGCGACGTGGAATACCAAGGCGATGGCAACAAAGCCATTTTCTATTATATCGCCGACGAGCGCGTGGACTTCCGCCAGCTTATCAAGGTATTGGCCGAGGCATTCCGCGTACGCATCGAAATGAAACAAATCGGGGCGCGGCAGGAAGCAGGACGCATCGGCGGGATTGGTCCTTGCGGGCGCGAGCTTTGCTGCTCCAGCTGGATGACGAACTTCGTCTCGGTAGCCACGGGAGCCGCCCGTTACCAAGACATTTCCATGAACCCGCAAAAGCTCGCCGGGCAGTGTGCGAAACTGAAGTGTTGCATCAACTTCGAAATCGATACTTACGTGGAAGCGCAAAAGCATCTGCCTTCGCACGAAATGACGCTGGAGACGCAAGACAATACCTACTATCATTTCAAGACAGATATTTTCAAACGGGAAATCACCTACTCGACGGACAAGTCGATCGCGGCAAACCTCGTCACCATCCCGGCCGAACGCGCCTTCGAGGTCATTGCCCTCAACAAGCAAGGCACGAAGCCCCTTTCGCTGGAAGCCAATGCGGAAAAGCCGACGAAGCAGAAATCGAAAGACATCCTCGAGCAAGACAACGTGACCCGCTTCGACAATGTCTCGAAAAAGAAGAAAAAGAAACGCTCGGGCAATGCCAACAAGGAGGCAAAGAATGCCGACAAACAGCCGCAAGCCGCCGCGCAGAAGCCTAACCAGCCCAAAGCCGGAGGCAACGAGAAGAAAAACGAAAACAAAAAGCAGAACCAGTCCGCGGCCAAAGGAAACAACAACGCGGCCAACAAGCCGAAGCAAAAGCAGCCCAAAGCCGCAAGCGAAAAGTCCGCGCAACCGCAAACGGGCAACAAACCGCAATCTGCCGGCAATGCGAATAAAAACAACAAGAACAACAACAAACCTGCCCAAGATGCCAAACCTGCGAATTAAAGGATGGGGATGGCTCGCAGGGCTTGCCCTTCTCTTTTCCTGCCACCCGGAGACGCTCTACAACCAATATCAGGTGATCGACGGGACCGAGTGGGGAAAAGAGAAGGTCTATTATTTCACGTTCGAAGTGAACGACATCTCGAAACCCTACGACGTCCAGCTCTACATCCGCAACAACAACCAATACCCCTACCAGAACCTCTGGCTCTTCGTCAACGAAGAACCGCCCGTCGGTTCCCTGCAGAAAGACACCATCGAATGTATGCTTGCCGACGAATACGGGAAATGGTTCGGCCATGGGATTTCCCTCTACGAATCCAGTTTCCCCATCCGCGAGCGCTACTATTTCCCCTACGCCGGCCAATACACCTTCAGTTTCCGGCAAGGAATGCGCGACAGCATCCTGCCCGGCATCCAGGAAATCGGCATCTGCATCATGCCATTCGAGGAGAAAACGGAGAACGGCAACCGGTAAAGCCTCCCTAAAACGTTGGAAATGCCATTGCGCCCACGCAAAAGGCTTCCAACCGCGTTGGAAATGGAATCTGGTGCACCAAATGGCCTTCCAATCGCGTTGGAAATGGAATTTGGTCCACCAAATAGGCTTCCAATCACGTTGGAAATGGAATTTGGTCCACCAAATGGCCTTCCAATCGCGTTGGAAATGGAATCTGGTGCACCAAATAGGCTTCCAATCACGTTGGAAATGGAATTTGGTCGACCCGCGACCATTTCCAACGTTTTTCAAACCCTTTTCTTTAAGACTGCAAGCATTCTGAAACAAATGAAAAGCCCCAGATTCGAAGAATCCAGGGCCACATTCACTAATAAAACATATTTCGGGCGATTCGCATCGGCCTTAATTTCGTTATTCTGTGATGGCTTGTATTTTACTACTATATGCGTTCCATGCAGATCTATAGGTTTGCACGGCACTACTTGGAACATATATCTTATAATTATAGGTGTTCCAACCTCCACTTACAGGGAAAGGAGTTGTTCCTAATGTGGCAGGAGTAGAACTATTACATGTAATAGATTTTAATTGTTTATACCCAGTCTCATCCCAACTACTTGAAACATTAAAGGCTTTATTCCCGATACTTGAAACACTTTTTCCTAATGTAATTGTTTCTACACTCGAACAGGATTCAAACGCTCTATCTCCAATTTTCGTTACACCGTCTCCAATAACGACAGTTTTCAATTTACTACACTGACTAAACGTAGCTTCTTCTATTGTAGTTACTTTATCTGGTATAGTTATTTCAGTTAATTCACTACAACCCATAAAAGCCCTTGCACCTATTGTTTCCAAACTTTCAGGTAACTGTACTTTAGTAATTTTCAATCCTTCTGCTGACGTACCTACGCTAAAAGCACTCTCACCAATCTCTGTAACACCTTCTGGTATTACAATTTCACCCTTCAACGAAGTCTTACTAAAAGCAAACTTTCCTATTTCTTTTAAAGTAGAAGGTAATGATACAGTTTCCAAATTACTACAATTTATAAAAGCATCTTGGGTAATCGTTTCTACACCTTCAGGTATCTTTATAGACTTCAAGTATTGATTTGTATTCGTATCAAAAGCATACCAATAGCCATCATAATTATCTAATGTACCTTTAATGGCTATACGTCCTTCTCCCGTTTCTTCATTATAAGTACTTTTTTCAGGAAGGTATATATCTTTTAATTCACTTCCCGGTTCCAGCTTCTGGGTCGCCGTATATTCAATATAAGTAATCACCATCTTGGTAATAGTCAACTCTACCGTAGCCACATTCTCCCCATCTGTAGCATGAACCAATACTTTGCCACCTTCGAAGTTTTCCGAGGTAGCGGTAATAATTAATTTACCATTACTTATTTCCGTCCGCACGCCTTCGCCAATGGCGGATACTTTTACATTCTCCGTATAAGATAATGTATAGGTTAATTCCGTTGTTCCTCCGGCTTCTAATTCAATGGCTGTTTCATCGAATGTGATGGTTAGTTCGCTTGATGTTTCATAATAAGGAACCTCAAACTCATCACCAGAATCTAAGGTAAAGACTACTTTTTCGTCTTGTACATCTACATCCGTTATCGGGCAAGTACAAGTGCAAGAGGTACTCTCGCCGCCCTCTTCGATAATCGCTACACCCAACTTATCCCATGTTTTACCTTTATCATAAGAGACATACCATGTGCCTTCTTCTATCTTCAGCTTGGGCGTAATGCCATCGCGTCCATCCGTGCCATTATGACCGTTCGAACCATTATGGCCATCCTTTCCATCCTCACCATCTTGTCCGTCTTTTCCATCTTCACCATCCGCACCATCTTTACCATCCGTGCCTTCGGCTTTAATCTTATGGCCTTCCGCGTCGGTCAGCCAATCGCCATCGAGCGTCCAATAATAGATGCCATCCGTATCTTTCTTCACACTAATGACCGGCACATAACCATCTGCTCCATCGGCACCTTTCGTACCATGATAAAGCGCAATGGAATCGGATTTCGCAAAATGGATAGAATAACCAATCTCCACACCATTCTCCATCAAGGGCGACACCTTCGTGATGTAATCCTGCGTGTTTAATAACTCTTGCAAAGCCGTAATATTGCTATTCACCTGCTTTTGCCAATCTTCCAATGCCGAGATGCGCTCTTCATGGTCGTTCACCTTGTTCCAAATCTCCTCGTCGTCGTAGCTGCAAGCCGAGACCACGAAAAGAGCGCATAGCATCAGCATCACCTTTTGAATAACTGAAATTGTTTTCATATTCACTTGTTTATTAGTTAATAGATGGATTAATAATATTCTTCTAACCGCATTTACTAACAACTAAACGGGCATAAAAAAGTGCGGGTTATGTTGTCCATTACCTAAGAAAGAGGCATCGCCAAACGCCCATCAAGTTGATAATAAAACAACAGCCCGCACTCTATGCTGAAGGATACACCTTTCCTATTGAAAAAGTTATACAGCTAAGAGTGCAAGCATTTATTGTTTATTATTCCAACTTGATTAAAAACTGGCGATTTTCTTTCTTAGGAATAATATCGTAAATGCTTTAACTCAATATGTCCATCCGATAGAAGATTCCGCCGAATCCCACTCGGAATGCCGCAAAGTTAGGAAGGAAAATTAAAACCACCATGAAAAAAAGAAAAAGATTTCAACTTTTTTCGGAGACTGATGCCTAAAGGGCATTTGGTTTATGCCTATCATCCTTTCCAATTATAACTATATTCGTTTCCGTTTATAGTTACAATCGCCAGCATTCACGCCGTGGTTTGGAAAAACGTATGGAATTGTTTAACTTTGCGACGCTAATACAAAATGAAGGATATGAAAAGATTCCATTACATATTATTCGCGCTATGTGCCCTCCTTTGGGGGTGCAATCCGCAGAAGGCGGTTGAGGAGAGTCCGGTTCAGCATATTATATATAGTAAAGGATATGTGGATTTCCAGATGAAACAGCTGGAAACGCCCGTGAAGGTGATGTTCCTTTCGGATACGCACTTCACCGTAGAAGACGAACGGGGGAAGCCTTATTACGATTATGCCAAGCGAATGGGCGGAAGCGCGGTCGAGCCGGAGAATTATGGCATAAGCAACGGACGGGAGGAGGCGTTGAAACGTTCGTTGGAACGAGCGAAGCAGGATTCCGTCGGTTTGGTCATCCTGGGGGGCGACATGATCAATTTTCCTTCGGCTGCATCGGTGGATAGCCTGTTGAAAATAATGAATGGATCGGGATTGGATTGGGCGTATATTTCGGGCAACCATGATTGGCATTACGAAGGAGAGCCTGGGCAGGCAACCGAGCAACGGGAAAAATGGGAGCACTCCGTCTTAAAGCCGCTCTACCAAGGTGCGAATCCGCTTTGCTATGCCCGGACCGTACAGGGAATCAATTTCCTTTTTATCGATGATTCGACCAACGAAATCACGGAAGAGCAACTGGCGTTCTTGCAAGAAGAGATAAAAAAGGGCATGCCGATTGTCTTGTCCATGCACATCCCGGTGTACCTTCCCGGGCAAAACATCGACTACGGGTGCGGTAATCCAGATTGGAACAAAGCGCACGACATTTATTACGAGATTGAACGGCGTGCGCCCTGGCCAGCAGAAGGACACACCTCCACGACGTACCGATTCCGCGACATAGTCGTAAATGAACCGTTGATTATCGGCATCTTCGCCGGGCATACGCACGAGGAAAAGGTGGATTTCTTTGCCGACAAGATACAATACGTGGCAGGTGCCAATTACAATGGAAGCGATGTCATCCTGCGTTTCCAACCGTTACGTTAGAATACTGGAATCGTGTACAATAAGCCCAACATAATCTGTTGTTCGGAGAAATCCGCCCCGCCCAAGGCTTTTGCCCGTTCGGCGAAGTGGTATTTTTTATACGAAAGATGTAGGAAAAGCTGTAAATCGTTTCGCTTCAGCGGATAATATTCCAAACAGAGTTGGGCGTTCCACGACTTCCGGTATATTCCGCGCTCGTAAATCCGGTTTGTTTTGTAGACGCCACCCCATTCATACACTCCCTTCACGAACATATTCCATTTCGGGTGCAAACGGTAATCCAAATTACCAATCCATGATAGGTATTGTACATATTGGGCCGTCATCGGTTTCTCGTCCTCGCCCACCGCATGAACGGCTGTAATCAAACCCTTCGAATCCACCTCTTCCCGCGAATACATGCAATCCACATAAGCCAAGACCGGGCCACGCTCCCATACGTTCCCGAACGTCAGGTAATAAATATTCCGGTTCCGCAAGATTTGCCCCGCGGCCGCTCCATAATAGAACTGAAGTGCCCCGTCGTCCAGGAACCGGCCCGTCCAATTCAGTGTCCCCATCAAGGGCACTTTGGGCACACTTGCCTGCCCTTCGCCCGTATTGATTTGCGATTCCGTCTCGACCCGGTTGTTGGCCACCTGCAAAGACAAGTCTTGGGTAGGCGTCAGATGAAACGTACCAGATACGCCCGTCAGATAACTCTGCGTATAATTATTGAAATCCGAGAACTGGCGCACGCGAATCCCCGTAACGTAATACTCGTAACCACCTAACAGGAAGAATTGCTTGCCCGCCTTCAGGGTGATAAATTTCGATACGTCCCAATCCATATTGGCCAATTCGATGTGGGTCGAGAGGTTGTCCACCGTATTCGGATTCGTATATTTATTATAGGTATAGCGGAAACGATAGCCGAACTTCCCTAAGAAGCGCCCCAATATCTCCATCCGCAAACGGTTTAACTTAAACGTCGCCTCTTCCACGGAAAAGTCATTGAAGTTAGAAGTGAAAGAGGTACAGAATTGGATATGCATGTGTGAAGTAAACGGACGCGCGTCCTCCTTTTTCCACATTTCATACAACGATTTCGCATGTTGGGTCGTATCGACCAACGCTTGTTCTTGAGCAAACAAAGCGTGGCCACCAAAGGCAAACAGACAGGCCAGCAAATAGTTTCGTGTTTTCATCTTCTTAAATCTATTTTTAGCGCTTCGAAGGTAATTGATTTAAGTCTATTTTCCAAGAAAAAGGAGCATTTTGTGAATAAAATCCGGCCTATAAATAGAATCAATCATGCCATAAAAGAATTCAATCCAATTTTCTTCGGAAAATAGAATTGGAATGCGTACATTTGCATTGTCAAAAAGAAATGCAGTAATAACTTATTAAAAAATTAGTGATATGAAAAAGAAATGGATTTGTACAGTATGTGGTTACGTTCACGAAGGTGATGAAGCTCCCGATTTCTGCCCGCAATGCAAGCAGCCGAAGAGCAAGTTCAAAGAATTGGTAGAAACAACAGGCGCATTGACGTTCGCCGACGAACACGTAATCGGTGTGGCTAAAGGTTGCGACGATGAAATGATCAAAGACTTGAACGCGCACTTCATGGGCGAATGTACGGAAGTAGGTATGTATCTCGCGATGAGCCGCCAGGCAGACCGCGAAGGTTATCCCGAAGTAGCTGAAGCATTCAAGCGTTATGCTTGGGAAGAAGCTGAACACGCTGCTAAGTTCGCTGAACTCTTGGGCGACGTGGTTTGGGATACAAAGACAAACCTCGAAAAGCGTATGAACGCGGAAGCTGGTGCTTGCGAAGACAAGAAGCGCATTGCTACTCGTGCTAAACAACTGAACTTGGATGCTATCCACGACACAGTGCACGAAATGGCAAAAGACGAAGCTCGCCACGGCAAAGGTTTCGAAGGTCTGTTCAACCGCTACTTCAAGAAGTAAGTATTATTTCTCTGACATGTATGTTTAAATGCTGATGTGGGTTCTTCTCCGCATCGGCATTTTTTATGAAAACCTCTCGGAAGGCGGAGTTGATACATCATACCTTTTCGGGGTTCTCTTTCCTAAAACAAAACAGGCTGAAAAAGTATTCCTTTCCAGCCTGTTTCGTTCTTATAGATTCTTCAACCATTTCTTTCCGGACTTGGTGAAAGTCCAGAGGTAGATGCCGCCGACTATCAGGACACCTACGCCATACACTACTGCTAATGCTTCCATTTTACTCCATTTTCATTTCATACAACAATCTCAGAAGATAGCCTCTTATAGATCATCCAGCCATTTCTGTCCAGATTTTGTGCGAAACCACAGTAAAAGTGCAATGCAAACGAGACTTGTCAATACGTATGTAGCAATTAATACTTCCATATCTTTACCTTTCCTTTTAGTTTTATCATTCTATACCCTGTAAATGTTAATAAACAAGTAGAGACAACCCCCAATGTAGCTATGATCCAACTATTAGGACGGTTTATATCACTTGCTATTGAAACTACGCTTCCCACCACCATAGTCGAAAAAGCGATTTTGGCTAAGTCAAGAAAGAACTTACCGAGTGTTTCACGGAGCTGTTTTCGATTCTCTTGGATAGCCCGAGATAATTCTTGATTTGCTTTAAATTCTTCCATACGTTAAACATTTGATTTTTCCGCAAAGTTAGGTATTTTAAATGAATATGCAACTTTTTTCATCAAATCTTTTCGTTTTTCGACAAACGAGTCAATAGGATGTAGACTCTTTTTCAGGGTTATATAGAAGAAAGGGATGCACCTGTTTTTAGTTGGTACATCCCTTATTAATTTGACTGAATTATTAATTCAATATTACACCTGCATTGCTCGTTGGATTCTGTGTCAACGTACATCCGCTTGGATATGAGTTGATAGCCGTTTGCGGAATATAATATGTCACGCGATAATCCGTAGCTGGTACATCTTCCATTGCATTGTGCGGACCTGGATAGTGACGCGTCAACGGTTCACCATTACGGAACACATCAAAGCTTCGTTCTGCTTGGTAAGCCAATTCCAACTGACGCTCTTTATCTATCAGCTCACCTGCATTCGAAGCATCCAACGCACTGTAACCTGCACCTGGAATCGAACGTTCGCGAATAGTATTCAAGTCACTCAACGCTTCGCTATACCGACCTAATTTAGCCAATGCTTCCGCACGGTTCAGATAGACTTCGCCTAAACGAGAGATAACCGGTGAATACAAATGAGAATCTTCTCCTTCACGGGAACATTTTACAATATAGAACTCTGGATAACTACGGTTGGTTGTCATTTCATAATCAATCACACCTGTATAAGTATTGCCATCAGAATACTTAATTGAATAGATTTGCTGTTCTTCGTTGACCGGAGTCATCTGATAGGTAGTTTCTACACCATCAATAGTCTCTGAACAAGAATATTGGTTTCCATTCTGGTGCAATGTAGCTTGTACATAACCATAGTTAGTCTGTTCTCCGCTTGCATTATACAGATTCTTGATAAAACGGAATACCGGTGTATAATTACCATTTTCGTCCGTCACATATTGCGGTTCGATGAAATTAGCACGTGCATCTACAATTGTTTTCTGATCCGGACGCCAATCATTACGTCCAGTCTCGTTCAACAAATCAATGTATTTGGCACTGGTAAACATTTCGCCCCAACCCATACCACCAATATTGGCATACATACCGCCGATACCGTAATAGTGGTCGTCACCTGAAAACTCAGTTGATACGCGTTTTACCACGAAGATTGCCTCCGGATTGTTTTCCGGCACAATGGTATTGTAAACCATAAACTCGCTGCGAGGTAATAAAGAATAGGTACCCGAATTAATTACTTGCGAAGCATAATAGACAGCTGAGTCGGCATATTGCGTATTCGGATTCTCATACGTACCGCTCATATAGAGATAGACACGAGACAGCATGGCTTGCGCGGCGCCAATAGAGGCATACGCCGGTCCGTTGTTTTCCGTCAACAGACTTTCTGCCTTCCGCAAATCACCGATAGCTTGCGCATAGCATTGTGCTACAGTCGAACGGTCAGGCAACTGAAGATTATTCATATCGTCCGGCGTCCCGTTCACGATAGGTACACCCAAGTTCTTATCCGGAGCTTGATAATAAGGACGGCCAAATGCACGGGTCAAATAGAAATACATCATACCACGGATATAATAACATTCGCCCAACTTGTTATCAATCTCAGCACTCTGTCCTTCAGCTACGGCATCAATAATATTCGAAGCCTGAGCCACAGCCTTATATCCATAATCCCAGAAATTCTGCAAACGGTAGTTATTAGGAGTACGAGCATAAGAAATAAACTCATAGAACGCATCCGTAGAAGATCCACGAATCATCATATTGTCTCCGGCATATTCGCCCAAACGATGCATCGGGTCAGACCAAGTTTTTAACTGGGCATAAGCACCGTCTACCATACCTTTCAGGTTGGTGTCCAAATCGCCAAAAACATCTTCGGAAGCCATACTTCCATTAGGCAACCGCTCTATATCGCAGGAAGTCAATAAAACTCCTGCCGAAAAGGTTGCAAGCAATATCTTTGTTATATTTTTCTTTTTCATAAGATTCTTACCTATTTAAAATGTTACATTCAAACCAAACATAAACTTACGAGTAGAAGGATAGACAGAAGCTCCTGTTGTTCCGATTACACTACCATCGCTTGCAGGAAGCTCTGGATCAACACCCGAATAACCCGTAACTGTAAAGAGATTTTCTCCCGTAAAGAAGATACGCAAGTTCTGAATATAATATTCTGGCAACTTCAAATTGTAACCGATCGAAAGCGAACGTAATTTTAAGAAATCGCTATCTTCCAAATAACGAGTAGAAGCTTTGTTGGCTCCTGATTGGTTATTGTAAGAAGCAACGGGGTGCGTAGCGATATCGCCCGGTTTTTCCCAACGACTCCAACCATCCATCAACTTCATCTGGTTACGGTCAGTATATGTACCATCCGAATCGTATTCCTGACGAGAATAGTTGTAGATCTTACCTCCAATTGAATATCCAAACACAGCACTCAAATCCAAGTCTTTCCAACGTAAGTAGGTATTGAAGCTACCAAACAATTTAGGATTGTATGCATCCGTAATAATATAATCGGCTTGGTCGTAGCTTTCAGTAATCACACGGCTACCATCTTCGGCAGTAGTGTACCATTGCGGCGCACCCGTTTCTGGATTCACACCCGCCCATTCTACCATATAATAAGAGGCACTGCTATAACCCTCTTTCAAGATACTGGAAGCAGAACCGGCTATGCCTAATTCACCTCCTGAACTGATAATTTCCAGATTCGGGTCATCTCCATACAGTTTTTCTACGGTATTGGAGTTATGACCTACAATAGCATCAATACTCCAAGTCCAATCTTTGGTACGAACAAGGTCGCCTCCGATAGACAATTCAACACCTCGGTTACTGATTTCACCCACATTCTGCCAACGAGATGTAACACCCGTCAAGCCTGATACTGGCACTTGATACAATACATCTGTTGTATACTTATTGTAAAAGTCGAATGTAAAACGGAAACGATTTTCAAATAGGCTTGCATCCAAACCAACACCTAAGGTAGAAGTTTGTTCCCATGTCAAATCCGGATTACCTACTTGGCTAATCAAAATGGCCGGGACTCCGTTATAATTGGCAGAAACCGAATACAAGTCGTATTGCGGATAAAGTTCACCCGGACGGTTACCCATAGTTCCCCAAGAAGCACGCAGCTTTAATTGATCTACCCAATCCGCTTCAAACCATTTCTCACGATTGATATTCCAACCACCACTAATTGAATAGAAATTACCCCAACGGGCATCCTCACCAAAGTTAGATGCACCATCTCGGCGGAAAGAAAGTTCCGCAACATAACGGTTATCATACGAATAGTTGCCACGGAAGAATACAGATTGTACCGCCTCTTCATTTAAACTACCACCAACAGATTCAGGCAAAGCAGCTACATCCAACACTTCAAAACCTGATGCAAACCCGGTACCAATCGCCTGGATAACTTTTGCGGAGTAAGTCTTATACTCGTAACCTAATACGGCATTAACCGAATGCTTATCAAATGTTTTGTTGAAAGTGAGATAAGAGTTTGTCAAAAGACGGGTTGTATTGCTTTGGTATTCATCAATACGACCATTTACGCCTAAACCACTGTTACTACGCGGATCTGTATATGAATGATAGTAATAGCCTTGGTATTTATAACTATTGATAGAAGACAATGTCAACCAATCGGTAAACTTAATATCAAAGTTGAAACTACCTAAAAATTCATACGTCTTATAATCGGTGTGATTGCCATACGCCAAATCATTCAAGTAGTTAGTAGATTGGCTATTTACCCATCCTTGGTAACGGTCTGGAACCAATTCGCCATTTTCATCGTATGGGCTATCCCATGGCAACATAGAATACATCGCTGTTACCGAATATTGCGCATCCGTAACATCACGCAAAGCTCCTTGTACAGACGGACGGATGGTCAACCACTTGAACGGTTTATACGTAGAACGGTATAAGAAGTTGTAACGAGAATAGTCGTATCCTTTTACCGCACCTTCTTCATCATAATAACCTAATGAAAAATAAGAATTGTAAGTATCGCTACCACCAGAGAAAGAGAGGTTATAATCTTGCGTAAAACCGGACTGAGTCGCCAAATCCCACCAATCGAAATTACTATTGCGCAACTCCGGATTCCAACGAGAGAATGTAATCATTTCCTGGTTATTGAAAGATGCGTAGTAATCATACAATTCCGCACCATCCATTACCTCCAAATTACCATTATTCAACGTGCTGACACCCATCTTTACCGAAGCATTGATAGACATCTTTCCGCTTTTCCCGTTTTTAGTCGTAATAAGGATTACACCATTCGCACCTTCTGAACCATAGATAGCGGTAGAAGCCGCATCCTTTAATACGGTCATTGTTTCGATATCGTTCGGATTCAACAAACCGGCATCAGTACCAACGGTTACACCATCAATTACCCACAACGGAGCAGTAGAACCACTCAATGTAGCTTGACCACGTACGACCACCGAACCGCTTGCACCCGGCTGGCCAGAACCCGGAGCTACATATACACCGGAAACCTTACCGTTCAACATATTCTCGACGCTCGGAGTCGTGATGTCTTTCAGTTTCTCGTCTTTCAACGTTTGCAACGCACCGGTCAGACTTTCCTTCTTCTGGACACCATAACCTACGACTACCAATTCGTCCAATGCCTCTGCATCTTCGCGTAATTGGATGGTCTGGTCGCCTGCGGTAGCTTGGACTTCCACCGTCTGATAACCAATATAAGAAATCTGCAATGTAGCACCGACGGGGGCATTGAGTTCGTACTTACCATCCATATCGGTAATTGTACCGTTGGTAGTACCTTTTACGATGACGTTTGCACCAATAACCGGGTCGCCGGTCTTGTGATCCAACACTTGCCCCTTGATCGTAGCATCTTGTTGGACTACAGGAGAAATAGAATACGCTGAGGCATTCTCTGAGATGGCTAATGCCGGGAGTCCACAACATAGCAAACTCGCCAAAAGCACGCATCTACCTTTCGTTGTTACTTTGTTTGGGTACATAATTATTAAATTTTGATATTGATTTAAGCTTCGTCTACGATCGACGTAGTCTTACTCATACGGCGGTTTTGGATGCCTTTTTAGGTGTTAAATTTAACTGTTGCAGGAAAAAATTGCATTTTCGTCGATAAAATCTGTCCTAATTTCTATGACATAAAATAAAAAATAGTACTTTTGCGGCGGTAACGTTTATGGAAGACGTGGATTTTACGGGCAAAACGCCATAGTATGAGTAAGACTACATCAAGCGGAAAGAGGGAGAAAACTTCGATAGCCGGAGAGCAAAATGGGGAAGTCGGCAGGGAAAAATAGAGAGCTCCCTAAGAAAAGTCTATCTTTAGACTGAAGATACATATCTTTAGCTTGAAGATATGTATCTTTAACCTGCAGATATGTATCTTTAGGCTAAAGATAGAGAAATACATGGCACTTGACAAACTTTTGCTTGGGTGTCTGGAGTTTTTTCTCCCACATTTTCTCTTTTCTCTCTTTTTTCTTCTATCGAATTCACGTTATAATATCCCAGATTTTGTTCTTCGCCATATTCTCACTACTTTTGCACCTCGAAAAAAGGAAAGATGATGAACCCAAAAGAGATACGTATCGAAGAGTATGATTACGCGCTGCCGGACGAACGAATTGCTAAATTCCCGTTGGCGAAGCGCGACGAATCGAAGCTTTTATTATATAAGGAAGGAGAAATAGGCGAGACGGTTTTCAAACACCTACCGGACTATTTGCCGCAAGAGGCATTGATGGTCTTTAATAATACGCGTGTGATCCAAGCCCGGCTATTATTTCAAAAGCAAACCGGAGCGCGGATCGAAGTGTTTTGCCTCGAGCCTCATACGCCGCACGATTATGCGCTGATCTTCCAACAGACGGAACGGTGCCGGTGGACATGCCTCATCGGAAACCTGAAGAAATGGAAAGAGGGGAAACTGGAACGCGTGATTCCGATAAATGGGAAGGAGGTGAAGCTGACCGCCGAACGTATTTCCAGCCAGGGAGATAGCCATGTAGTTGAATTGGCATGGGATGATGCTTCGCTCACCTTTGCCGAGATACTGGATGCCGCAGGCGTATTGCCCATTCCGCCCTATTTGCACCGCGAGACGGAGAAGAGCGACTTGCAAACCTACCAGACCGTTTACTCGAAGATCAAAGGGTCGGTAGCTGCCCCGACGGCCGGATTGCATTTTACTCCAGAGGTATTGGCCGATATCGACACGCGAGGCATCGAACGTGAAGAGGTGACACTCCACGTAGGGGCAGGGACATTCAAACCGGTGAAAAGCGAAACGATAGAAGGACACGAGATGCATACGGAGTTTATTTCCGTGCGAAGGAATACGATTGAACATATCCGGCGGAAGTTAGGACACGTCATTGCCGTAGGAACTACTTCTGTACGAACGCTGGAAAGCCTCTATTATATCGGTGTGTTACTGGACAAGAACCCAGATGCGACTTCCGAAGAATTGGTCGTACCGCAATGGATGCCTTACGAAGAAGCGAATAACCAGCTACCGGTCGAAAATGCTTTAGAGCGCATATTGGATTACTTGGATCGGCACGAAGCGGATAAACTCATGACGGCTACGCAAATCATCATTGCCCCAGGCTACTCATTCAAAGTAGTACGCGGTATCATTACCAACTTCCACCAGCCGAAGAGCACCTTGTTGCTATTGATATCCGCCTTTGTCAGAGGAAACTGGCGGCCGATATACGACTATGCACTCGGCCACGGGTTCCGTTTCTTGAGTTATGGAGATAGCTCGTTGCTCTTATGACCGCCACAACCGCTTCTCGAGAATGCGGAACCAAATGAAGGCGACAATTCCTTTCAGAATGCTGGAGATACTAATCGCCCACCAAACACCGGCGACACCCAATCCAGCCGCACCCAGAAAGATGGCCAACGGAATGCGCAACGTATTGAACGAAATGCTGATAACTGCGGGCGGAATCGTACGGCCTGTCCCGTAGAAAAGTCCTTGCATCGTGATTTCCAGCATCATGAACATCATGGAATAGCCATCGATTTGCAAGTATTCGCCTCCGGCCATCGCGGCATTCGCCTCTGGTACGATGATGCTGAATACCTCCGTGCCCCAAAAGACGAAAAGAATGGTACAAAAGAGGCCGAAGATGGAAGTCATCTTCAAGGTCGTACGGTATGCGCTCTCGATACGTTCACGACGCCGTGCAGCATAGTTTTGGGCTGTAAACGTACTAAGAGCCGTACTAAATCCTTGCGAAGTATTCCATGCGATAGCTTCCACTTGTCCGCCAGCCGTTAACGCCATCAAACCGATATGGCCACCATACGTAGAAGCTGTCCGCCCCATCAAGAGGTTTATCACCGCAAAGAAACTATTCAATAAGGCAACAGGAAGTCCTAACCGAACGATATGAAACGTATAAGAGCGCTTAAGCCGAACAAAGAAATGGAAATCATGCCATAATTGCTTCCGCACTTTCACCTGGTAAACAAAGAGAAGGACTACGGCCAATTGCGAAAGCCAAGTAGCATACGCCGCACCTGCCGTACCCCATCCAAATCCAAGGATAAAAAGCGGATCGAGAATCATATTCAATACAAGACCACTTCCACTCACACAGAAGGGAATCTTGCTCTGCCCCGCCGCATTGTGGATGCCCGTAAACGCAGAAGCCAGGAATACAAATGGGAAACCAGCCGCCACAATCCGAAGATATTCCACCGCCATAGCCGAAATTTCCGCATCCAATTTATAAAGCTCTATGAGCGGATGCGCAAAAGCAAAGAGCAATGCACCCCAGACAAGCGACACCAGAAGACCAATCGTCAGATTATGGGAAGCATACATCTTCGCTTCGGCCGTATTTTGCGCACCAATCGAATGAGCTACGGTTACTTCCGCCCCGACTTTGCTCATCAAGGAGATGGATTGCGTAAGCCATGTCAAGATTCCGACCGCACCAATAGCAGCTACGGCTTCACTCCCTAATCTGCCTACCCAAGCCATATCCGTCAGGCTATACGCCATCTGGATAAAAGAAGTCCCCATTATCGGGACAGCCAATTGAAAGAGCTGACGTGTAATGGGGCCTTCGGTTAAGTTTTTTATCTTCTGCATTCCTTATTCACCCTGTTTAATCGCACATTTTTGCAGTGTTTGCCAACATTGATAAAGTCCTCGTGGTACATGGAAACAACCTTTCCACTTTCCTCCTTTCAAGGGAAGAAGCACTTCGCCTTGCCGGTTCAGATAACCATACCATTCGGGGTAAACCGGATCTTTAAAGTGACTCCAGGCATAATCCTGCACTTTCTCGAACCATGCCCAACACTCCGGCCTGCCCGTAAGGAGATACCCCTTCGCCATGCAGATCATCGTCTCGATATGCACCCACCAAAGTTTCTGATCCCATTCCAGTTGTTGGGTGGGATAGCCTAAGCGGTCCATGAAATAGAAGATGCCTCCGAACTCCTTGTCCCATCCTACATTTACCATCTTCAAGGCGATATCGACAGCTCTGTCTATCAAATCTTGCCGACCAAGGCGAACACCTAAATCCATAATAAACCACATCGCCTCAATAGAATGCCCCGGATTGAGCTGACGTCCTTCGAACGAATCGGAGAGCTGGTTATCAACCGTCACATTCTCGACCACCAATCCCAACTCCGGACGATAGAATACATCCATTACCTCGTGGATGCAATGCTCGATGGTTTGCTTCAATACCTCTTCATCCAAAAGATGTTCTATTTCCAACGAGAGGTTGCAGAGAATCATCGGCAGGGCGAAATTCTTCAAATCGCGCGTACCTGGGATGAGTTTATTCCACATGCCTTTCGGATTGTCTTTCTTCTCGAGGATGCGGGCGTAGGTCTTTTGCGCAATCTCTTCATATTCTTTATTTCCGGTGGCCAACGCCAATTGCCCGAATGCCATAGCGGCAAACGTATACGAGAAGATGTTGTAGGGAGCTACGAGCGGACGCCCCTCGCGCGTCAACGAGAAATACCAATTATAATCGCCATCATGCCCGAACCGCTTCAGGAATTCACCTCCCTGGATGGCACAATCCAACCATTCTTGACGCTTCTCTACCTTATTATATAAATAGGAAAAGAACCACACTTCGCGTCCTTGCAACCAGATGAACTTATCGGTATCAAACACCGTGCCATCGCGTAGCAAGCAGGTGAAATACCCTCCGTATTCCTTGTCTTGCGAATGGGTTAACCAAAATGGCACGACGTTTTCGAATAGCTCTGTTTTATATTTCTCGGCCAATGTCTTGAAATCCATATCTTATCCTCCTTTTATATTTAAATCATGTCCAACAAACGGCTTCGCGAAAGCAAGCAAGCGCCAATCAAACCTCCCCGTTCGCCCAATTGGGAAACCACCAAACGCGTATCATGGTTCACCAAATTCAACGAATACTTGCGGATGGCGCTTTGGATAGGCAAACGCAAATACTCGTGGGTTTCCGAAAGAGGACCTCCGATGATGACCATCTCAGGGTTCAGGATGTTGATGAAACCCGCTATCCAACGCCCTAAGACAAAGCCGATATGCTCTACGATCTCGATCGATAGCATGTCTTCCTTCCGTACGGCGTCCACGAAATCGCTCAGCAAAAACTCGCCATGCGCTTCCAGCTTCTCGCTCATGATCGTAGTACATCCTTGGGCGATCCGCTCGCGAAGCATCCGCTCGATAGCATAACCCGACGCTTCCGTCTCCAGGCATCCTTTCTTTCCACAATTGCAAATAATCTCATTATCAAGCGCGCAGATATGCCCAATCTGACCAGAAAAACCCGATTTGCCATAATAGGGTTTGCCATCGATCAGGATGCCTGCCCCTAACCCCCAATTGAGGTTGATGAACAACACGTCTTTTTCCTTCTTCACGCATCCGGCCATGAACTCGCCATACATCATCGCACGCGAATCGTTTTCCAAACTGACCGGAATCCCTATTCGCCCTTCCAGCACTTTCGTGAGCGGCTTCTCGCTAAAATTGAAATAAGAGTACGAAAAACCGGTATTCGGATTGACCCTTCCGCCAATGTTCATCCCGACTTGTAATATCTTACGCGAGTCGATTTCCAAATGGCTGATGTAATCTGTCAGAATATGGATCAATTGCTCCAATGCTTCGGGCGTATTGGCCAATTCGTAGGGATAGGATTCATCGTTGGATACGATATTACCATTGAAATCGATCGTAGCCAACAATATTTTCTTACGTTGGACGTCCATCCCGACGAAATACCCCGATTTCGGGTTCAATCCGTAGACGTTCGGCCGCCTTCCTCCGCTCGTATTCTGCTTGCCTAAATCTTTCACATAGCCCTCGCGGATCAATTCGCCTACAAATTTCGTAACCGTAGGAATGCTCAATTCCAATTCTTTGGCTATATCGGCAATAGACGCGCTGCCCGATTTGATCAGGCGTTGCATCAAGTGTTTTTTAAACGTAGCGTTCTTTCCGCCACCGTCTTGAAATGGGAATCTCGTAGCCATCTTCTTTTCTTGTTTATGCAATCAATGCTTACAAAGTTAATACTATTTTTTTAAGAATGTTCCGTCATGCAAGAAAAAGATTTTGCAAAATAATGCAAAGGGGAAACATAACGATAATCCAATCCGATTATAGGCATAAACCGGGTCAGCGGAAAATCAATGTGGGTAGGCATAAATCATAGAAAGCCTGTAGAGGAAGAATTTTTCGTCCACAATG
>CALUZR010000039.1 GCA_944325335.1 uncultured Parabacteroides sp. | reverse complement strand
CGTTGAGGGATTCGAACCCCCGACCCTCTGCTTGTAAGGCAGATGCTCTGAACCAGCTGAGCTAAACGCCCTTTTCAATCTTTCAAGATGTCAGTTGTAAGCCTTATCTCTTTAAGACGGTGCAAAGGTACTGCTTTTTTTTTACTCTCCAAATTTTTTTCGAGAAAAATGAAAAAAATCGTCACAATTGTGGTTTTTCCCGAGAAATGCACTACCTTTGCAACTCCACATATTATATAATGTAGAAAAGTAGAAAACAGATGATACTATCGACACTGACTGCTATTTCGCCTATAGACGGGCGTTATTGGAGCAAAGCTGAGAATTTGGCTACATACTTTTCAGAATTTGCGCTGATCCGGTACCGGGTTCGCGTGGAAATCGAATATTTGATAGCCCTCTCAGAGTATCTCCCGCAATTGAGCGAGCTTAATACCGACGAAGTAAAGACTTGGTTACGCCAGGTGTACCTGCATTTTTCAGAAGAAGATGCCCTGCGCGTAAAAGAGATTGAAAAGGTTACGAACCACGATGTCAAGGCGGTTGAGTATTTTATCAAAGAAAAGACAGACCATTTCCTTGCCGAGAAATACCATGAGTTTATCCATTTCGGACTCACTTCGCAAGACATCAACAACACCGCGATCCCTTTATCTTTAAAGGAAGCGCTCGAACAGGTGTATTACCCTGGATTGGAAGAGGTCATCAACCTGCTGGAACAGGACGCCAACGAATGGATGGATATCCCGATGTTGGCCAAGACGCACGGGCAACCTGCCTCGCCTACCCGTTTGGGAAAAGAAATCATGGTATTTGTCTATCGCCTGAAGGAGCAATTGGCATTGCTGAAGGCCGTGCCCATTTCGGCTAAGTTCGGCGGGGCAACCGGTAATTTCAATGCGCACCATGTAGCTTATCCGGAATACGATTGGAAAGCTTTCGGCAACCGGTTCGTAAGCGAAGTGCTGGGGTTGAAGCGGGAAGAATGGACAACGCAAATCTCGAACTACGACAATCTGAGCGCATTGTTCGATGGCATGAAACGTATCAATACGATCCTCATCGATTTGAACCGCGACTTTTGGCAATACATCTCGATGGAATATTTCAAGCAAAAGATTAAAGCAGGCGAAGTAGGTTCGTCGGCCATGCCGCACAAAGTGAACCCGATCGACTTCGAGAATGCCGAAGGAAACTTAGGTATCGCCAATGCGTTCTTGGAACACTTGTCGCGTAAATTGCCGATCTCTCGTCTGCAACGCGACTTGACGGATTCGACCGTGATTCGAAACGTCGGCGTCCCGATGGCACACGTCGAAATCGCCTTCAAGAGCCTCTTGAAAGGATTAGGCAAACTTCTTTTGAACGAACCGGCTTTGCGTGCCGACTTGGATAAGTGCTGGGCCGTAGTGGCTGAAGGTATCCAAACCATCTTGCGCCGCGAAGGCTATCCGAAGCCATACGAAGCGTTGAAAGCGCTTACACGGACGAATGCAGGCATTACCGAGCAATCCATCCAAGAGTTTATCGACACGTTGCAAGTCAGCGATGCGGTAAAAGCCGAACTGAAAGCGATCACGCCGCATAATTATACCGGTATGTGAAAACAAACATAGTTATAATTCAATCGGAAAATAGTTATAATTCAAACGAAAATAAATTACAAATCAAACAGAGAGAAACAACAAAGGTAGCCGGGAGGCTATCAAGTATAAATCTTTAACACAAAACAATATGAATATCGAAGAAAAAGATGAAGCTCAACAACAGCCTTCACACCCTAAGAATGTGGTACCAAGTATCAACAAGGAGAACGCGCAGGACGAAGTAAGAAAACCTTACAACGCAGGTTATCGGCCGGAAGGAAATTACGAACGGAGACCTTACAACCGTCAAGGACAAAACGAACGCGGAAATTACCGCCCATACGGCAACAACCGCCCTGCTTACAATGATTATGGAAATGGGCAAAATTACCAGCCCAGATATGACAATCGAGGCGAACGGCCTAATTACGGGAATAATCGTCCGTATGGAAATCGGGGCAATTACAACCCGAACCAAGGCGGATATGGAAACCGCCCGTATGGAAATCGCCCAGCGTATGGAAACGAGCAACCTCAACGTCCGTACAACCGCCCGGCGTACAACCAAGGTCCTATCGCCAGCGCGACGCCGAACGGCCCGGTTGAAGGAGGCGTAGTAAAGAAAAGAAGACCGCGGGTAGGTGAAAACCGTATCCCGGCATCGTACGACATGGAAATGCCGCGCGGAGGAAATCGCCCATACAATAATAACTATGGCAACCCACGCGGAGGCAACGGACGTTATAACAACAATAACAATCGTCCGAACAACAACCGTCGCCCGAACAACAACCGGAAACAAGCCAACTACAACCCGAATGCGAAGTACAGCCACCAGAAGCAACTGAAGTATAAGGAAGTATTGGCCGACCCGAATGAACCGATCCGTTTGAACAAATACCTGGCCAATGCCGGCGTATGCTCACGTCGTGAGGCGGATGAATACATCCAGAAAGGTTGCGTGAAGGTGAACGATGTCGTGATTACGGAATTGGGTACAAAGATTACACGCTCAGACAAGGTGACGTTCAACGACAAGCCGGTACAAATCGAAAGCAAGGTGTACATCGTATTGAACAAGCCGAAGAATTGCGTGACAACGTCCGACGATCCGCAAGAACGCCTCACCGTCATGGATTTGGTGAAGAACGCATGTACGGAGCGTATCTATCCAGTAGGCCGCCTAGACCGCAACACGACGGGTGTCCTCTTGCTGACGAACGATGGTGATTTGGCTTCCAAACTGACGCATCCTTCGTTCAAGAAGAAGAAGATCTACCACGTTTGGCTGGATAAAGAAGTAGCCGTAGAAGATATGGAAAAGATCGCCAACGGCTTAGAACTTGAAGACGGGGAAATCCATGCAGATGCCATTAGCTATGCCAACGAAGCGGACAAGAAACAGGTAGGTATCGAAATCCACTCGGGGCGCAACCGCATCGTCCGTCGTATCTTCGAATCATTAGGTTATCACGTGACCAAGCTGGATCGCGTTTACTTCGCAGGTTTGACCAAGAAGAACTTGGGACGCGGCAAATGGCGTTACCTCAACGAAAAAGAAGTCAATGCGTTGCGCATGGGAGCGTTTGAATAATTAGTAATTAAATAAAAATGGAAACAATACAAAGGACAAAAATTGTAGACGTACTGAAGAGCACGGCTTACGGCTCGACCGTAAATGTGAAAGGATGGGTGCGTACGCGCCGCGGAAGCAAACAAGTAAATTTCATCGCCTTGAACGACGGTACGACCATCAATAATGTTCAAATCGTAGTAGATACGGAGCTTTTCGGCGAAGAATTCCTGAAGCCCATCACGACGGGAGCCAGCTTGAGCGTCAACGGCGTGCTGGTGCAATCGCAAGGGAAAGGGCAAAGCGTAGAGATCCAAGCCAAAGAGATTGAAATCTACGGGACGGCCGATCCTGCGACTTATCCGCTCCAGAAGAAGGGCCACTCGATGGAGTTCTTGCGCGAAATCGCCCACCTGCGCCTGCGTACGAATACGTTCGGCGCGGTGTTCCGCATCCGTCATAACATGGCGTATGCCATCCATAAGTTCTTCCACGACCGGGGTTTCTTCTATTTCCACACGCCGATCATCACGGCTTCGGATTGCGAAGGCGCCGGGCAAATGTTCCAGGTAACGACCAAGAACCTCTACAACCTGAAGAAGGATGAGAACGGGTCGATTATCTACGACGACGATTTCTTCGGAAAGCAGACGAGCCTGACCGTTTCCGGACAGTTGGAAGGCGAACTCGCGGCTACGGCTTTAGGGCAGATCTATACGTTCGGACCGACGTTCCGCGCCGAAAACTCGAACACGCCGCGCCACTTGGCCGAGTTCTGGATGATTGAACCCGAAGTCGCTTTCAACGACATCAACGACAATATGGACCTCGCCGAAGAGTTCATCAAGTATTGCGTGCAATGGGCGTTAGACAACTGCATGGACGACATTCAGTTCCTCAACAACATGTTCGACAAGGAACTCATCGCCCGCTTGCAAGGCGTCTTGAAGGAAAAGTTCATCCGCCTCTCCTATTCCGAAGGTATCAAAATATTGGAGGAAGCCGTAGCGAAGGGGCACAAGTTCGAATTCCCGGTTTACTGGGGCGTCGACCTGGCTTCCGAGCACGAACGCTTCTTGGTGGAAAACCACTTCAAATGCCCGGTGATCCTGACGGACTACCCGAAGGAAATCAAGGCGTTCTATATGAAGCAGAACGACGACGGCAAGACGGTTCGCGCCATGGACGTGCTCTTCCCGAAGATTGGCGAAATCATCGGCGGCTCCGAGCGTGAGGCGGACTACGACAAGCTCTACAACCGCATCCAAGAGCTGCACATCCCGATGAAGGACATGTGGTGGTATCTGGATACGCGCCGCTTCGGTACGGTGCCTCACTCCGGCTTCGGACTGGGCTTCGAGCGGTTGCTGCTGTTCGTGACCGGCATGGCCAACATTCGCGACGTCATCCCGTTCCCGCGCACGCCGAAGAACGCAGAATTCTAAAATTCAACTCTCTTTTTATATACTAAAGCCTTGTAGTCCGGCGGGATTGCAGGGCTTTTCTTTTGTCCGATCAAAAAGGGATAAAAGGAGACACGGCGTGGAGTTTTTAAAGGAATGGATAAAACAATGGAAATGCGTCTCTTCCTATTTCAACAACGCATAATAATAACCCAATGCCTCTTGGGCAGGTTTCTTCAAACGGATAATCGGGTCAATAAAGTACAGTTTCTTCCCGTCGTACAATACATTATCTCCCATCGGGGAAACGTCCGTGATAGCCAGATAGTCGTTCCCATAGAAATAACGGCTTTCAGGTTTCAAGCCCAATCCTTCCGCCAAATAATCCTCAATCAGTTTTTTATCCGGCAACAAAAACTGCTTGGAAATATAAGGTTGAGACAGGATCATGCGCACGCCGTCCACCTCTTCACTAATCCCCATAAATTGGTAACGCGTATCGGGGAAAAGGATATTGTGAAACAAATGCTCATAAATCACATCCTCCGCGCGCAACTGCTTGATGGCTGATTTCGCGAACGGATCCCGTACTTTGATGACCCGGTTGCGTGGATAATCCAAATACACAATGCTTTCGCCCGAAGGAATTCTTTTCCGTTCCCCAAAAGTATCCCACTCGCGTTTAGGAATATACAGCTCGTTCGCTTTAGCAATACTTACTAATTGCGCCGCAACCTCATCCGCAGCAACTCGCGCGCCTTGCTGGTGATTTCCATATCGTTGAGCGGATAACCCAGCCTCAAACACTCGAATATCGCTTCGGTCGCGATCGGCCTCACGTCGGGATTCAAGCTCTGCACGTACCGGAGCGCGTTTTGTCCGTCCCGCAAATAGAGCCTCGATAATTTTTCTTCCATAATTCCAACCCATTCTTTATTTCGCCTATAAATCCCTCAACCACTTTTTCCCCGCTTTCGTATGAAACCAAATCAGGATGCAAAGTGCGATTACAGACACCATCGAAAATATAAAAATCAAAGCATACATAGCGTTATCTTTTAAAAATCATATATCCAATCAATGCTAAAAAAGAGGTGGCGACAATTCCAACAGAAACCATAAAGAATGTTTCGATCTTCATTGCATCCGAAAAAAGAATGACCACGCCTCCTACCACCATCGCAGTATAAGTGACCTTAGCCAAATCGTAGAAAAATTTACCCAAATTCTCCCGGCTAATTTTATCTTTTTCCTTTATCTCCTTTCGGAGTTCCTGTTGTTTTCCCAGTTTCCCATTGCGCATGACAACTTTTCCACAAAGGTACGCATTCCCCCGAAAATTTCTTCCCTTTCGGTAGGAAAAACCGATTTGCATTCCTACATTTGCATTGTTTTTACGGAAAAGCGTTTACTTGCGCTTTGGTTTTGACATTCTAAGAATCTCGCAAATTCAAAAGTCAGTCAAAAACAAAGCAACGGTGAATGCTCTCGGCGTGTATTATACAGCCTGCTTATTACCCGTTGCCCTTGGTGGCTTCTGGGGAAAAGCGGCGTATTACATACATCGGCGTGGGGCTTTCGCGTTGCTCGTTTCGACTAACCGGGCAATGCGAGAGCCTTTAGAATGTGGAACGGGCAATAAGTATAGTTTCCCCACGCTTTTTTTATTGCTAATCTTCCGCAGGGGAACCGGAAAACAAATATTTAAACACAATGAACACCAACGAATTCATGCAAAAGGCCGTTCCCCTATTCAAGGAACAACTTACCGACATTTTCTTCACCTTCGTCCAAAACGACCGGGAATTGATGAAAGCTTATCTGGATACCGTCGCCGCCACGGGCAATTTACAATCGGTAAACAGCCACATCGCCCAACAATTGGCCAAAGCATTTTCCCTGACGAATACGGAGGAAATATGCGACATGCCCATCAGCCATTTAATTCAGTCTTATTCTATATTGCAATAAACTTTAAACGCATGAAATACCTATTCGGATTCATCATCTTTTTGAACTATCTGTTGTATGTGGTAGTCGCTTGGATTGCTTGGTTTAACGGCGAGGTATGGGGCATTTGCTTTCCCCGCCTTTGATTGTTTTCCCGATAGCTGTTAAAATAGCACATCATTTCGCTACGTCCGTAGCCGACCGTTTCATGTTATCGGAATGGGACTATTTTGTAAAAAAATTAAAGTGGGGAAACAATGCGGCGCTCGTCAGCATATTCATTCCCGCATTTTTAGCCCGACATGGAGGTTACCTCTAACCGGCACGCGCTATTTTTGAAAAATCCGGGGTTTGAAGTTTGCAGAGCCCCAGAATTTTCAAAAATCGCATTCTGCAGCTTGCAGAGCCCCGGAATTTTCAAAAATCGCGTTTTGCAGCTTGCAGAGCCCCGGAATTTTCAAAAATCGCATTTTGCAGCTTGCAGAGGTTGATTTTTAATAAATCCTAAATATTTACATCAGAGAACAGCTTATATACCGAAAATCGCTACCTTAGCCAGCGTTAATTAAATACGAATTAAAATACAGATATTATGGAACCCATTGTAAAAATCAAATCTTTCAATTTTGTAAAGTTAAACAATCTGGAGTACGGTTATTTTGCCAACAATTTTCTCGCGTTGATGCAGGAAACGACAGCCGAGAAATTGCACGTAGACCAAAGGCTGATTGATGCTTTTGCAGATAAGAAAAACACATTAGACGATATTTCAGAACAAAGCACTATCTCGAACGAGACGGTGCAAATCAATGAAATAGACAAAGTAACCGACGATATCGTCATGTCTTTGTTCGATACGTTGGAAGCTGGTAAAAAATCCCCTATAGCCACCCGCAAGAAAGCGGCTACTGAATTGTATAACGCATTGAAACCGTATAAGACTTGCTACAGGCTTCCGCAAGCGCAAGAGGTACAATCTCTTCGCGGGCTATTGGTGGATGTAAAGAAAGAAAACTTGGCCGCACATGTGACTACGCTGGGAATAGATGATATCGTAGAAGCATTGGAGGAAACGACCGAGCAATATGGTTCTCTCTTGGAACAGCGTAAAATAAACAAGGAGGCGGCTAATTTAGGAACGGCTAAATCTGTCCGAGAAGCCATGTATGAATTATATGAATATATTACAACGGTTGCTTTTGCTTTCAGCGTGGCAATTCCTTCACCGGAACTTACCAATTTTGTAAAGACTACTAATCGATTAATTAATAACACCAACGAGGACTATAACAGGAGGACTGCCGGCAATAAAAAAGACGAAGAAGGAAATAAAGGCGATCAAGAAGAAGAAAAAGATCCTATCATAGTCGACCCGACCGAACCAACAGATCCGGACGAACAACCACTGTCCGAAATCACCAAATTCTACCCCAAAGAGAACGCGAATCCGGACAGACCGTTGGAATTTCCGCGGAATAAAACGGCGGTGTTGGAAGGTAAGGGTTTGAAGCTGGTCGACTCGCCAGAAGGCAAGAAAGCACAGCTGGTGCTGATTAATTACGTGGATCAGCGAATGCCGCATGAAGATTCGGCTATCTTGCTGAATACGGATGAGAAGATAGAATTTACGATGATGTACGACGCGGCGGAGGGACAATACAATTTCCAGATTGAGACCTATTCGAATGGGACGGAGGAAGTGGTGATTATCAAATACCCGGAGACGATTACGCTTGTTTAAATTGAAAATTGAAAATGGAAAGGCGCGGAGGCGATGGAGAAAATAAATCTCTGTGCCTCCGCGTCTCTGTGTTCAGAAATTCCTAATTCTTAATCCTTCATTCTTAATTCCTCATTCTTCATTTTGAATGATTCCGTTCCGCCGCAGGAGTGCGTCGATGCTGGGGTCTTTGCCGCGGAAACGGCGGTAGAGGACGGCGGGGTCTTCGGTTCCGCCCTTCGAGAGGATCTGGTCGCGGAACGATTGCGCCACCTCGCGATTGAAAATCCCCTTCTCCTGGAAGAGCGAGAAGGCATCGGCATCGAGCACCTCGGCCCATTTATAGCCATAATATCCAGCCGCATAGCCGTTGGCGAAGAGGTGGCTGAAGTTCGTGCTCATGCAGGCCTCGGGGATGTCGGGAATCACCACGGCGCGTTGCCAAGCTGCCTTCTCGAACGCGGGCACATCGCCCTCGAACGGCTCCTTGAGCGTATGCCAAGCCATGTCGAGCAGCCCGAAGCTGACCTGGCGGCAGCAGGCGTAGCCGACGTTGAAGTTCGAGAAATCGATGAGCTTCTGCACCAAATCGGCCGGGATGCGCTCGCCCGTCTGGTAGTGGACCGCCATACCGTCGAGGAATTCCTTCTGGCGGAGCCAGTTCTCCATAATCTGGGAAGGCAGTTCGACAAAGTCCTGGTAGACGTTCGTGCCCGAGAGGCTGGCGTAACGCCCGGCGGCCAAGATACCGTGGAGGGCATGGCCGAACTCGTGCAAGAGGGTCTCGACCTCGTCGTAGGTCAGGAGCGAGGGCTTCGTGTCCGTAGGCCGCGTAAAGTTCATCACGATAATGACTTGCGGACGGCTGTCGCGCCCTTCGGCATCGTGGTATTGGGGCTTGACGCTGTTCATCCACGCCCCGGACTGCTTCCCTTCGCGCGGGAAGAAATCGGTATAGAGGATGGCGAGGAAAGTCCCGTCGGCATCGTAGACCTCGTAAGCCTGCACCTCCGGATGATACACGGGGATGTCGCGATTCGCCCGGAACGTGATGCCATACAAGCGGGTCGCGAGGCCAAAGACGCCCTGCCGCACCTGCTCCAGCGAGAAGTAAGGGCGCGTCATCTCGTCGTTCACCTGGAAGCGGATGTCTTTCAGCTTTTCCGAATAATAGCTCCAGTCCCACGGCTTCAGCTCGATGTCCGTCTGGCTGAGCCCGATGGCAAACCCTTGCACGGTATGCAGTTCATCCATCGCCACCGGTTTATAAGCCGTCAACAAATCATCCAAGAGGCGGTAGACATGCAGCCCGTCCTTCGCCATCTTGTGTGAAAGTTCATAAGAAGCATAATCCGGATAGCCCAACAGATTAGCCAGCTGCAGGCGGATGTTCACGATGCGACGCACAATCTCCTTGTTGTCAAACTCATCGCCCTTATTACCAATACTCAGATAGGCCCGATAGAGCTGTTCCCGCAAAGCACGCGAATCGGCATAACGCATGAAGGGAACGTAGCTGGGCGCGTCGAGCGTGAAGAGCCAGCCCGTGCGCCCTTTCTCTTTCGCCCGATGGGCCGCCGCCTCGCGGATACTGTCCGGAAGGCCGGCGATTTCCTCTTCTGTGGTCAATAGCATCTCGAAACGCTGCTTGTCTTTCAGGGCATTCTGCTCGAAACGGAGGGAAAGGAGGCTGAGTTCCGTGCTGAGCTGGCGGTACGTTTCCTTGTCTGCCTCCGAAAGCGTGGCGCCCCGTTCCTGGAAAGCGCGGTAGGTCTCGTCCAAGAGCTTGCGGTCCTCGACGTCCAAGCCCCATTGCCCACGCTTCTCGTACACGGCCTGGACGCGCTCGAACAGCGCGTTGTTCAGATAAATATCATTCGCGCAAGCGGTCAACTTCGGCGAGATGCGTTCCGAAATCGCCATGAGTTCGTCGTTCGCGTCTGCATTGAGCACGTTGAAGAAGACGCCGCAGATACGTTCCAGCCGTTCGCCGCTCCGCTCGATGGCCACGATGGTATTGGCAAAATCCGGAGCTGCCGGATTATGGATGATGCGGTCGATAGCCTCTTTTTGTTCTTGAATGGCCACCTCGAACGCGGGTTCGTAATCGGAAGTCCGGATACGGTCGAAAGGCGGCGTGTGGAAAGGCGTGTTCCATGCCTCCAACAAAGGATTCTTATCTATTTCCATGTCTATATTTCGTTTGATTTATGCTCATTTTACTTTTTGATAGGCCAAACGCGGCGTGCCATTCGCCACATAAATGATGCCACAATAGGAGAAACCATGTTTCGCCAGGATATGCTGAAGCACCTTATTGTCCCGGTGCGTATCGACCCGCAAGTTCGACGTACGCTGGAAACACCAATCCAAACAGGCATCGGCCACGCCCTGCACCGAACCATCCGAAGCCAAACGATGCAACACCGCGTAAGGCGCATCGGACAACCATTGCCCCGCCTCGATGACGCGATAATTCGGATCCGGCCCCGGGACGAAACAAAACGTTCCGACGATACGCCCGTCATACAAACACACATAACAATGCGACGTCGCGATTTCCGCCTCCATCAACTGCCGGTCCGGATAGCCTTGGATCCACTGGTTCGGATTCCCCACCGAAGCCATAAACCGACGTGCCTGCTCGAAGATGGCAAGCAAGATATCCAAATCGGCCCCCGTCGCCAAACGGAAAGAGAAGTTATTCATCGTCTTCACTCAAATCAATAGGTAACTGACGCTTGAATGCCTCCTTAAAAGAGATGAGGGATTCCGTGCGGGCCAAGCCCAACGGTTGCAATTTATTGTGGATAATACTCAGCAGGTGCTGGTTGTTCTTCGCATAGATTTTAATGAACAAATCATATTGCCCCGTCGTATAATGGCATTCCACTACTTCAGGAATTTGCTTCAACGCTTCGGTAACGGTCGGGAATTGGCCTGGGGATTTCAGATAAAGCCCAATATAGGCACAAGTCTCATAGCCCACTTTCGTATTGTCGACAATGAATTCCGATCCTTTAATCACTCCGAGATTCGTCAACTTTTGAATGCGCTGGTGGATAGCTGCCCCCGATACATTACACTCTCGAGCCACCTCCAAGAACGGCATTCGGGCATTACCGATAATCAATTTCAATATCTTTTCGTCTAACTCATCTAACTGGTGATGTGCCATAAATCTATTTCTTATTTATTTTCTACTTTCAATTTGACACAAATATAAGCATAATCCGAAAGATTTATATAGAATCACCCCAATTATTTTTACGATCTCCGAAAAAAATCCCCCGATACTTTCGTACCGAGGGACTTTCTATAGAAAAGTTTATTTACTCAATCCGTAAGATTAGTCTATACGTTTCGTAGCAGAATAACTAATCTTCAGAGCGTATGCTTCACGAAGAGCCTGCTTGATATCCGTGATGATACCCATCTTCGTATCCTTGTCGGCCTTGATAGATACCGTCATGAACGGCTGGTCCTCTTCCTTCATACTCGACTTTTCCTGAGCGATGTAGTTCTGGATTTCCGAGATTTCAGCGAACTGGTCGTTCAGCTGCACACGAGATTCCGAACCAAACTGCTTCTGCAACTCCGGCATCGGCTTACCTACGTAGATGAAAGTCACCAACGACTTCTTTTCCAATTTCTGAAGTTCGGTAGCCTGCGGAGCGCGGAACTGCACCTTCAAAGTTACTTCACGCATACTTGTTACCATCATGATGAAGAACAAGAACGCAAACACCAAGTCTGGTAATGATGACGTATTCAATTCGGGCATTTCGCGTCCGCCCGCTTTACTAAATTTTCCCATACTTAGTTCTCACCTCCGTAATTTTTAGGTTCAGCTTCCGAGATCTTTTGCGGATAAATCTGTTGAACAGCTTTCTGCTGGTCCTCATCTAAATCTACAAAAGCCTTGCCGAATTTCTTCTTTGAAATATCATCACGCAATTCAGTATAAGCTCTTGCCAGCTCATTCTGAACATCAATGTATGCCTGATAAGAAGTACCACGGTCGTTCTGCAACGAAATCACATGGTTCTTCGTCACCATCGTCTTTCCGAAATACGGAACGTCGACTTCTGTCTTTTCAGGCAGATGTGCATCGTTATAAGGATTGTCAATGAACTCCTTTACCTTATCCTTCAGTTGCTTAATATCCGTCAACTCACCACCGCACATGATTTGGTTCGTACTACTAACCAAAACCACCAGCAGGTTACGTTTCTTGATATCAACCTCTGTATCTGTCTTCTGATCTTTAGGAACGGGTTGCGGCAAACGTCTTGGTAAACCTTGGTCCGTATCCATAGATGAAGTCATAAGAAAGAATAGAAGCAACATGAAAGCAATATCGGCAGACGAAGAAGCATTAACACCCGGTGTTTTTCTTTTACCCATACTTACTTTTCTGTCTTAATATTCTTTACTTACTCATTATTCTCTTTATTGTACCCCAAGCAATGGCAGCAATAATCAAAAGGAACAATACAATTGTTGATTGAATCCACATATCTGTACACTTCAACCAGAAGGAAGTGTTATAAGTCTGTGAATCCGCATTCAATGTAGTCAACGGCGTACCATCACCAATTGAATAGGTAACGATAAGCAACAGTGCGAACAGAACCAACACAACGAGCGACATGACTGCCGACTTCGGGTTTGTCTTCAACACAGAAGCATACTGCCAAACACCCAATACTACCAAGGCAATGATAGTAAGGAAAAATACTAAATAAGTCCAGTTCAACAGAAGTTCTGTATACACATAATCTTTTACTTCAGCTGCCGGATCGACGACCCCGCCTCCGAAAAATATGCCGACAACAACTACTGTAATCAATGAGATTATCAGCACTGTCCAGCTTGATAGTTTTCTTATCTTAGTTACAGCCATAGTTTTTTACTTTTTGAATTTGAGGTTATATTTGTAAACCAAGTCAACCAATGTTACAGATGCATCTTCCATCTGGTTCAACAAGGCCTCAACCTTTGTCAACAAATAGTTGTAGAATACCTGCAGAATCAAGGCTACGATCAAACCACCGATAGTCGTAATCAAGGCCACTTTCATACCACCTGCAACGACCGTCGGGCTGATATCACCAACTTGTTCGATTTTATCGAACGCCATGACCATACCTACCACAGTTCCCAAGAATCCTAATGACGGAGCCATCGCGATAAACAATGTTACCCAAGAAAGGTTCTTCTCTAACAAACCGCCTTGAACACCACCATAAGATACGATTGATTTTTCAACCACGTCGATACCTTGATCCAATCTCATCAAACCTTGATAAGCGATAGAAGCAATAGGTCCGCGTGTGTCACGAGCCAATGTCTTAGCACTTTCTACGTCGCCTTTGTCCAACGCGTCTTCCAAACCTTTCAGGAATTTCTGCGTGTTGATTTCAGCTAAGTTCAGATAAATGATTCTTTCCAAGCAGAATGCCAAACCGAAAATCAATACGATTGCGATTGAGCTCATGAAGTCAGCACCACCTTCGATGAACTTCACTTTCAACGCTTGATACAAACCAGTTTCTACAGCCGGAGCTGCCGCTTCCTGCGCAAATGCTACCGTAGAAGTTCCAAGGGCACACAAGCCCAAGAATGTCTTTGCAAAATACTTTTTCATTGTGTGTTTAATTTTTAAGATTAATAATACTCTTATTTGTTTATTATTTTATTCCTATTTATAACTACCTCCGTATCCATTCCTAGTTACTTTCGCTCCTATTTATGTTACGGTTTGCGGAGAGAGCGGGATTCGAACCCGCGATACGCTTTAGGCGTATACACGCTTTCCAGGCGTGCCTCTTCAGCCTCTCGAGCATCTCTCCAAATACTACCTTCTCGAAAACGGGTGCAAAATACGAATTTTTTTTCACTTGCAAGCGTTTTCAGTGCACAAATCTATACTTTTTGATTGATATATCCATCATATCTGAGGCAGAATTTTTCGTTCAACTTAAAATTATAGAACTATAATCTTTTATTTACGCTTTTAAACAATAGAAGCGCGTTTTTTCTTGCTTCTGATACAACATATTCCAACGGGATTTGGTAAATTTGAGCCAATTTTTCCGCCGTTTTCCAAATATAGACTGGTTCGTTCCTTTTTCCCCGATAAGGCACCGGCGCCAAGTAAGGCGCATCCGTTTCCAACACGATTTGCTGCATGGACGTCGCTTGGAGAATTTCCCCCAACTTGGAGTTCTTAAAGGTAACTACGCCATTAATGCCAATCTTGAATCCAGGTAACCGTTTGACCGCTTCCAAATCTTCGGCCGTCCCCGTAAAACTATGGAAGACGCCTTCCAATTTGTCGGCTCCTACCTTATATATACTATCCAATACTTCCGGAAAAGCATCCCGCGTATGGATTGCCACTGGAAGGTGCAAATCCAGACTCCAGCGCAATTGCTCTTCGAATACTTCGACTTGTTGCTTCTTGTAGGTTTTATCCCAAAACAGGTCGATCCCGATTTCGCCAATCGCGCAATAGGTCTCTTTTCCTAACCATGATTCGATTGTCTGCAAGTCGGCGGCATAATCGGCGTGGACGCTCGTCGGGTGCAATCCCATCATCGGATAAGCAAAATCCGGATAACGGCGGCACACGTCGTGCATGCGGTCGATTGTTTCCACATCCACGTTGGGAAGTAAGAAAGCCTCGATGCCCGAAGCTTGCGCCTCGCGTATCAATTCGGCCTGGTCCGCATCGAACTCTTCCAAATAAATATGGTTATGTGTATCGATTAGCTTCATATCATGATTCCCGATTCATCAGTTTCGCACAGACGCCTTTTAATACGCTTAACCGCTCGGCCGGTATCGTCAAAGCTTCCAGGTGCGCCATGCCTGCTTCATAGCACCCGCGCATCTTTTCCTCGCAAAGATCTTTGAGCTTCAGCTCATCGTAGATCGCCTTCACCGAGGCAATCTTTTCTTGCGGGTCGACTCCTTCAGCGCCTATCCATTGTGCTAAGATGGCTTGCTGGCGTTCGTCCGCCTTACGGAAAGCATTTATTAATAGGTATGTCTTTTTATCGCACAAGATATCGCCTCCGATATTCTTTCCGAACGTAGCGGCATTGCCATATACATCCAACAAATCATCTTGCAATTGGAAAGCTAACCCGATTTCGATACCGAACTGGTACAAATGCTCCGCGTCAGCTTCAGGCGCATGGGCTAAGATCGCTCCCATCTTCAGGGCGCAAGCCAACAATACGGCCGTCTTCAAGCGGATCATCTCCAGGTATTCGTCTACCGACACATCCTGACGCGTCTCGAATTCCATATCATATTGTTGCCCTTCGCAAATCTCCATAGCGGTTTGCGTAAAGAGGTCCAAGATGGGTTTCAAGTGTGTCGCCTCGGTTTGCCCTATCCATTGGTAAGCGGCTATCAGCATCGCATCGCCCGAAAGGATGGCCGTATTGGCATTCCACACCTTATGTACGGTCGGTTTGTTGCGACGCATATCCGCTTCGTCCATCAAATCGTCGTGCAAGAGTGTAAAGTTATGGAAGATTTCCAACCCCAATGCCGTAGGCAAAGCCCGTTCGACATCTTCCTTATATAAATTATACGCCATGAGCATCAACGCCGGACGAATCCGCTTCCCGCCTAAGGCAAGCGTGTATTCAATCGGTTCGAAAAGGCTATGGGGCGAATGTTCAAACCGGATGCCTCGTACTGCCTCTTCTATCTTTCGTAAGATTTCTTCGAATGTATACATCTTTTTACGTCAAAATCAAGAGTAAAACGCGAAAAAGGCTGCGGTCTATCCACGCAGCCTTTTGTTATCTCATACGATTCGCTTATTGCAAACGGAATTGTACTGGGAGGATGAAACGTACACGTACTGGTTTACCACGTTGTTCACCTGGTTTCCACTTCGGCATGGTACCGATCACACGTACGGCTTCCTTATCCAAGGCCGGGTCTACACCACGCATTACTTGGATGTCCACAATCGAACCGTCTCGGTTTACCACGAACGAGCAAACTACACGTCCCTGGATACCATTTTCCTGTGCAATAACCGGATACTTGATGTTCTTGCTCAAGAACTTCATCAATTCGGCCGTACCGCCCGGGAATTCCGGTTGCTTTTCTACTACGGTGAAGATTTGCTGCGCTTCCTCTTCTTCCTCTTCCTCTACTACCGGAGCTGCCACAAATGTCTCTTGCTGAGCTACAGTTGCATCATCTTCCGAAGAGACGATTTCCTGTTGTTCCAACTCTACGTCATCTTCCACGATGTTCAACTCTTCGGCAACTACCGGAGCTGCTGGAGGTGGTGGAGGCGGTGGCGTGTTTTCCGGTCTCGTAATCTCAATTTCTTCCTCGGCGATGACGTCCTGCACTTGATCCTTTTCGGTAGCCACGGTCACTTCCGTAGAAGTCCATTCGAAACTAACGAAGAGGACAGCCAGACCAACCACGAATCCCATCAAGAGACTCAGGCCTTTCCCGCGTTCGAGGTCCGCTTTCGGTGATTTCTTAATTTCCATAAATATTACCTTTTATATTGTATGATAAAAATTGTCTTTTCCTGAGGGCAAATGTACGAAAAAAATAGAAATGCAAAACTTTTTCGAAGAAAAATATCAAGCTTCCCCCCTATTTTTTTCTTTACCGGGAGAAATTCTTGGATTTGCGCCGTGAATTCTTCCGAAACCAACTGGAAATTCTTCACGTATCGTCGATATTTTTATATCTTCAGACTAAAGATACACAAACATCGTCGATATTTGTACAAATATCGACGATACGCAAAGAATATATAGAAGGAAACGGATGTTTTTATGCCTTGTTTGAAAGTTTTTACGCCGTATTCACAAGTTTTGGTTTGGGGCGAATGGAGTTTCTTCTTACCTTTGTAAATAAAAAGTGAGCATATGAAAAAATTGGGTTGGATGATAGGAATCTTATTGTGGAGTTTATGCCGGGTCGATGCACAGAACCGGTTGAAATTCATCATGGACAAAGAGGGAAAGCTTTTCGCCATACCGGTCGAGACGAACTACGAAATCCGCATTCCGGAAGTATCGTACAAAAGCTACACGCCCGTTTCGGAGCAAAATCGGCAAGCCTTGGAACGGTATCAGGATATTTACCAGAAGTTTAGCGAAGGTACGATGAACGACATCGCTTTCTTCAGTTTTCCGGCGGGAAACCAGGAGGCGGACCGCCCGATGAATATGAACACACTTTCGGAGGCTTACCGTCCCTTCTTCAATCCTTATACGCCGATGCTCCACAGGGTGAATCCCATGGCACTGGATTATGACGAGTATTATTTCAAACCTCTGTCGGACAATACGCTGTTTGCGGTGAACGGAAGGCAAGAGACTTGGCCCGCCGCGGGAGGAATCAACACGGTTCATCTTTCTGTCAGCCAACGCTTCGGGGCATTGACGCTTACGGGTGGCGGATTTGCGGGGAAATATTACACGCCTTATACGATTTCGCCCACGTTTTGGGGTGGATTCGACGCGATGGCGCATTATGAAGTGACCGAATGGCTTGCCTTGCGTGCGTGGGGGTCGTATGGATTCTATGATGATAAAGTAAATGATCCGGCGCTGATCATGAACCCATTGCTCAACCAAACCAATGTCGGCGGAGCGGTCGAGTTTAAAGTGGGCGACCATTTCGGCTTTGGCGTGGGCGTGAACTACCAATACAACCACTTCAACAACCGCTTCGACCGGCAATATTTAATCTACCCGTTCGGGAAAGACATCCGGTTCGGGTTCTGACTTGGGGTTCTTCAGTCGGATGATGTGGCGGGAGATGTTTCGGGCGCTCAACAATCCTGTCCCGCCTTTCACGTTGGTATAGAGTTGCGTCGGGTCGGTCAATCCAATCTCAGCAAACGATTCCGACAAGAAACCACGGGCCGCCCAATTGGAGATATTCCGATAATAATCATCTTGGGAAAGGGAAATCAAATCGACTTGCAGGTAAAGGGAATCGGGAATAAAGGTGGTATCCATATATAAGGAGCCTGTTGAATCAGGTTTATACCATTGAATCTCCGAATACAAAGAGGAATAAGACAAATGAAGCGTATAAGTTTCCCCGTCGATTTCCGAGTCGTCGAAGAAATCGGCATACATGCTTGTGTATTCATCGACAATGTAATCCACCGTGCCGGGGCGGAACTTGATAATTGGTTCTTTCGATGTATCCAAACGCCCATAAGAACAATAGCGTCCTTCTCCATCCGTATAGATATAGCCATAGCCGCTCGTTCCAAATTCGGAAGAAGGGAATATTTCGTTCTCTCCTAACCATTGGCAAACTGAAAGCCCATAATAATTCACTTCGCCTGGCTTGTCGCGGAACGTGAGTTGGAAATCTATCGAAGATTGGAACCATATCGTATCTTCGTGGAAAGTATAGCTCACCGATTCAATCGGGACGACGGACGGAACTGTGTTCTCGGCTACGATAGGCGCATATCCATCGTGACTGGCTTCGATGCGGATTTGGTCTCCTTCGCGGGCGATGCAATCCGATTCGAAGAAGCAATTATAATAAGGATTATAGGGATTCAGCTGGAGCGAATCTTCGATAAGGCGGAGATGGAGTGTCTCTTCCCGCCCGTTCACCCAAAGGCGGGCGTGCGTCTGTTCGTAAAAAGGCAGGACGGAATCCCAATTTACGACCGGGTCGGGCGAAATGGCGATCCGTATCTTCTCGCCCACCGCCAGTCCGATATCGGAAACAGCCAATTGGGGTTCACCCAAATCCAATTCAACTTCTACATCTTCCCAACAAGAGGCCAAGCCCAGCAGGGCGAATAAACTAACGATTATCTTTCTTTTCTTCATATCTTCAGAATTTATAGGTATACGAAAACGAAGGAATGATCGGGAAGAGCGCCAAATGGCGTACCTTCACCAAATTCGGATTGTTCCTATCCGTGCTTTCCGGCCAGGCAAGGATATAGTTCCTGCGGTTATATACATTATATATACTTACGTTCCAAATGCCCATCCGCCCCGGGTGTTTCTTGCTGGGGCGATAGATATTGATGCCTAAATCCATGCGATGGTAATCGGGCAATTGATAATTGTTACGGATCGCATAATTCGTCGGAGAACTGTTGTTGGGCAAAAGCGTGATCCAATTCCCCTTCGTATAAACCCACGAAGCATTCAGCTCGACCCGTTTGCTCAGTTTATACGAGGCGACAACATTAAACTTATGCCGGTTGTCGTAGCGCGAAGGGAAACGGCGTCCCCCGTTGATGTCCGCGAATTGCCGGTCTGCCCACGAGAGCGTATAACCCGTCCAGCCCGTCAGTTTCCCGGTTTCCTTCCGGGCGATGAATTCCAATCCGTACGAACGGCCGGTTCCATCCGTCAGTTTGTCTTCCCAAGGCATGCCGTCGGGCAAGCGTCCGACCCAGGGTTTGAAATCGGCCAGATGTTGCTGATGCTTATAATATCCTTCCAAGGCAAAGCTATAGGTCCGGGAAGGCGAGAAATAAATACCGGCGGATACTTGGTCGGAAACCGAAGGACGTACTTTATCGGTACTGGGCAGCCAAACGTCGGTCGGCAAATCGAGGTAGGTCGAGGGAATCAAATGTACGGGTTGGCTCATCCGCGAATAGGAAAGCTTCGTAGACCAGTTTTCGTTCCACAGATAGCGCATCGAAAGGCGGGGCTGGAGCGACGTGTAGAGTTTCCGCTTCAAATAGAAGGTGGCAAAGGCCAGCCCCGCGTCGAGCGTCAACCGGTCAGTCGCATAAAAGCGGTCGGAGAGGTAAAGTACATTCTCGTTTCCAATCATACGGAGCGCGTTTTGCGTCTTTACCTGTACGCTTTCTTCGGTCATCTCGTCTCCGGCAAAAGTCCCTTCTTCCATGTATTCCGGGCGGAAACCTTGGATGCGTGCAGAAATTCCCCCTTGTATCCGGTTCCGCCGGTTGGGCCGATAAGAGAATTGCCAAGAAAGGCGGCCATCATCGATTCCGGACACGGTTTGCGACTCGATATAATCTACGTTGTAATAATGCTCTTGCTGGCTATAGAAGAGTTTGCTCCGGTAGCGCGTATAAGAGGCCGTGAAGAGACTCTGGAATTTTGGATTCACCCGGTAGTTCCAATTCAATGCCGTCGCAAAATTCCCCCAGCGTATTTTATACTTATCCTCTTGCTCGTATTCATCCGAAGAGGAAGAGCCGTCCCAACCATGGATTTTAAAGAAATCATCACCCGAATAGACGCTGAGCGACCACCGGCTCCGCTCGGATTGGATCCAATCCATCCGTCCGTTGATGTCGTGAAACGAATAGCGTGCGTTGTATCCGTCGCCCTTTCCCCAAAACTCGCGCTTGTTCATAATGGCAAAGGTCGGAGCCGTAATCAAATCGGCCCACGAACGGCGCATCGAGAAATGGAACGATAGCTTGTCCTTGATGAGCGGCCCTTCCAAATAGGCATTGCCTTGGATCAGCCCAAGGCCCACGCCACCATGAAACCGCCGCAGGTCGCCTTGCTTGGTCCGAATATCCGTCACAGAGGAAAGCCGGCCGGCATATTTGGCGGGAAAGAATCCTTTGAAGAAACTGAGGCTCTCGACCGCATCGGGATTGAACGCCGAGAAAAGGCCCGCCACGTGGCTCACTTGGTAGACCGGCATCCCGTCCATAAGGAAAAGGTTCTCGTCATTATTCCCGCCGCGGACGTACATCCCGGCCATGCCTTCCGTCCCCAGCGCGACTCCCGGCAGTTGCTGGATGCTTTTCACCAAGTCCGGTTGGCTCATGAAGGTCGGGATTTGCTGGATGCGTCCTCCGGAGAGGATTTCGTGCCCCGGCTCGTCGGTAAGCGTCGCGGCATGTCGCAGGCTGTCGGCATTCACCACAAATTCCTGCAAGGAAATGAGCCGAAGCGTGTCCTGCCCCGAAGAAAAGACCTCGCCTTTCCGCTTCAGGATAAGATATTTTTCCGTGATAATCCAATCGATTTCGTATCCATGAAATAAATCGTAGAGGCAAAGGGAGAGCGTCGCGTCGCGCACGTCCATCGTCACGGGCCGCACGTGGAGCAGCAACGACGATTCGAACGAAATCCGCAGTCCGCTCTGCCGTTCCACTTCAAGCAATACTTTTTCGATCGGCGCCTGCTTTACCGCCAACGTAAGGCGCGGTTCGCCGGCCTGCAGCCATTGCAAACACACAAACAAAAGGCACAAGGCCACCCAACTTCTTCTCTGCATCCTGTTTTTCCTCTTTTTCTATTAAAAATTCTTGCAAAAATAGCGTCCGACAATGTCGGAAAGCTCCCTGGCCAAACGGAGAAAGATTCCGACAATGTCGGAAAGTTCCCCGGCCAAACGGAGAAAGATTCCGACATGGTCGGAAAGTTCCCCGGCCAAACGGAGAAAGAATCCTACCAGGTAGGAATGTTTCCCGGCCAAGCGGAGAAGGAATCCTACCAGGTAGGAATGTTTCCCGGTCAAGCGGAGAAAGAATCCTACCAGGTAGGAATGCTTCCCGGCCAAGCGGAGAAAGAATCCTACAATGTAGGAATGCTTCCCGGCCAAGCGGAGAAGGAATCCTACAATGTAGGAAAGATTATTCAATCACATGGAGCCGCGTATCAAGCGTCTGGTTAATCACAGACAGTACCTCTTCGAGCGGCAAATCCTGGAAAGTGGCCGTGAGGCGTAGCGAATCCGGCATTTCGTCGGCACCTTGGATAGACACGCCGTAACAGTTTTCCACGTCGCGGACCACTTTCGGGAGCGTCGCGCGTTGGAAAATCAATTCGTGCGTCTTCCAGGAGAGGGCGTTCACATCGGCACCGTCATCGACTTGGATCGCCGTAGCTCCTTCCACGTAGTTTGCCGCCTGTCCGGCTTCTACTATGACAGACAGACCCTCGTCCGTTTTAAAACGCACGCGGCCGGTCAACACCTCGACATTCAACTCCTGCGGCAGCTCGCGGACAAGGAAAGAAGTACCGAGAACCGTCACGTCGCTCTCCCGGATCTCCACCCGGAAAGGTTTCTCTTCCAAATGCTTTACCTGGAAGAAGGCCTTCCCGCTCAACTTCACGCGACGTTCCGAGCCTCCAAACGAACGCGCATCGTACTTCAATTCCGTTCCGCCAGCCAGGGAGACCGTCGAACTATCCGGCAAGAGCACCTCCTTCAGTTCGCCCACCCCGGTCGCCACCGCTACCCAATCCGGACGCTGCGTTTCTATCATAAAATAAGCAAATCCGCCAAGCGCCAAAAGCACCACCGCCGCAGCCTGCCAGATCCATCGCGGGAAATGCCGTAAATTCCGCTTTTCGGCAAAACGGCGCCACGCCTGTTCCGCGTCGAAGATATTTTCTTGGTAATACTTGGCGACGAAGCGGACACGCTCCTCGAATGTATGCTTTTGTTGCTCGCTCATTTTTTGTTTACTTCTTGCCTAAATAAAACTTATAACCGACGGTCAGGGAGAGGGAATGGATCGGGTCTACCTCTCTGGAACGTATTCCCCACCCGTTTTTTCTTTTCACCAAATCCGCTTCGTAGCTGAGCGCCATCGTCCATCGTTTCGCCTCGATCCCTAAGCGTGCCATGACGCCACCGTCGAAATAGCTTGTTTCCTTCTCGGTGAAGATGTTGTCATCCCAGTTTCCCATGTGGTTACGGATTCCTTGGTTAAAACAATATCCTACGTATGGCCCAGCTGCAAACGAAAGCCGCACGTCTTCCGACAAGTCCTTAGACACCTTGCCCATCAACGGAAAATAAAAGCTGAGCCCAGAGCCGACCACGGTCCTAAAACCAGAAAAAGTCATTCCATAACCCTCTTCGCCGTACCCGTAGCCATATCCGGCGTACATCTCGTTTTTGCGCCGTTCGGTAAAATAAATGCCAGAGCTTACGCCCCAACGCGGCGTAAAGTCATAATCCACGGCTACGCCCACCTTCCAGGAGGGAAGGCAAGGAATCCCTGAGACATCTGCCACGTTCAACGACAAACCCGCTTCGGGGTTCAGACTCCATTGTGCCTTGGCGCCCAAGTTCGCCAGGAACAAAATCGCAATCATCCAAAATACTCTTTTCATTGCTATTTTCTTTTTACTGTTTACACCCCTAAGACACAGAATCCCGAAAAACCCCTACTCTATCCAAAGAAAAAAGTATAAATCCGGATAACTTTCTCGCGCAACGACTTCAGTGCCTTCGAGATTTGGTTCTCGACCGTCCGCACGGAAATGTGCAGTTCCTCGGCAATTTCCTGGTACTTCAACCCATCGCGCTTCGAAAGGAGAAAAATCCGGCGCCGCTCAGGGGGCAATTGGTCGATGGCGGTCCAAAGGCGGGCGTCGCGCTCGGCAAGGGCGATGCGTTCGTCGTCGGTCGAATCGGATAGCTCGTCGGGCATTTCATCCGTCAGGATTTCTTCCCGCTCGCGGGTCGCGTAATGAATGGAACGGTTTTTCACGGCTTGATACAGATAGGCTTTCAAGTTGGCAATCCATTCGCCGGCATGTAATTTTTCCCATGTATCGGCAAAGGCTTGTTGCACGATTTCCTCCGCTTCATCCGTGCTGCATGTATATTGGAGGGAATAAAGGCACAGCGGGCGGTACAACCGTTTGAATTCTGACTCAAACTCCATCTTTCTTAAATTGAAAATTAAAAGTTGGAAATTGAAAAATGAATATTGGGAACTTCCCACTTTCAATTTTCAATCTCCAACTTTCTATTATTTATTCAGTCTCTAAATCCGATGATCCGGCGGACTTCCTG
This sequence comes from uncultured Parabacteroides sp., assembly GCA_944325335.1. Taxonomy (GTDB): domain Bacteria; phylum Bacteroidota; class Bacteroidia; order Bacteroidales; family Tannerellaceae; genus Parabacteroides. The sequence goes on along the minus strand of CALUZR010000039.1, from coordinate 10,608 downwards.
CAGGGTTTTCGAAGCGCTTTCGCGTGCGCGATCTGCTCCTTGAGATGCAATTTTTTCCAGATACGCCTCGTCGGCGCGGATATCGAGGATGCGTTCCCGTATCGGCGCACAAAAGGCATTGATGTCTTCAGCCAACTGTTTTTTCATGTCGCCATAGCGGATTTCGCAATTGTTGTACTTTTCGTTAAAATAGTCGTAGGTATCTTTCGTCGAAACAATTTCCATCAATGAAAAGAGATTGGCAATGGCTTCGGGTTTCGGACTGTTTGGCTCGGTAGGTCCCGAATCCGTCACGGCCTTCATCACCTTCTTGCGGATTGTTTTTTCATCGTCAATCAAATAAATCGCATTCCCCTCGCTTTTGCCCATCTTGCCGGAACCGTCCAGTCCTGGAACTTTTACTGCTTTGTGCGAATAATAGAACGAAGCGGGTTCAGGAAAGAATTCAACCCCGTAAGTTTGGTTGAAACGTCGCGCGAAACGCCGTGCCATCTCCATATTTTGTTCCTGATCCTTCCCAACTGGGACTTTCACGGCTTTATGTATGATGATATCAGCAGCCATCAGCGTAGGATACGTCAAAAGGCCTGCGCTCACCGTGTGTTTGTTGCTCTCGTTAAAAATTTCGTGCTCTACGTCGCCTTCCGTCGTATGCACTCGGTCGATATGCAGCTGTTGCCGAGCTTTATCCTTGAAGGAAGTGGTTCGCATGAGTTCGCCGATACCTGCGTTCATATTCAAATAAAGATACAGCTCCGCCGTCTCGCGGACATCACTCTGGATATATATCGGCGCTACCTCCGGATCGATGCCACATGCCAAATATTCTGACAGGATCGTAAAAGCGCTGTGACGGATGCTGTCTGGATGCGGGTTTGTCGTCATTGCGTGCCAGTCGGCAATAAAAAATAAGCAGTTATATTCATGCTGCATTTGCAGAAAACCCTTTACCGCGCCGAAGTAATTCCCCAGATGGAGGTTTCCGGTCGGGCGAATGCCGCTTACTACAATTTCTTTTGTTTTTTCCATTGTCTAACTTCGATTTAAATTCGTCGGGTGCAAAGATAAATAAAAAGGTCCAGAGATTCGGCTTTTTAGGCGTGGATTTTACGATTATCTACATTTGTCTATATATAATGTAGTTAATCCGTGTATCCGCGTTCAGCGTTATAATTGTATTCCAGCATATTGGCGTCTTTGTCATCCTTGCGAATTTTGAAAGCAGCTATTTCTCGGCAAGCTTAGCCATCATGAGGATTAACTCTCCCCTTGTTTCTACATTAGACAATATTTTATAATTATGGAGGTAAAAAGAGTGGGCAATCTTCGTTAGGATTCCACAGATTGGGGAATTTTCTTTTTTTGCCTCAAAAAATTTTGTGAGCAAAGAAAATTTTCTGCCTTTTTCAAAAAACTTTTGGGAAGAAGGAAAAAAATTTTCTTTGGCTTCAAAAAAACTGCGAACAAAAAAATTTTTCTGCTTCCTTCGCTAAAGTTCTGCAGACATAGGAAAAGTTTTTCTTGTTTCATATACTGAAGCCGTAAATAACCGTTAAGCCCTCAGTGTAAAATTTCTATTTTTTATATGAATATACTATAAAGAACATGAAGACAGACTTTTTTTGTTCATATCCTATATAATAATAGGTATAAGAGTGATTTATTCCTGTATGGCTATTTTTCGTTTTTCTTAGTCCATTTTCTTTGGAAAATGGCTTTCTCTAAAATTTAGCTGAAAAAATGAATGGAAATTTCAGGAAAAGTTCTTACATTTACCGCAGAATTCGAAAGACACACAAAAGGATAAGATTAAATATAGGAAATGAAACGTAGAACATTTATTAAATCTTCAGTTGGACTGGGATTAGGGTGGAGCGGAATCGCTGCTGCGCAAGCCGCAGGCATACGTCCACCGGCGACGGAAGATGGCCCCTCTCCCAACTTGACTGCGAACCCGAATCGGACCGGGAAGCCCCACATCATTCTCTTGATGACGGATCAGCATCGCGGCGATGCTCTGGGCTGCATGGGGAATAAGGCCATCAAAACGCCGAACCTCGATCGGCTGGCGGCAGAGGGGACGCTTTTTGTCAGTGCTTATTCAAGTACGCCGAGCAGTACTCCGGCACGTTCGGGGTTGCTCACGGGTCTGTCGCCCTGGCATCATGGCATGCTTGGTTATGGCGCGTTGGCGAAGAAATATAAATATGAGATGCCTCAAATGCTACGCGACGAAGGCTACTACACTTTTGGCATCGGCAAAATGCATTGGAATCCGCAAAATGCGCTCCATGGCTTTCACGGGACACTTGTAGATGAAAGCGGACGGGTGGAATCGGAAAACTTCATTAGTGACTACCGGAAATGGTTTCAGGTCCAGGCCCCTGCTAAAAATCCAGATCAGACAGGAATCGGCTGGAATGACCACGCGGCGGGGACCTACCAATTGGATGAAAAACTGCACCCTACGACTTGGACAGGACAGACGGCCTGCGAGCTCATTCGAAACTATAATGCGGACCAGCCCCTTTTCCTGAAGGTCTCCTTTGCGCGTCCGCATAGCCCGTATGATCCGCCACAGCGTTACCTGGATATGTATGAAGGCGTTGAAATGCCTGTGCCAGCTAAGGGCGACTGGTGTGAACCGTTTGCGGAATTGAAACGTCCGGACGAGATGCCCTCGGATGCGCCGTTTGCCAACTTTGGTGATAGCTATGCGCAGAATTCGTGCCGGCATTATTACGCTAACATTACGTTTATTGATGACCAGATAGGGCACATCCTCGATGCCCTAAAAGCGCGGGGCATGTACGACGATGCGCTGATTTGCTTTACGGCTGACCATGGCGATATGATGGGCGACCACTATCACTGGCGAAAAACGTACCCCTACGAAGGTTCGACACATATCCCCTATATCCTGAAATGGCCGAAAGGGATGAAGCGACGGTTGCCGGATGGCGCGAAAGTTGATTATCCGGTCGAACTGCGTGATTTCCTCCCGACGTTCCTCGAAATAGCCGGGGCGAAGGTGCCTGATGATATGGATGGGCGGTCGCTTTGCCCGTTGGTTCAACAAGCAAATCCGGTATGGCGGAAATATATCGATTTGGAACACGCGACTTGCTATGCAGCCGAAAACTATTGGTGCGGCCTTACGGATGGTAAGCGGAAATATGTCTGGAATTTGCATAATGGCACGGAGCAACTTTTCGACCTCGAAAAAGATCCGCAGGAAACGCATAACTGCGCGGCAGATGCGGACTATGCCTCGGTATTGGAAGAGATGCGGACAGCGCTGGCAGCGCACTTAGAGGAGCGTGGAGAGACTTTCGTATGCGACGGGAAATTGCAAATGCGCGCGCAAACTATGCTCTATAGCCCCAATTTTCCTAAGAAAACAGAGTAACGATTAATATACTAAAAAAACGAAAAACGAGAAACAATGAAGACATTACATGTCCCCTATTTGCCCGCTTTAGATACCCTGGATGTATCGTCGATCGGGCTGGTGATGGAAACGAAAGCGAGACGTGAGTATATCGACCAAATTAATTGGCCGGAATACCCGTATAAACCGATTGTCGTCTTTGACATTGCTCGCTCCAACAGGTATCTCTATATCCGGTATTTTGTCAAGAGCCTTTCGCTACGAGCAGTGAACGAAGCGGACGATTCGCACGTCCACCAAGATAGCTGCATAGAGTTTTTCATGCAGCGCGAGGGTGAGCAGGAATATTTGAACTTTGAATTTAATTGTATCGGTACTTGCGACGCTTCCCGGCGCGTATCGCGGACAGAGAAGACCTCCCTCACGTCTGAGGAGTACGCCAGTATCAAACGCTATTCCTCGCTCGATCGGGAAACCTTTCCGGAAAAAACCGGCGTTCATAGCTGGGAATTGCTCGTAGCCATTCCTTTGACGCTGATGGGACTGGATCCGGAAAACCTGCCGAAAAAAATACGCGGTAATTTCTATAATTGCGCGGATGAAACGGAATATCCTCATTTCGTGAGTTGGAGCCCAATCGATTTGCCGGCTCCCAACTTCCACTGTCCGCCGTTCTTTGGAGAAATATATTTCTCATAACAAATAGATATACAAAATTGAGAGAAGGGAGGCAGTGATGTTTCCCTTCTTTTTGTTGGATTTTGCGGCTAATTTGCTTCGTGAGGAGCGGTTTTTTCAAGATTTTTCATAAATTTGCAAAAGTAAAACCGGATAGATCATGAAAACGATTTATATATTCCTTTTAATTGGGCTTTTAGCAAGCCTGCATGAGGTGAAAGCGGCTTATTTCCATAGCTTGGAAGCTACGAACAGTTTGTCGCAGCCCTCGGTCATGTCAATATCGCAAGATGAATTAGGACGGATGTGGTTTGGTACCCGCGAAGGCATCAATGTATATGACGGGCGCGAGATTCATTTCTATAAAGGATGGGTGCGCGGCGCAGCAGGAAGCGAAGTCTGGATAGGAAACGAAATCAGTTACGTCTGCCGGGGAAAAGACAGCAACATGTATTTTCTTTCCGATGATAACCTATACCAGTATGACCTCAAAAAAGATTTTTTCCGTCAATTGACCTTTGGCGGGACGACGCAAACGGCCGTCGAGGATGGTGGGGAAGTGTGGTTCGTCCAAAATGATTCGATCTTCCGGTGGAACATGCAAGAAGATGGAAAAATGTTTATGAGGAAATCGCCTGTTCCGAATCCGACGGCACTGCGCGTCTCGAAATACAACCTCTACGTGGGGGCGCGCCAAGGACTTTTCGTTTGTAGTTTCCGTGGGGAAACCGACGCTATCCCATTTTTGAAAGGCGTAGAAATTTATAGTCTGTTTGAAAGCCGAACGGAAGAAATGTGGATCGGGACACGCATGAACGGACTTTACCGCATGAGCAACCTTCACGTACACCGCGTGCCTTTTTCCAAGGATGGAAAGTATGGGACGATTGATTTGCAAATCCGGGAGTTTACCGAGGACGACGACGGAAACATCTGGTTTGGAACCTTCTCTGGATTACAAAAGTACGACATGGGGAAAAAGCAGTATGAGCGGGTGGACGTCCCGGCATACGTCGGCGGATTGAATCACCCTTCAATTTTCTCGCTGTATAAAGATAACCAAGGCGTGATTTGGTTGGGAAGTTATTATGGCGGCGTAAATTATTTCGACCCTAAGCGTGATGGCATGGTGCATTACGATTATCAAAACCGTTCCGGAGAGCAACTCTATTACTCACTGATTGGAAATATGGTAAAAGACAAGGACGGAAACCTCTGGCTGAGTACCGACGGTGGTGGAATCTCTTGCGTGGACCAAGACTGGAATCTGGTAAAGCAGTACACAGCGGGGGGAAGCAATTCACTATTGCATAATAATGTAAAGGATATTGTGTATGATGATTCGCGGGATTGCCTCTTTGTGGGAACTTACTTGGGGGGATTGTCTCGCCTTGATCGCTCGACAGGATTGTTTTATAACTATCTGACACACCAATCGTCTCCAACAGATGGCAGCGGACCTGGAGCCGTAATCCACCATCTCAAAATGTGGCGGGGAGATCTATATATCTCCTCGCGTGAAGGAATATTCCGCCTCGATATCAGCCAAAACCGGTTTGAGCGCGTGGTAGATAATCGATATTGCGAATGGTTCGACATTGATGAGGAAGGCACGATGTACTTGATGGGAGAACAATCCTTCACCTACTTTTCGCTGGCAGACGTGCAACATAAGAAAACGGTCTGGTTGGACTCTTACGGAGAGCAAGGAAATTTAAGCCAGATCCTCGTCCAGCCAGGAGGTTTGTATATCTGCACTTTGGGTTCCGGGATTTATTTCTTTCAAAAAAAGGATACAAAACTGCTTCATTTCTCAGAGACGAATGGAGGGCTTCCAAGTGATTATTGCTATGCCATGCAGGCAGTCGACGACGAACGTCTGCTGGCTTTAGGAGATGCTGGTATTTCATTACTATCTTTTGACAAGAAACAGATTAAAACTCTGGAATTGGATACCTATTCATCAGGTTCCTCAATAATAGACGGATGCGGTCTCTATACAGATGGATCCTTAGTATATATCGGAGATACAAAAGGAGTTACTTTCTTTTCTTTGGAAGAATTTGAATATAGTCGTTCATTTTCTCCTTATTTCTCTGAATTATGGGTAAATAATATTTTAGTCTCTCCTGGAGACGAGAGCCGCATATTGTCACAAGCTTTGCCTTTTACGCGCGATATTCATTTACAATCCCGGCAAAACAACTTGATGTTCCGATTTCAGCTCCGAGGCGATATTTACCAACATACGAATGTCTTGTATGAATATAAACTGGAGGGTTTCGATAAAGAATGGACATCTGCGCCGACGCAAATCGCCCGCTATACGAACCTCCGTCCGGGAACTTACGACCTCTTTATCCGTCCGATAGGTAGTCAAGAGGCTCAAGAGATGATACGTATTCATATCGCCACGCCTTTTTACGCCACGTGGTGGGCTATTTTGCTTTACCTACTCATCATAGGTTCTGTAATCGCTTATTGGATAGGGAACCGACATCAAAAACACAAACTGGCTCTCTCTTTGGAGAGCGAGAAACGCAAGCAGCAAGCCTTGGAATTCTCACTGGAAAGAGAGCGAATGCAAGCGAAGTTTACCGAAGAAGCAAACCGGGAAAAGCTGGCATTTTTCACGAATGTAAGCCATGAATTACGCACGCCGCTTACGCTCATTGTCAGTTATGTAGATTCGTTGTTGGAAGAAAGGCTCTCTGATTCGTTGTACAACAAGCTCCAACGCATCAAACAACATTCCCAAATCATGACACGTTTAGTATCCGACTTGTTGGACTTCCGTAAATTCTCCCAAAATAAGGTAAAACTGGAGTTAGCCCAATTGGATATTTGCCATTTTGTGCATGATATCTTTGCCTCTTTCACCTATTATGCGCAACATCGAAGCATCCAATATTCCTTTGATGCGACACCGGAAAGTATCGTCGGATGGTTCGACGACCAGCAATTACGCAAAGTTTTTACCAACTTGCTCTCAAACGCATTTAAGTATACGCCTAACGGAAAAGAGATTCAGGTAAATCTAATCAAAGAAGGCGAAGAAGTAAAAGTCTCCGTGAGCGATACCGGCATCGGCATCGCACCAGAAGACCTCTCACATATCTTTGACCGATTCTATCAGGGAAAACGTCAAGACGTGACGGAACAGATGGCAGGAACGGGTATCGGCTTAGCACTGACAAAGCGCATTGTAGAGCTACATCACGGACACATTACGGTAGAAAGCACGCTGGGTTCAGGCAGCCTCTTTACCGTTAGCCTTCCGCTCTCAAAAGAGGCTTATGCAAATGACGGGCGCATCCAATGGAGCAATCGGAAAGAGGTACACGATGCCATTCCGGATTTCCCTTTCGATAGCCAGAAGTTCACAGAGGGAACGAGTGAACCGCAAAATCCAGAAAACGCTTATACGGTGTTGTTAGTCGAAGACAACCTGGAAATGCGTGCGGCAATCCGGAATATTTTCTCGAACCATTATCAGGTACTGCTGGCTTCAAATGGGAAAGAAGCGTTGGAAGTGATACGCGAAAAGATGCCAGACCTGATTGTGAGCGATGTCATGATGCCCGAAATGAGCGGTACGGAACTTTGCGCCCAGATTAAAGGCAATCCAGATATGTGTCATATCCCGATTATCTTGCTTACGGCTTTGAATACACCAGAACAGAATATAGAAGGGCTGAACCTGGGCGCAGACGATTACATCACCAAACCCTTCGATGCCCGCATCCTTTTGGCGCGAGCAAATAGCCTCTTGCGAAACCGGATGCTTTTGAAGCAACAATTCGAGAAGAAACCTGTGGCCGAGATCGACCTTTCCGGCATCAGTCCTTTCGACCAGGAGATGCTTCACAAAGCAGAAGAAATCGTAGAAAAGAACCTCGACAACTTAGAGTTCGACATCCCGATGCTCTGCCGGGAAATAGGCATGGGACGCTCAACCCTCTTCTCGAAGTTTAAGTTACTCACCGGCACCACGCCTAACACGTTCATTGCCAATGCCCGATTGCGTGCAGCCGAGGCGATGTTCCGCAAATATCCTACGTGGTCGATTGCGGAAGTAAGCGAGCGGTGCGGATTTAACTCGGTTCGCTATTTCAGCCAATGTTTCAAAGAACGATATGGCACCTCGCCACAAACCTACAAGCGTGAGCAGGCGCAGAAGCCCACTGCGTAAAGGTGCTTCTCTCCGGGGAAGCACTGCGTTCGAGAACCGAGCAGAAGCCAATAACCCATCCATTACCTGCATAAAGGACACGACCCGGATCGTGCGTTTTGTGAAAGTAGGGGAACAATTGTTTGTCTCCGTTAAGCAGATAAAGGGCGTGCCGCTACGTGGGGAATCAAGGATACGTAGGGACACGCCCTTTTGGATTATTCAGGTTTTAGGATGAGGCGGATAAAGCCCTCTTTGGATTTCTCTTTCAGGGCGATACCGATGCGCGTGTAAGGTGGGCAATTCACTTCGATGGTATCGGAGGTGAAACGTACCGGCGCAGAGGCTTCTATTTGTACGCGGACAGTCTCTTCGCCTGAAGTCAGTTCAAGGAGATTATCAGAAACGACTTTCCAAGCAGCGCGTGTCGTGAGGGCAGTTTCGAAGGCGATCGGCCGCTGAGCTGAAAAGCAATCTTCTATTGAGAAGCAGCCCTTACCCGTACGGTCGTAAACGAAAGCGCGGGTGAGCGTTTCGAGCGCGTCGGCCTGTGGATAGGCTGCCGTAAGGTCGATCCGGGCGCTATCCATGGTTTGGCTCGTTTCCGAACAAAGGATTTTCCCCTTAGCCGCTTTTCCCTCTTGTTGCAACTTACCGTCCACTACAGGAAGCGGATGCCCAAAGGAATTCTTAATTGGATATTTATAGGCATCGCTATCGAAGAAATCGCCAGGGTAAGAAAAAGGACCGCCCATGTCGCCTGCCATCGTCTCTTTCCCCACTACGACGCAATACGAACCCACGTCGTTGTGGTTGTGGCTCTCGCCGTTATGTCCCGCCTTAAAGGAAATTCCCATGCGGCACGTCGAGCCTTCAGCGGGACGCGCGAGGAAGATATCCGCTAATTTATATTGTGTATGGAGCGGGTCGGAGCTCTCCTTCAGGGCCTCGGTCATCTCAGGCGTCATGTCTACTTTCCACGCAGGTTCGGGGAACATATAGATTAGATGCAAGGAAAGATTATCAGTCATCGAAGGGATGCGGTAGCGGACAGGGGACGATTCCAATCCTAATGCCCGAGCACAATAGTCCGTCACGAACGGAGCGGGTGTCACGTCAATCCGGCAATCCGAATAGGCCGGACAAATACCGTTCAGGATTTGGATATTCTTCCCATATTGCGCCAGATGCACAAACTTCGGGAGGCGGAAGAAGTCGATTTGCCCATTCGTGGCGCGGCACACCTCCTCGCGAAGCAAGAGATAGGCGGCAAAGCCATAATTGTAATAGCCCACGCCTTCGCTGCAATAGCCGTCGTCGGCATAGCCTTTCATGCCATATCCGTGGTACTTCTCGGCCATGGCGACGAAATAGGCGCGCTCCTCCTTATCGGGAAGCAGGGCGAGCGCGGCGCCCGTCACACCTGCCAGGCAGACCGAGTTCCAGTTGTTCGTAATCGTGAACCAATAGAAGGGCTTCGTCTCTTCCAGACAACGGTAGATAGGGCGGAACACCTTCTCGCGGAACGCACTCATCGCCAAGGCGCGGGTTTCGGCTGGAAGTTTATCGTCCAAAAGGTAAATACATTGCGCCAAACTATTGCCCGAAGTAGCTACTACCAAATCCACATAATAATCCCGCCCATAGTAATTATTCAGGTTGCGGTCGTGCGCCGGGATGGACCAGGGCTTTTGGGCACAAAGCTCCTCAATGCCGTGGCGGATGGCTTTCGTAAACCGTCCTTTGTTTTCGATGCACTCCGCCAACGCCAAGCGGAAGACATAATAATAACGGGCATTTATCATTTTCTCGCCCGGAAGCCGGACGCCCGTCTTGTTCAAATGGAGATAGAGCGAATCCACAAAGGGCGGCATGCCTTCTGCCAAGTGCTGTTCCGCCTCTTTCAAGAGGGATTGTGCTTCGGGCATCGCGGCGATCTGCTCCCAGTAGGCGCGGTCTTTGTAGGTAATGCCTACACCTTCCGGTTTATCGGGAAGCATCTGGGCGATTTCACGAACGCGCTCCGGAGAGATGGTATGGCACGCCAGTTCGTCGCTCGCCATTTGGTAGATTTCGCATCCAGTCAGGAGGAAGGCGCCCGGACCGTAGGATTCGGTCATTTCCCGCGATACTTTCCGCGGATCGGCACCTACGGGCTGAACAAAACCGAGCCGTCCGTCCTCTTCGATAACCGAGCACATCGCCTGCCATCCTTTTTCCAACGCCGGCATGAACTTATCTTTGGGCAATAACCCTTGGTTGATACCGTAGGCAAAGCCATAAAGGAAGAAGGGGTCAGCGGAAAATCAATGTGGGTAGGCATAAATCATAGAAAGCCTGTAGAGGAAGAATTTTTCGTCCATAATGC
>CALUZR010000038.1 GCA_944325335.1 uncultured Parabacteroides sp. | reverse complement strand
GTATAAAACGGATTCATTCATGCGACAAAGGTACAACTTTTACTCCTCTTATCCACATAAATTTTCCGCTGACCCGATGTCAGAAGGGATCTGCTGCAGATGGGAGAGGGTATCTCGGGCAGATGGAGACAGTATCGAAGGCTGGGTCAATATTGATACCGCACTTCGTCGAGCAGGAGTGGGATTTCGTCTTGCTCGATGCCCGCTTTTTCCAAATCGGGAATGTCCTGTTTGAACTGTTCATAGAACTTGTCCCAATCGCCGTTTTCCTTTCGGATAGCTTCTTTATAGTAAGCGATGGCTTGCGTCATGCTCTGGAGGGCCCATTCGGTATGTCCGGCGTTTAGGAAATCTTGCATATTGGGCTTATCGTCCAATATCTTGCGGTAATAATGACGGGCTTGATCATATTTCCCGGTCAGGAATGAACACCAAGCGATGGGTCGCCATGCCTTGTGGCTTTCCGTGTCCAAGTAATCAACCTTATAGAAATATTTCAATGCTTCGTTATAATCTTTCAATTCCAAATGGCAATGTCCAATACTGATTTGCACGGAGAGGTTATCAGGGCTAAGTGTCTCATACCGATGGTAATATTCTAATGCTTTGTCTGGTTGCTTCAAGGTTCGATAACAACCGGCAATGCGGCGGATAACCCATTTACTTCGCGGGTTCAGGAGGTCGGCATGGAGATAGTCTTGCAAAGCACCTGCGATGTCGTTTGTCATCTGTCGGCAATACCCTGTTTTTTGGAACAGTACATCGTCTTCAGGATTCATTTCCACCAACCGCGTGAATACAGTCAACGCATCTTGGAAATAATTCTTCTGCAAATAGTAAGCTGCAATAGCCGAGAGACTTTCTTCGTCTGAGATAAATGGCGTCAACGTCGGTAAGTTGTGGAAATCGAGCGGATAAGCAAAGAGGTCGTCGAAATCCAAATGTCGCGGATAGAGCTTGAAGAAACGGTACAAATCCTGTACATATTGCCCGGCGATGAGCTCCGTCTTCGAGCGTTTACCCAGCAGTTCTTCTTTGTTTTGTTGGATCATCTCGGCAGCTTGTCCGTCTAATTGCGTCAGCATCATCTTCCGTGCGCTTTCGGGTAGGCTCATCATGCTAAGAAAGAGTGAGTATTTATCTGAATTACACATGAACGAGGCGTCCATGACCGTATCAATTAGCGTCAATTCCCGACTTTTGGGCGTGCCTTCCAATGCTGAATGGGCAGTGCTGAAAGGCAGGAACCAATTGCTTACCTCGCGGAAGAAGGGATAATTCTTTAGGTGTACGAACGTCGAATGGAGCACGTCGGCGCCTTCGAGTTGCAATTCGCTGAACTCGGTCATCTTCTTGGCCAAGTCTGAATCGGCGAAAATGGCGTCTTGCCATTCGGGGTTCATCTCGTCGCTCAGTTGTTCGGGCGTGAGGTCTTTCAGGTTGATTTTCTTCCCGAGAGTTTCGTTCAATTTCATCATTTCGGGGAGGATTTCGTTCTGTAGTTTGTTGGAAATCTTCTCCGTCTCGCGAGCAAGGATAAAGCGCAACGTAATTTGCAACAATGTTTTCGTAAACGAAGGATACGTTTCCGCAAGGGCATGGAGCCGATTATCCAGTTGGGGATATAAGTGCATCCGCCGGCGGTACTTGTAGAGCATCAGCAAGAGGACGATCAGGGCGCGGACGGAAATTTCCGGTTCACGGGAAGCCGCCGCGTCGAAGAGCAATTCCATCTTGGTTGCATCGAAAAACTCGTTCAGACCCAACAAAAGGGCAGATACCATTTGGCATCCCACGTGGACGGGCAATTCCTCGTCGCTCAGGATGGCGCGCAGCTCGCTCGCTTCTTCCGTCGAAAGGAATCCTGATACCCAGACATATTGGAAGAGCGTCGCACATGCGGCTTCCATCTGTTGCTTGCTTGCTTTATTCCCTTCTGTTTGAGCCATATCTTGGCTGTTCGACAAGACTTCGTGCAATCCGCGTATCGAAGTCACCTTTTGCATCCGTCGTTGGCTATAAAAGCTGGTGGGCGAATCCACCGCCAGTCCTTTTTGCTTTACTCGGTCGGCCAATTCATAGCAAGCCGCTTGCACTTGGCGGTAAATCTGTTCCTGCATCGGGTCTTGGACACCATTCATGCGGTAATGCAACATATATTTATAGGTATCCTGCCACCGGTCGAGCTGGTCTTGAAACACATATTCGCCCGTTCCGGCAATTAACCCTTGCAATTCGTCGAAAGTGCTTTTAAGCTCTTTCCGTTCTAACCGTCCGATAATACGGTTGTAAGTCTTGTTGATTTCAATGATTGTCATTCCTTCATTCTTCTTAGCGAAGGCAAAGATAGGAAATAAAAAGATAGGAAGCGAATCGCAAGCCGCTAAAATGAGGTAAGTCTATAAAAAAGAAAAGGTTGTCATCCCGACAACCAATCTTCATTGCTAACCTTAAATCTAATACCATGAAAAACACAGTGCAAAAGTATACATTTTATGTTATGCAGCATAACTTTCTGGCACTTTTCTTTCTCTGTTTAACTTTATTTATAGCTTTCGATTCTTTCAATCCAATTGTTGAACAGTTTACATTTATATCTAATCGTCTCTAAACCAATCTCTGAAGCCAAACAAGAGCCATAGACGATTTTATCATATCCTTTTATAGCTCGTTTTAAGCGTTCGGAAGGCGCTGTATGGGGAGCATTGTTTATCTCCTCTGGCGTATTTGATTTTTGGATAGCATCTTCCAAAATGCCAAAATCTAATTCATCTTTTGTGAAATTCTGAGGGAAAACCGTGATATCGCTAAATAACAAGCCTTCGAATTCATGGAGTTGTATATAAGGAATAAATCGGGCTTGGTACTTTGCTCCTATACCTTCCTTCATCTTGTCAAAAAGAAAATACATCCTGTCAAAGATGTTTTCTATTCTTTTGCTTTCTGCCCACCCCGGAAAATTGTATGAATCTTTGATTTGATAATAATCTATCAGTAAAGAGACCAACACGTCTCCTTCATTTAGATGGTTAACTAATTGTTTCTTTAATGTATCCCATGCAACTATACCTCCGTTTGAATGTTTGATAGTAGGTGCTTCGAGCCATATTCCCTTTTCCAGGAAATAGCTTGTAAGTATATCTTTGCAAAATTCTTGTTCGGTAGGGCCTTCGCAAACAATAACCAGTCTTTTCATTTTGGTTGTCCTCCTTTCAATATGTTTTGCTTCCACAATTCTCCCAATGTATAATCTTCCAACCACGTTTTTAGCTCCTTTTCATCCAGCCTGTTCATGACGGTGTTTCCGTTTTCTTGATTGACGGTTATGATATCTTCTGCTTCAAAAAGGCTTATCAAGTCGCAACTTTGAGTGGCAAGGATGACTTGTGTACCTTTAGCCGCTGCGGATTTAATAAGGCCGCTCAGTTTTTGGATTGCCAGTGGATGTAAGCCAAGCTCTGGCTCGTCGATAATAATTACTTTGGGCGGTTCAGGTTGGAGGAACAATGTTGCCAATGCAATAAACCGTATGGTACCGTCTGAAAAGTCCGTCGGTCCATAAATCGTAGAACTGAATTTGTCTGTCCATTGTAATCTAACTGTATCCGAAGCGCTTGCTTTGAAATAGAAGTCATTGAAGTAAGGCGCTATGCTTTGGATAACCCGGATGATTCGCTTGTATACTATCGGATTGTTTTGTTGGATTCCCCAAAGGAATGCCGCCAAGTTTTCCCCCTTTTCGTAGAGAAAGTAGGAATCGTTTACGACGTGGCTTTCCTTCGTGAATGGGGAACTCTTGCCAGTATCATGGAAGTGATATTTCTTTACCTCTTCCAAATACCTTTTAATATAATCGCCGCGCGAAAGGCCCTGATATGATTTGATGCAGGCTTCGTTTCGGTAATTCCCAATTTCGTAATAAGTAGAATGATACCCCAGCATTTCTTGGGTCACGACAAATTGGCCATCCCCTTCTTTGAGCTGGAAAGAATAGGCGTTCGAGGTGAAGTAAATCCGGGCGTTGATGCTTTCCGTCGTTTTGCTTCCTTGGAAAAAGAATTTGTCAACTCCGCCGTTCAGCGCTACATATTCGGTAAGTTTCTGTTCGTACATCCGGTTCAAAAACTCAAAGAACGACAAAAAGTTACTTTTCCCCGAACCGTTGGCCCCGATCAGTATGTTGATGGGGTTTAGGTTCAAATCTATTGCTTTGAACGACTTATATCCTTCGATTTTTATCCTGTCCATGGTCTTATTGGGTATAATATAATGTATTGCAAATGTACGAAAAATATCGGATTGCGAATAGGCTCCCTTTTATAATCTGGGGCGCTCCGGTTTGTCGGGGCATCTTTTTTATGCCTTTGGGGGTAGATTGTACGAATCAATCTCATTTTCTTTTCATTTTTTATGGATATTCCGAATATCCTTCCTAACTTTGCGGCATTCCGAACGAGATTCAGCGGAATCTTAGCGGATATTACATATTGAGTTAAAGCATTTACGATATTATTCCAAGTCGAAAAATTCGCCAAATTTTATCCTATCGGAATAATAAACAAGAATGCTTGCACTCATGCTATAACATTTTCTGTAAGGGAAAGGTGTACCTAATAGCATAGAGTGCGGGCTGTTGTTTTATATTGATAGGATGGGCGTTTGGCGATGCCTTCGACTTGATAAAAGAACAACAAACCCGCACTTTTTTTATGCCCGTTTAGTTGTTGGTAAATGCATACAATCTGAAAGAATTAATTTATTAACAACTTAAATTCCAAATTTATGATTAAACGAATAACAACTTTAGTATTCGTATTCTTGACGATAGTCGGGAATGCGGTTTGGGCAGAAACTGTACAGATTAAGACAGCGGGAGATTTGTATGACTTTGCAACGAAAGCAGAGACAGATCCTACTGTGAATGCAATATTGATGGAAAACATTGTCATCAATGAAAACGTATTAAATGAAGAAGGGCTTTTAAATGCACCTGTCCCTGAAAAAGAATGGAAATTCATGATAAGAAATTATAGTGGCACTTTTGATGGGAACAATAAAACAATCAGTGGACTCTATTCAAAACAGCATGCTCTATTTCATTCAATAAAGAAAGAAGGTGTAGTTAAAAATTTGGGAATTAAAGACAGCTATTTTGGAGGAGTTTCTTCTACAAAAGCAGGAGCTGTATTTTCTATATTGACCTTTACAAATGAAGGAACAATTAGTAATTGTTGGAATGAAGGAACCTTAGAAGAAAAAGAAGATAGCGGTGGTGCATCGTCATTGACAATGGGGGCTATTTGTGGAATAAATGAAGGAATAATAGAAAATTGTTATAACAAGGGATTGCTTATAAGTAGTTTTAAAAATCGTCAAGGTTCAAGTGTAGAAATGGGAGGACTTTGTGGCAGCAGTTCAGGAACTATTGTCAATAGTTATAATGAAGGGGATTTAAAGTTGAAAATAGAAGGTATGTATTCTCAGAATTATCCGGCAAGTTATGCCATTGGTGGTGTAGTAGGCTCTATAACTAACAACCTTCAAAATTGCTATAATAGTGGAACAATTAATATTAACGGAGGAGAAATCGAGAATAAGACGGTAATTATGTTTATTGGAGGAGTTGTTGGTTCCTACGATAAGGATCTGAGTAGTTGTTATAATATAGGTACATTAATTATTGAAGATCTAGATATATCAGAAATGAGTTTCCTTGCTTTTTATGGTTTAGGAGGAATTTCAGGAAATTCAAATAGTTCAAATAGCAGATTTGAATTTTGTTATAATAAGGGGCAAATAAATGCAAAAGATCCGGCAGGATGTGCAGGGAATATTATAGGAATAGCATATTCAAAGAATGTTGAGGCATCTAATACATATTACCAAAAGTCAGTAGATAATATAGGATATACTTTGGATCTTAATGAAACTCCTTTTCTGTTTCCAATATCAATAACAGGAGCTACCGAAAAAGAAGAAGATACTTTCCTAAGCGGCGAAGTAGCTTGGCTATTGCATAAAGGCGGCTATGGCCAACGAATCGGAACGGACGCACATCCTGTTCTAATCGATTTAGGTAATGAGGGAACAGAAGTTTATAAACTGGATTTAAGTTCGGAAGAAGTAAAAGTAGGCACATATCTTCCTTATGTAAATAAAGAAACTGAAATTGCTCCTTTCGAAGATTTAACGCTCGAAGAAGGGAAAACGATCGGTTGGTATAAAGGAGAAGATTTAGTCGCTACGGGTCTTACTTATATTGTAAATAGTGCAGATGCTGATGAGAATGCGACGATAACTTTGTCGGCAAAGATTATTGATGAACCAGAAGAAGAACCTGAACAACCCGGCGATGAAGACGACGACCAAGGCAACACTGGCATCGACAAACCCCAGCGCCCGATCAAATACTATAATATATATGTAGACACCATCTGTCCCGGTCTGGATATAGAGGTAAGCAAGGATGTAGTGGCAGAGGGACATCAAGTTAGTGCCTATCTCACCATCCAAGCCGAATGCGACACCACCGACATGCGCTTCGAATACAAGCGCGGCCTGTTCGGATACTGGCAAGACTTGAAGGAACTGGAAGGAGTGCAGCCGGGCGAGTATATCATCAAGAATATTTACACCGACATCTATATCCGTGCCCTCGATGCGACTATGCCCGAAGAGGAACCAACAGGCATTGAAGATGCAGAAGGTGTCAAAGCCTATGCCAAGGATGGTAGCATCTATATCTACACGCCGAATCGCGAAGAGGTGACAATCATCAGCATGTCTGGTGTCATCATCAAGCATGCGAAGCAGGTAGGCTTGCAATCTTATAATGTAAATCGTGGCATCTATATTGTAAGAATAGGCGAAAAGGTATTTAAGCTAAAGAATTAAGGCCGATGCGAATCGCCCGAAATATGTTTTATTAGTGAATGTGGCCCTGGATTCTTCGAATCTGGGGCTTTTCACACGTTGCAAACTACTTGCAGTCTTAAAGAAAAGGGTTCGCAAGGCGTGCAAAATGGTGGCAGGTCGACCCGCAAGGGGTTTGCAAGGCTTGTAAAATACTTGCAGGTTGCCAGAAAATAGCATGCAAACCGTGCAAAATACCTTTTTGCGGACCAGAAACCAGTTTGCAAGCCGTGCAAAGTCCTTTTTGGTGGACCAAATTCCATTTTGCAAGCCATGCAAACCCCATTTGGTGCACCAGATTCCATTTTGCAAGTCGTGCAAACCCCTTGCGGGGCGACAAAAACCTATTTCGTAAGCCGTGCAAACCCCATTTGGTGGACCAGATTCCATTTTGCAAGCCTTGCAAACCCCTTGCGGGTCGACCGGACACCATTTTGCACGTTTTTTTAATCTCCGTACCTCCGCGCCTTCGTGTTCAAAAATGCTTATTACGGCGCATCCCCTCTGATTGTTCTTCGTTTTTTTCAATTTCCAATTATCAATTTGCTCCGTATCATTTGGAAGAAAAAGGGATTATCCGTACTTTTGCATCATCTGAAACGAATAAAGCGAAAAAGAAACGTATGCGAATTATCGAGATATGTGCCAATTCGGCACAAAGTTGCGTAGAAGCAGAAGCCGGAGGGGCAAAGCGGGTCGAGCTTTGCGCCGGCATCCCGGAAGGGGGAACGACGCCAAGCTATGGGGAGATCCGGATGGCGAAACAACTGACGTCGCACATTGATATTAATGTGATTATACGTCCGCGCGGAGGGGATTTCCTGTATACGGAGGCCGAGATCGGGTCGATGCTGCTCGACATCGAGATGTGCAAACAACTGGGCGTGCACGGTGTGGTGTTCGGTTGCTTGACGGCGGAGGGCGACATTGACGTGCCTTTGATGCGCCGGCTGATTGAGGCGGCTAAGCCTTTGTCGGTGACGTGCCACCGGGCGTTCGACGTATGCCGCGATCCGTTCCAGGCGTTAGAGGAATTGATTGACCTGGGATGCGACCGGATCCTGACGTCGGGACAACGCGCCAACGCCGTGGAGGGCATTCCGCTCATTAAGCAATTGGTCGAGAAGGCGGCCGGACGCATCATCATCATGCCCGGATGCGGCGTGCGCGAAGGCAACATTGCGCAAATCGAGCGCGAGACAGGGGCGAAAGAGTTCCACACCTCGGCACGGAGCATCGTCTATAGCCAGATGAAATACCGCAACGAACAGGTGCCAATGGGCAGTAGTGCAGTGACTTCCGAGTTCGAGACGGTACAAACCGATAGAAACTTGGTAAAGAAAATGGTGTAATTCTTTTATAGTCTCGCAAATTTTGTTTTCCTTTGCGAAAAATATCATTTTAAGGTGATGATGATTTTGAAAGCTGGGCAAAAAGTTCCATCTTTGCAAGCTGGAAACAGATGTTGAGAAAGGATAAACAAGAATCTTTAGAATATAATGTTGAGAATTAAGAAGTTTATTTCGTTAGGAGTATTGGTGTGGTTGACCCTGTTGTCTGCCGGGGCGCAAAACAACACGGCGTCTCCTTATACCCGTTTCGGATATGGGGAGTTGGCCGACCGTTCGTTTGGCGCAGGGCGTGCGATGGGAGGTATTGGAGTAGGATTACGTTCTCCGAAACAAATAAATCCGATGAACCCGGCATCGTATAGTTGTATGGATTCGTTGACGTTCATTTTTGATTTTGGGGTATCGCTCCAATCGGCCACCTACAAGGATGCGTCGAACAAGTACAAGAAGCTGAACGGCAACATCGAGTATATCGCGTTGCAATTTCCCATTACGCGATGGTTGGCGATGAGCGCAGGGTTGTTGCCCTATTCGTTTGTCGGCTATGAATTTGGCGAAATCTCGCAAGTCGATGGGCAAAGTTACGTAAATATGTATTCCGGCACGGGCGGATTAAACGATTTGTACGGCGGTTTGTCTATAGATGTATGGAAGAAACGGTTGGCAATCGGTGCGAACTTTGGCTACTTGTTTGGAAATGTCGAACATTTGCAACAGACCCAGTTCGGAAGTGATGATTCGACGACGCCTTATCAAAACTACCGGACGCAACGCATTGAGGTGCGCGACATGAAGATGGATTTCGGCGTGCAATACACCCATCCGTTGAGCGCGACCGAGAGTTTGACATTTGGCGTCACCTATTCGCCCAAGAACCGTTTGAACACGAAAACGTACGACACGCGCGAACTGCGGAATGGAAATACGGTCGTGACTTACGAACGGGATACGATTCAGGGCGCGACATACGATTTGCCCAATTCGTTTGGTTTCGGCGTTTCGTACATGAAGATAAACAAGTTGCTTTTGGCGGCTGATTTCTTATACGAGAATTGGGGCGATGCGTCGTATCAAGGTGCGACAGACGCGTTCCAGAACCGTACACGTTTGGCGATAGGGGCAGAGTATTTGCCCGAATACCGAGGTAGGAATTACTTCCAGGCGATTCGTTATCGTGCCGGTTTCCATTATGGCGACTCTTATATTAAGGTAAGTCCGGAAAATGGCGGCAAGGGTTCGGGATATAAGGAATACGGGGCAAGTATCGGATTGGGCTTCCCGATGTTGGACAACCGTTCGATGGTGAATGTGGCGTTTGAATATGTGAAGGTGAAACCGGGCGAGGCTTTTATGATCGACGAACAGTATTTCCGCGTGACGCTGAATTATACGTTCAACGAGCGCTGGTTCTTTAAGTTTAAGCTGAATTAAAAAGAATAACATAGTTAACTTTAATAAGAAAATATATGAAGATCAAGGTATTATTATTAGCTCTTGGCTGTACAATGGGAACATTGGGAGCTTATGCCCAGAAAGGCGTAGACACAGGGACACGTTTTGGGCACGGTGAGGACAGTATTCGTTGTATTACGAACATTAGTTTGTTCACTCCGTATGCAAAAGGCGGAAATTACAAAGACGCCTTAGAGTTTTGGAAGATAGCTTACGAAGAATGTCCGGCGGCAACAAAAGACATTTATCTGTATGGCGTGCGTATCGTGGGTTGGCAGATCGAAAATGAAAAAGATCCGGCTAAGAAGGCCCAGTTGATTGACGATTTGATGGCGGTTTACGACAAGCGTGTGAAGTATTTTGGTAATGACAAACGCTATGGTAAAGATTGGATTGTAGCCAACAAAGCTGAAGACTATATAAAGTATGCAGGTGCCAACGTGGATGCCGATAAATTGTATGGTTGGTTGAAGGAAATCATCGACGAATACGGAAACAAGTGTGAAGTAAAAGCTACTTCTTTCTATTTGTTTGCTTCGTTGAAGAAAATGCAAGCTGACCCGAACTTGAAAGACCAGTTCATCCAGGATTATTTGAAGTGCTCGGGCATCATTAGCGCACAGATTGAAGCGGCTAAGGCTGCCAACAACCAGAAGGAAGTAAAAACGTTGGAAGCATATCAGGCAAACGTAGAAACGAACTTCGCAAGCAGTGGTGCAGCCGATTGTGAAACATTGGAAAATGTATATGGCGCAAAGATCGACGAAAAGAAAGACGATTTGGCATTCTTGAAGCAGACAATCGCTTTGTTGAGAAAGTCTCGTTGCCAGGAAATCGAAGCATACTTCAAGGCTTCCGGTTATGCACATGCGATCGAGCCGACGGCTGAATCAGCTGTAGGTTTGGCTAAGCAAGCTGTAAAGAAAGAAGATTATGCTACGGCATTGAAGTTCTTCGAAGAGGCAGTTGGTTTGGAAACAGACGCAGCTGCAAAGGCTGAAGATTACTACATGATGGCGCTCTTGGCATTCGACCAGAACCACCATTCGCAAGCGCGTGAATATTGCCGGAAGGCGATAAGCGAAAATGCAAACTACGGTGCTCCTTATATGTTGATTGGTAAGATGTATGCGGCTACGGCTAAATCGGTTTATCCGGACGACCCCGTACTGCAGCGTGCCGTTTATTATGCTGCTATCGACAAATTCCAAAAGGCTATGCAAGTAGATCCTGAAAACTGCACGGAAGAAGCTAAGAGCTTGATCGGTTCATACCACGCTCACCTGCCGTCTACGGAGGAAATCTTCATGCACCCGGAGTTGGAAAAAGGCAAGACATTTACTGTAGGTGGATGGATTGGCGAGACAACGACTATCCGATAAATATTTGTATGGACAAACGTTTTCGTAGTAAAACGAATCAATCACAGAACATAACAACTACCTTCGTGGTGGTTGTTATGTTTCTTTTGTGTATCAATCTTTCCTGTTCGGAAGAGAAGAAAGAATGGGTAGCAGTACCTTCCGACCCAGAAAAAAGCTATACGATGAAAGCAACCGAAGTGAATACCTTGATCTCCGATTCGGGTATTACGCGGTATCGCTTGACGGCCCAGACGTGGTTGGTATTCGGTCGGGCGAAGGAACCCTATTGGTATTTCCCCGAAGGAATTTATGTGGAGAAGTTTGATACATTGTTTCATACCGAAGCCAGCATCAAAGCCGATACAGCTTATTATTTTGATAAAAAAGGATTGTGGCAATTGATAGGCCACGTGGAAGTGGAGAGTTTGGAAGGGGAGCAATTCAGTACCTCCGAATTGTTTTGGGATCAGAAAGAAGAGAAGGTGTATTCGGATAAATACATCCGGATTCAACAGGAAGAGCAGATAGTCACAGGCATTGGTTTTGAATCGAACCAAAATATGACAAAGTATAAGATATTTAACTCGCAAGGTGTATTCCCTGTCGAGGAAAACACACGGGCTCAAGCTCCTACGGATACTTTACAAATGGAAACAGACTCGACCTTTAAAAGACCTGTTTTGGATACATTAAAACACAGATAAATGGATATACAAGGAAATATATGGATTGCATTGGCCTTTTCCGTTTTCTTCTCGGGAATGGAAGTGGCTTATCTTTCGGCTAATAAGTTGCGTTATGAATTGGATAAGAACAGCCGGAGCCTGACGAGTTGGATTCTGGACCTCTTTTTCCGGAATCCCAATCAGTTTATTGCGACTATGTTGGTGGGCAATGCGATTGCGTTGGTCGTATTGAGCGTGCAAATAGTAATGGAGTCGGCTGGTTGGTTGGCTTCCATGTGGGGTAATCCGGTCGGGGTGTTGGTTTGCCAGGGTTTGTTCATCTCGTTGTTGGTTTTATTCATGGGGGAATTTGTGCCTCGTCTGTTGTTCAATCTGAATCCGAACTTCTCGTTGCGCCTGTTTGCCATTCCGTTGTTCTTCATCTATATATTGTTCTATCCGATTGCGAAGTTGTTCGCCTTTTGTTCTTTCTTGTTGTTGAAATTGTTTGGCGTGAAGGGTGTAAAGGTTTCGCGGGTGTATGCCTTGGGGAAGGTCGAGTTGGATTCGTTTATCCAGCAAAGCATCGATGAGGCGCCCCAAGATGAGGAAATGGATACGGAGGTGAAGATGTTTCAAAACGCACTGGACTTCTCGAACGTCCGTTTGCGCGATTGCATTGTGCCCCGGACGGAAATCGTGGCGTGCGACAAGCAGCTGGGCATCGACGAGCTGCGCGAACGATTCATCGAGACGGGCTTATCGAAGATATTGGTTTATAATGAGAATATTGACGACATCATAGGGTATATCCATTCCTCGGAGTTGTTTAAGCATCCGGCGGATTGGACGACGAAGATACGCCCCGTGCCGGTAGTGCCGGAAACAATGACGGCCAATAAGTTAATGCGTCTTTTGATGCAAGAGAAGAAAAGCTTGGCCGTGGTGGTCGACGAGTTTGGCGGGACCTCCGGCATGGTAACGTTAGAGGATTTGGTGGAAGAGATATTCGGGGAAATTGAAGATGAGCATGATGTGAAGATGCATGTAGCCAAGAAGATAGCGGACGATGAATATGTTTTGTCCGGAAGGCTTGAAATCGATACATTGAACGAGATGTTTGATTTGAATTTGCCCGAATCGGATGAGTATGTGACCGTGGCGGGGATGATTCTCCATTATTATGAAGATTTCCCCAAACCGAACGAAACGGTGGTCTGCGGGATTTATTCCTTCAAAATCATTCGGGCTACGGCTACGAAGATCGAACTGGTGCGCATGAAGGTGCTTGAAACGGACGGAAAATAAGGCGGAATCCTTTCCGTTTATAGGCAGAATCGTTTCGGTTTATGCCTATAATCGGGAGAGATTATCGTTGTATTTCTGAAAAAAAGCAGAGAAAGTGTCGTAACATTTTCTTTTTTATTATCTTTGCACCCTAAATGCAAAATGCAGAAATAATAAAAGGATAAGTATAAACATAAAATAAGAAACGATAAATGGCTACGCTGGAAAAAATTAGAAGCAAAGCTGGACTGCTGGTCCTTGTTGTGGGAGTGGCATTGTTCGCTTTTATCATTGGTGACTTTTTAAATTCAGGTTCAACTTATTTCAGACAATCCCAAGAGCAGGTGGCTGAAATAAACGGTCAGGTAATCCATATTCAAGATTATCAGTCGCTGATCGACGAGATGACCGAAATGTACAAGATGCAAACCGGGCAAACAAGTCTTCCGGACGAGTATCAAGCTCAAATCCGCCAGAATGTCTTTAATACGATGGTGCAAGACATTGTATTAGGCGAAGAAACTGAGAAGATTGGCATGGCGGTTTCACCTGAAGAGTTGTTCGACATGGTGCAGGGTGAGAATATTTCCCCGTTGATTCAACAAATGCCGATGTTTGTCAATCAGCAGACAGGCGCCTTCGACCGCAACGCGTTGTTGCAATTCTTGAAGACGATTGAAGACGACAATATCGCCACGCTTCCCCTCGACCAACAGGAGCAAATCCTGAAGGCTCGCAACTTCTGGTTGTTCTGGGAAAAGAATATCAAACGCCAACGCTTGGAACAGAAATACACGACGTTGCTTGCCAAGGCGGTAGGCGCCAACAAGCTGGATGCGAAAGAATCGTTTGACGAGAATGCGAAGAACGCCGACATTGTCTATACGATGCAATCCTATACCACGATTCCGGATTCGACCATCGAAGTAAGCAAATCGGAAATCGAAAAGCTCTACAACGAACGCAAGGAAATGTTCAAGCAGAAGGAAACGAAGGTGGTGAAGTATGTATCGGTCGATATCCGTCCGAGCCAAGAGGATTACAATGATGTGCAGAAAGATATCGAATCGTTGAAGGAAGAGTTCACGACAAGCGCAAATGTAGCGGATATTGTCAACGAAAATTCGGAAGTTCCCTATATGGATGCTTTCTTTACCGAGAAGTCGTTCGACCCGGAAATGAAGCAATTCGTAGAGACGGCCCAGGTGGGTGATGTCTACGGTCCGGCTTTTGAGAACGACAAGTACCGCATGTTCAAGCTCGTGGATAAGACATCCGCTCCGGATTCGGTCAAGGTGGCTCACATCATGGTGGCGCGTGCTTCGGAAGCGGAAACGAAGGCTTTGGCTGATAGCTTGATGGGTGTAATCAAAGGAGGTGCCGATTTTGCCGAGTTGGCCAAGAAACATTCCATCGACCAAGCAGCCCAGAACGGAGGCGAATTGGGTTGGTTTACGGAAATTACCGCTTTGCGGGGTGTGAACGAAGACTTCAAGAATGCCATCTTCTCGACGCCGGTCAACGACGTGATGGTGGTGAAGTCAATGTATGGCACGCACTTGGTGAAGGTATTGGAAAAGACAGCAAACGTAACAAAATATAAAGTGGCCGATATCGACATAACGGTTTCGCCCAGCTCGAAGACGTATAGCAATATATACAATGAGTTGAACCAGTTCATCTCGAAGAATCGCGACATTGCCAAGTTGGATACGGCAGCTCAGTCGGCCGGTTATCAGGTCGTATCGAATATCTCGATTACGCCGGATAATGAAGTGTTGGGTACGATTCGCAACTCGCGTCCCGTCATCCGTTGGGCGTTCCAGAACGATAAAGGGGCCGTGTCTGAAATCTTTGAATGTGATAACAAGTTCGTGATTGCGGCGGTAGAAAGCAGCATGCAGGCAGGTTATACGCCGATGGAGCGGGTAGCCGCTGGCTTGAAGGCTGAAATCCTGGCACAGAAGAAGGGTGAAAAGATTGCCGCTGAGTTGGCATCCAAGAACCTCACGACGTTGGAAGCCTATGCCGATGCGATGAGCTCGTCGGTTGATAGCGTGAAGTTCGTATCCTTCGGTACGCGCCGTATCTCCGGAATCGGTGTAGAACCGAAGTTGAATGCTGCCGTATCGTTGGCAAAAGTAAATGAAGTGAGCGCTCCGGTGCAAGGCAATAGCGGCGTTTATGTATTTAAGGTATATGCCGAGAACCAGGATGCGAAGGAGTTTGATGAAGCAGCTACCATCCGTTCGCTGGATGCATCGAATATGTATCGTCTTTCTTATCAGGCTATTCAGGAATTGATTAATGATGCCGATATCGAAGACAATCGGATTCGTTTTTATTAATCGTTGTTTTTGGATTTATATCAAGTCGGGAGTTAAGGGCGGAAGCCTTTAGCTCCTGACTTTTTTTGTACCTTTGCGCCCGGAAAAAATAAAGCTTAGAGAATGGCAAATTACAAAGAGATGAGCGAGCAAGACGTCCTTTTGCTCCGCCGGAAATTAGACCTGCTGCTGCGGACAGGCAAGTTGTTGGTAGAGAGTGCAGCCGATACGAACCGAATCGACCGGAACATGAAGCGCGTCGCGGCTTTCCTCGGCATACCGGAAGATAAGTTGCATTTGGATATCCGCTGGTCGATGATTATGGTGAATGTGAGCGACGAGGCCCATTCCTTTTCCAAGTTCCAGAAGTGCGAGAAGCATGCGGTCAACATGACGGCCATTACGGAAATCAGCAAACTCTCGTGGCGTGCCATCGAGCAGGACTACTCGCTCGACCGCTATGAGGAGGAGTTAGAGCGGATTGCCCACCAGCCACGAAACTACAAACCCTACTTGGTGGCGATTGGCGCCGGTTTCGCCTGCGGCGGATTCTGTAAATTGTTTGGGGGCGATTGGATTGCGTTCCTGTTTGCCTCGATTTGCGCCTTTGCCGGCTTCCGGTTGCGGGCCCGTTGCATCGAGTTTGGCATCAATGCCTATATGAGCATGGCGATTGCGGCCTTTATCTCCACTTGCTTGGCTTATCTTACGTCGCTGACCGATTGGTCGGCCACGCCTTACCATGCGTTGCTTGCGTGCGCCCTCTTCATCGTGCCCGGCGTGCCGCTCATCAACTTTGTAGACGATATGTTGGACAATTTCCTCTTGGTCGGTATTACGCGGGCGGCCAATACGGTGATGATGATTGGCGCGATGGCGTTCGGTATCGCGTTTGCCCTGCGCCTTTTCGTGATGAACGATGTGACGATCGACCATAAGTTCAGCGAGCTCAGCATGGTGCCGCACGATCCCTATTATATCTATGCCATAGCCGCGGCCATCTCGGCGATGGGTTTCTCGATGATATTCAACATCCAGCGGCGGTTGCTTTGGGTGGTCGCGTTGGGCGGTATCTTGGCCGTCTGCACGCGAAACTTTGTGAACTTCGAGCTGGGATACGGTCCAGTAGTAGGTTCGTTTATGGGAAGTTTCGTGGTCAGCTTGGTAGCGGTGAAGGCGGTGTATTGGTTCGACGTCCCGAATCACGTGCTGACGATTCCATCCGTTATCCCGATGATTCCCGGCGTGTTGATGTACCGTTCGCTTTTAGGTTTTATCAATATGCACGGCGTGGTGGGCGAGGTGACCACAGCATTCTACAACGGCGTCAATTCGGCGATGATCATCTTCTGCATCTCGCTCGGTGTAGCCGTCCCGAATATCTTCGCCCGCCGTTACATAGCCAAAGACCGGCGCCGTCTCCTCGAAGAAGAATTGGAGAAACGGAGGCAGCGCGGGAAGTTCATCGAGTGGTAATTTCCCCCCTGCGGGAGAGGGGCTCTCCCATCTGCCCGAGATGGGCTCTCCTATCTGCGGCAGATGGGGTTTGCCATCTGCTGCAGATGGCAAAGGTGGTCTGCGGCAGATGTCAGAAGGGATCTGCTGCAGATAGGAGAAGGCATCTCGGGCAGATGTCGGAACATGGCTGCTGGAGGTGTTAAACCTTCAGCGGAAGAATATTTAGATAGTTGTCCTCATATTCCGCGCTTAGTTTCGCCAATCGGCTGATTCCCAGAATATATTCATTATCCGCCTGAGGATCCAACAACCCTTTCTTGGTCGCTTCGCTAATGAGTTCATTTACCCGTTTGCGCACTTCGTCATATTGTGCCTTTGTAGTAATGTGACTGATATTCCATGTTTCCATATCTATCAAGTATAAATATTTTCCTATCAGTTGATTAGTGGAAACTGCAAAAGTAGCAACTTCTTTTCATTTTGCAAACTAACTATTCTTTGAATAATGAATGAATCCCAGTCTTGTATATTTCTTTAGAATTTTCTTTTACTTTTTTATGGTATTCTCAATTATCCTTCCTAACTTTGCGGCATTCCTTAGGGATTCAGCGGAATCTTTGGGACATACATACTGAGTTAAAGCATTTACGATATTATTCTTGATCAGGAAATCGCCAAATTTTATCACATCGGAATAATAAGCAATAAATGCTTGCACTCGTAGCTGTACTTTTTCTATAAAGGAAAAGTGTATTCTTACATATACAGCACAGAGTGCGGGCTGTTGTTTAATTATTGATGTGATAGGCGTTTGGCGATGCCTCTGATCAGATAAGTGAAGCAACATCACCCGCACTTTTTTATGTCTTTTCATAATCACAGTGTCTGGAGCGTAAATGCCACTTGATGCGACAGTTAATTAATTATTAATCCATTCACAAATAAATTATTGTATTATGAAAAGGAAACTTTTTACATTTTTGATGGCGTTCTTGGCAACGCTTAGTGGTGCTGTTTGGGCACAAAATGAATATGAGAATATCTCTGGTAGGGAAACTGTTATAGAGATAGATGATGATCTTGAATATTACTTCACTTGCGAGAGTGGGGTAAATAAGAAAGGTATTGTTGTTAAAAGAGGATCAAGTCCTACTATCTATTTAAAAAATACATCTTTTGAACTTGATGGTTCTTCAATTATTATTGAAGATGGAGCGACCGGTAAATTTGTGATTGAAGGTAATAATTCGATTACGGCAAAAGGGCATGATGCAGCGATAAAAGTAACAACAGATGCAGAAATCGTCTTTTTAGAAAGTAGTACGGGTATATTGAATATCAATGTTTCAACAGAAAATTGGACAGATAATTCCGAGGTTGCTATTGGTAACTATACGTGGGGTAGCGCGTATGGTGGTAATACTGTGACATGTGGCTCTGTTCAATTATATGGAGGAACTATCATAACAAATGGCTATATTGGGCGATTTATAAGTCATGATCTTTGGTTAGGTGGTCGTGATATGGATGGCGGTAATGCCGTTCTTATCGCAAAAGAGATAACTCAATCTGGCGATCATAAGAATTACAATAGTGGTATTATATTTGAAAATACAGAAGAAGGTACAATCTATGGAACTCCTACACTGAATTCTTCGCTTCCTGAACCATACAAAATCAACTTGGCTTCAGATAAAAAGCTGGAAATAGGCAATAATGGAGGTATCAATTTTGATCAATTGATTGATAATGGTGGACAGGTAAAAGGTTATAAAGTGGTTTATTCTTCTCCGAACAACGTGCCAATGACTACAAGTGTTGCGTTACCAGCAGCAAAGATAGAGAGCAAGACTTATACGGTGGCTAAATGGGAAGATAATGCGCAAGCTGAAGAACAAACTACAACTTATAAGCATATTGATACGCACTGGTTGAAAGGAGGAACCGAATGGGTTGAAGCCAATACTGAAGTAACAGAAGAAGAACCTACATATACTACGCTTTCTGCTATTGGGACGAAAGAGTATCAGGCAGTGTGGTATTTGCAGCGTAAAGAACTTACTTATTCTATTATAGGTGGTGGGTTTAAAGGCTCTTTTAATTTGTGGTATCCGGAGAATATAAATCCTTTTACGCCCACAATACAAGAAGGTGAAGGTTTAACAAGTTTAGATGCTGTCGGTTTACAAAATACCGGAAATATGGTTTCTGCTAAATCAGACATGACTGTAATTGCCGAAGGACAGTATAAAGTTAAAATGAATTTAACTCCAACCGCTTCAACTAATGTTCCGACAATGCCGGTAACAGAATTGATTGTAAATGTGGAGGAAGACGAGCTGGATATAACAAATGGTGAAGACATAACGGTT
The DNA here is from genome assembly GCA_944325335.1 of uncultured Parabacteroides sp. GTDB lineage: Bacteria > Bacteroidota > Bacteroidia > Bacteroidales > Tannerellaceae > Parabacteroides. The sequence continues at coordinate 15,609 of CALUZR010000038.1, read as the reverse complement.
TCGCTTAACGAGATAGATTTGACTTATGATGGAAACCCGAAAACCATGGGAAATCTGGTTACTGTGATGGGAACGAAATTACAAAACAAATATATGTATGGCATGCATTATACATTAGTATTGACGAAAGATGATTTTGAACCTGGTCAAGAAGTTTCTGGTGATTTTAAAGATGCAGGCACCTATACAGTAACAGTTAAAGCCATTGAGGATGCAGAAAAGAATTCTGCTCTTACTGGCGAAATGACTTTGACAGACAAAGTGACGATCAAACCTGCGTCGTTGACGGCTGAAGCTACAGATATAGAATGGACAATTGGTAGCGAAGAAACAGCTCCAGATTATACGAAAGCTGAATTTACTTTGAAGACGGTCTATGATATAGATGAAGATAAAGTTTTGATTGATAAAGAAGCTGAAAACTTTACAGGTTCTGTTGAAGGTGAAACTTGGAAAACAACTCCGGGAACATACCCTGTTTCGTATGCAGGTTTGATTTTGACTGGAAGCCGTGCATTCAATTATACTTTGGGTGAAAATCCTTCGGCAACGGGTAATTTGAATGTTTCTGTAAATGGAACAGAGCAAGACCCAATTGATGATGAAGGCGAAGATCCTTTGATTACCGGTGCTGGCGATTGGGAAAATAAAACTCTCACGTATGATGGTATTTCTCATCCATTGACGCAAATCCAAGTGAAGAATGGAACAGAAACCGAAAGAGTTACCATCCCTCTTGAAGGTACGGAAATTACTTATTCTTATAAACAGACGGCGGAAGCTACAGAAGAAATACCTGCAACTGAAGTAAAGAATGCTGGTTTCTATACCGCCACCTTTACCTTCCCAGAAAATCAGTATGGTTATAAAGGAATCGGTAAAGTATCTTTGGAAATAACTAAAGCAACCTTCACTGTTTCAGCCGGAACAAACAACACAATTTCTGTTGTACAAAACGCAGATATTGACCAGTTGAATGCGGTAGATTATATCTCTATCACCGGCGTGAACAATGAAAAGCCGACTATCAGTGGTACATTGACTCCGAATGAGGGTGTATCTACTGCGGAACAGAAGGAATTCAGCAATGCCTTTAAATTTGATGAGGTTGAAGTTGATAATAGCACTAACTGCTTATTGAGCAATTATAACGAGATAATTTGGCCAGAAATCAAACTTAGCGTTGGTTCGATAATTATCAACCCGGATATAGACGGAAGTGATGATGGCGATGAGGTTATCGGCGGTGAGGATGCAGACGGCGACGGAACATTCCCGTCGGGTGGTGATATCATTATCCTTGCGACGGGTGATGCTGAGGCACAGAATAATGTATATAACGGTAGTGCGCACACATTGGCTTTGTTGAAGATTGGCGATTATACGTTGGCTGAGACAACAGATTACAGCGTTTCTTATAGCTCAAATGATGATCCAAGTTTAAATGATGTAAAATTACCATTCCATGCAGCAACCTATTCGGCAGAAATTACTTTGAATGAGGATGGCGCTTATGAGTTGGTAGGCGGAAGCAAGACGTTTACGTTGAATAATATCACGATTGCTCAACGTCCGATGATGGTTTCTTTCGTTAAGGAAGTTTCTTCTGTGGAAGACCTGGATGATATCAATAAATTGGTACAGTTCGAGGAAATGGTAGGTAATCGCGGATTGGTTGATAACGAAGAGCCTATAGTTGAAGCTACTATCGAGACGAAAGATTTAGGTGACGGACGTTATCAGGTAACGATTCCGCGCGAATCTTTCCAGATTTCCACTAATGAGGCAGGCCGCTTCTATTTGTCAGATTATTCTATCAAAGTAGATTTTGATAGGGATGGACAAAGCGATGCCGATATTACTGACAACGATGAAGATGGCACGGGTGAATTAGAAGATGGTGACGGTACGATCGATATTGAAATCACTGTCAATTCGGGTAAAGATGATGATGACGACACCCCCGACCACGGTCACGGTGGTAGCACCGGAGGCATCAACCGTCCCGCAAAGTACTATAATATATATGTAGATACGGCGGCCACCAGCGACGGCGTCGAACTTTCGTTGAGCAAGGATGTAGTGAAGGAAGGCAACCAGGTCAGCGTCTATATCGACAAGATTTTGGAGGGTTATAATGCTGAAAATATGAAGGTGCAAATCAAGCGCAGCCTCTATGGCTATTGGGAAGAAATAGAGGAAGGCGTGCAGCCGGACGAGTACATCATCTACAACATCTACACCGATATCTATGTGAAAGTAACGGATGTAGAGAAGGAGGATGCGACTGGTATCGACGACCTCGAAGGCGTGAAAGCCTACACGAAGGATGGTAGTATCTACGTTTACACTCCGAATCGCGAAGAGGTAATAATCATTAGCATGTCAGGTGCGATTATCAAGAATGAGGAACAAGTTGGTTTGCAATCTTACTCGGTTAGTCGCGGCATTTACATTGTTCGTATCGGCGATAAGGTATTTAAGCTAAAGAATTAAGGCCGATGTGAATCGCCCGATTCAATATGTTTTATTAGTGAATAGAGCCCCAGGTTTTCGGACTTGGGGCTTTTTGTCGTTATATAATCAAACCCGCGTTAAAATAAGATGCCGTGTTTACCTAAAAAGAGGGCGAGCGAGAAGAGCAGGAGGAACGACAAGGTTGCAAACAGATGGCGTTTCTCCTTATTATATATGTAGAGGCTAAAGGCAATGAGCGTGAGGTAAGAAAGAGCCAGCAAGATCGGCGTGAAGGGAAGGCTGGAGGCCAGAGGCGGAATGCGTCCCATGCGGTCGATGAAGTGGCAAAACGAAGCGGTGAGCCAAGCCACGCTCGTACCGACCCAACTCCAGGCGCATCCGAATTGGTAAAGCACAATCCAACATAGGGCACAGGGAATGAGGAGCATGGAATAGATCGTAACGGGCAGGGCGACCAGCATCGAGACCGACGATATTTGCCCGAAATAGTAGAAGCAGAGCGGAAGCGTCCCGATTTGTGCCGCCGCGCTGACCGCCACCCAATCCCAAAGCAGTTGCAACCCCGGATTGCGCAGGGAGAACCATCCGCGTATCCGTCGGTAAAAGAAGAGGATGGAAAGGACGGCGAGGTAGCTCAATTCGAAACCCAAGTCGAACAGGTAGAACGGATTGTATACCAACATGCAGAAGGCCGACGCCGCCCACGTATTGTAGGAATCCGTACGCCGGACGAGAAGTTTCCCGACCAGATAGAATGAAAGCATCAACGCCGAACGGACCGCGGGCGATTCCATGCCTGCCAGCAAGGTGAATATCCAAATCCCTGCGAGCAAAAGGGCTTGTTTTACATACCGGAACAGCATACGTTCGGGAAGGAAGAACAGGCATGTACGCAAAAAAGCATACACCACGCCGACATGGAATCCACTCACCGACAGGATATGTGCCGCTCCCGAGAAGTTGAACCGTTCGCGCACCGTCCAGTCCAGATGCTGACGATATCCTAAGGTTAAAGTAGCCAGCACGTTCTTGTCTTGCTCTTTCAGATCCAAGACATCCAACGACGCGAGTAGGCGGACTTGCCATTCTTGGAAATAAGTTTGCCAAGCCGGCAACTCTTCCGCTCCTTCCAGACGCAACCGATAGCGCACATAACCAACCGACAGACAGAGGAAAAGCGTAGCAAAGACAATCCCCCAATTCCCCCGCGAGGCAAACGAAAGGCGTGCCCCGCTCTGTTTCGTCATTTGCAAGAGAAGAAAAAGAAACCACGCCGTGCCGATTCCCATCCATGCAGGTAAAGATACGTACGTGGCTATGCAAATACCGCTAATCCAAAGGATAAGCAACCGCGCGAAGGGTCGCTTCTGAAATTCTTCTGCCATAATTCATAGTCGAGGTTTGTAGGGTGGATGTTTTTCTTATAATGTTTTTAGCTTGTGAATCACTTCCTCCGGATTGGGGGCTTTGAACACGAAACTACCGGCGACTAAGATGTCGGCTCCTGCTTCCAAGAGGCGTTTGCCGGTCTCGAGGTTTACGCCTCCATCTATTTCGATGAGCGTATCCAGTCCTTTGCGGGTAATCATGTCGCGCAGGGCGCGGGTCTTCTCGACGGAGTGTTCAATGAATTTCTGTCCGCCATAACCCGGATTGACCGACATGAGCAGCACCATATCCACATCTTGGATAATATCTTCGAGCAGGGAAACGGGCGTATGCGGATTGAGTGTCACGCCGGCTTTCATGCCCGCCTCTTTGATGGCGGCGACGGTCCGGTGCAGATGCGTGCAGGCTTCGTAATGGACGTTCATCATGTAAGCGCCCGCCTGGGCTACTTCGCGTACGAACTTTCCCGGTTCGACAATCATCAGGTGGACATCCATCGGCTTTTGGCAAATCGGTTTCAATCCTTCCAAGACCGGAAAACCAAACGAGATATTGGGTACAAACACCCCGTCCATAATATCCAAGTGAAGCCAATCCGCTTCGCTACGGTTTATCATTTCAACTTCCTGCCTGAGGTTCATGAAATCGGCAGAGAGCAAAGAGGGAGCAATCAGATGTTTCATTGTAGGTTGTTTTGTTTTATTTTCGGCAAAGGTACAAAAAAAGGGAATGCGTGCGGCATTCCCTTTTCTGTTTCTTTTACTAATTCAATATAAAGCCGCACAAGCGTACATCCAATGCGGGTTCTGCGTGATATGTGCGGGCAAATTGCCTCAAAAAATCAAGTGTCCGTTCGCTCGGGTTGATGCCTTCGGCCCGTTTGCCTTTTTCCTTTGAATCAGTAATACAAGGTGTAGAGACTTTCTTCATAGGCATTCGTTTTATTTGTTTCCAATTACAATTATAAAACGGATACCTTTCGGATATATTGTACAAAAGGGCACGATTTTTTTATCCAAACCTCAGGCGATAGACAACTCGATGTGGTGCTCTTCAGCCATTCGGCGAAGGTTCAAGATGGCATAACGCATCCGCCCTAACGCCGTGTTGATGCTTACTCCCGTCAAGTCGGCTATCTCTTTAAAGCTCAAATCTTGGTAATAACGCATTTCCAACACTTCCCGCTGGTTGTCGGGCAAGAAGCGGACGAGCTTGCGGATATCGGCATAGACTTGGTGTTCGACCAGCTTGTCTTCGATCGTGCGGTCGCATAGGTTCATGTTGTTAAACAAATCTACTTCCACCTCGTCGTTCGATATCGTATTTTCATTCCGTTCTTGGCGGAAATTATCTATAATCAAATTATGGGCAATCCGTGTAATCCATGCTTTGAACTTTCCATTCTCCGTATAGCGACCCTGCTTGATGGTCATGATGACCTTCACGAACGTCTCTTGGAATAAGTCTTCTGCCAGTTCCTTATTCCGAACAATGAAATAGATGTAGGAATGAATGCTTGCCTTATGACGGTTCAACAACACGTCGAAGGCAGCGTTATTACCTTCCGCATAAAGGACGACCAGATTTTCATCCGTCAACAAATCCAATGTATTCATTACTGCTATATTTTTAGTTTCTTCGAGTAATGTTATGCTATAGGCGATTCGTTTTTAAGAGTTAAACATATATTTATTTGTTGCAAAGAAATACAATCTATTTGAAACGGCCAAATATTTTCTCTCCTTTTTTCCAAAGAATAATCCTTTGCCCGCACTTTCTTGTACGAACAAAGGACTTTTAAGGACGAAATCCATAACTATAATCCATTTCGTTTATGCCTATAATCGGATGGATTTACCGTTATGGGTCTTAGAATTTATAACCAAGTGTCAACGCCACGCGCGTGGTGTTTGTCTTCAATGAGGCTGAAGTAGGTGTTGCCAACAAGTCTCCTTCGTTGGAGTAAATAGGAGAGAAGGCATAGACATCCTCTTTCATGGTTTTGAAGACGCACGCTACGTCGGCATAGAACTGGGGCGTGAAGCGATATCCAAACCCGACGGTATAGTTTGTTATGCCTTGGTCGAGCGTGTAATGGGGAATCGTCCCGACAGTTACTACCTCGGTATTGCCCTCTTTCAGCGCATCACCCAGGCCGCTACCTGTCCAAGTATAACCCGCGCGGACAGCAAATTGGGGCGTGACCTTCACTTCTGCTCCGACGCGTATCGTATTGGAGATGCCCAAAAGCTGGTTGATGGCGGTGTTGGTCGAGAGGTTCTCGGTTCCATTCCGGTCGTACATCTTCATCCGTCGATAGTTCGTCATTTCGTAATCGACGCTGATCAAACCTACTTGCCCAATGATGGCGGCCGCGCTGAATAACCACTTGTCGGGTGTGCGGTATTTATAGTCGGTCACGGCATTCTTAGGTGTTTCGGCCGTCCAAGCATCTGGCATGCCCTCAATATCCGATTGGGCTTTTGCGTAATAACTATCGGTCATCTTGTACCAAGTAGGCGAGTTGTAAGCTACGCCTATGCGAAGGAAGTCGATCGGGCGAACCAAGACACCGACATTGATACCATATCCAGTGCCGTCTGTCGATAAGCCATTCATAATCTCTGTAAAACTTTTGACAGTAGCATTGGAATTGTAATCTTCTGCATAATAGGAACTCAAGTCGTAGTTCAAATCGGTAATCGAGAGCGTAGCACCCAGCATCAGGAAATCGGAGATATTTGTACCAAAAGCGATGGCATATTGGTCAATCGCTCCCGATTCGTACATCTCTAATACGGTATTATCCCAATCATAATTCAAGCCTCCGACATTTAGCGAAGACTCATACGCACTTCCGTTATGCTCGATAAAGCCGGCTTCATAACCTAAGACAGAGAGCCAATCGCTTACATAATTATAAGGATCGTAGGTATAATTCCCGTTGTTATCCTTTATGGCTACCAAATCATCCGGTGTCAATCCGCCTACATTGGCCCGGGCAGCTATGTAATCGGTAAGCGAAGAGGGCATGCCTCCGCCCATTCCCATCCGGAAACTTCGCGAGAAGTTCTTGAGTCGGTTATACGAGAAACCGACGTTCCAACTTACCAATCCATCGTCATGGCCGGTAGGAAAATAACCCACGTAGGCGATGTTGTCGAAGTTGAACTTGGTATCCTTTTGTTCGATGTTGTTGCCTTGCCAATTGCTTTTGGAGGCCATATTGGAGACATCGATCGTGGCCACGACTTCCGAACTCCGATAGATGGCCAACCCGGCGGGGTTGTGGTTCATAACGGATATGTCTCCGCCCAAGGCACCGAATGCGCCTCCCATGGCCATGCTACGGGCTGTGCCCGTTACGTCTCCGTTGTTTACATATTTATAAGCATCCGTCAGCCCTTGCGCGAAAGCGAAGCTGGTCGAAAGGGCCAACGCCGATGCGATTGTCAATACTTTTTTCATCTTCTAAATCTTTTCAACTTTACTATGTATTATCTTCCTCGTCCGCTTCCACGACTGCTTCCGCCCACGCTTCCTCCGCTTGAACGTCCGCCACTGAAGCTACTTCCCCGGCTGATTGAACCGCTCGAACGGGAGCTATTATAGGATGGCGTGCTATACGAACGCGTGTTGTTCCGCGGTACGGAGAGGCTATTCCGATTATTATTCAATGTACTCCGGCTATTGAACGAGCTTCTTCCCGTCGAATAAGAAGAACGGCCAGCCGAACGTCCGTTCGAATAGGAGGAGGTGCCTGTACTCATCCGTGTCCGTGAAGAGGAAGAGATGGCGCTGTTCCGTGTGGAAGTCGTACCTGAGCTACGTCCAATGGAAGAAGAACGCCCGGTGCCTCGTCCGCTATTCAAGCTCTGGGACTTGAGCGAAGTCGAGTTGGACGACGAATAACGTCCCGAACCTCGTCCGCTACTGATGCCATTCGATTTCAATGAAGTGGCATTCGAAGAAGCGTAACGCCCCGAACCTCTGCCCGAGCTTGAGGTCACATGCCCTGCATTCCGTCCGCTTGTATAGACACCCTCGTTGCGTAATCCGTTCACGTTTGCGGCCGGGCGACCTGTGCCTCGTTCATATCCTGAGCGTCCGTTCCGATAATGGTAAGAAGGAGCATAAGCGAAATGATGATGGTAATGAGGATGTCCCCAATAGCCTCCATACCAGCCTCCCCAGCTCCACGAAGGACCCCACCAGGGGTCGAACCAAGGATCGTACCAGCCTGCATACCATCCGCCCCAACCCCAATAGTAAGGACGATACCACCAAGAGGAGTAATAACCCCACGGACGGTACCAAGGATCGTACCAACCCCATGAATACCAAGGCGAACCAAAGTTGAGGTTGACCGACACGTTCGTGTATCCATCGCTATAATCGGTGCCATAATCGTAGGCATAATAGCCATCGTCCAGGTATAAATCCACTTGGTCGGCTCCTACGATGGAGATTTTGCTCGGCGAATGGTAGCGGATAATGCGCTCGGTATATTCCAAGTCCGAGCGACGCTCCGGTTCTTCCTCGATGGAGGTTTGCGTGCGCTCCACGATTTGGTCCTCTCCGAGCGATGCCTCTTCCGCGTATGCCTCGTCCGGCGAATAACGGCGGTTATAAGCATCTACGTCCCATTCGTCCGTATCCGAAGCTGAAGTCTCATACGACGTTGTCTGTAAGGCTTCTTCCTCGCCTACCACTTCGTCTTGAACCTCGGCTTCTTCTGTTTTTTCTTTCTCTTTATTCGAACCCGAATAGTAGATATCGTCGAAGAATTGCTCTTGCGCCATGACACCGCCCGAAAGCAGGAGCATAGCCAGCCAAGATGTTAATCTGATTCGTTTCATATCGTGATCTCCTTTTGCTTTTATCTGTTGGTACGATTTAGACTTTGTCCTCCCTGTCCCGTTTAATAGGGTGCGATGCAAAATCTACGTTCGCTTTCATTTCCTCTACAAATATAGTGTATTTATCTACAAATATAACGCATTTCTGGCGGCATGTGTTTTAAGTGGAAAAGACTTTAACATTCATTACCAGCCTTCCGCCCTTTCCGCTATAAAATGAGATGCGAAGAGGGCGTAAATAGCTGCACGGGAAAACGCCCATCGCCTCCAGATAAAGTCCGTCCTGCCCGTTGGAAAGTGGAAAACATCCGAGGAAAGTTCTATCTTTAGGCTAAAGATACATATCTGCAACTTAAAGATACGTATCTGCAACCTGAAGATATATATCTTTAGCCTAAAGATAGAGAATTTCCTGGGAGCTTTCTGTTTTATGCTCCCTTCATCTCCTCTAATTGGAGGGTTTGTTCCGTCCATTGGTCCATGGTTTCGGCGAGGGCTTGCTTCTGTTCGGCATATTGCGTATAAAGCGATGTGTCGGAAGCGCCTTCAGGTGTGGCGAGACGAGCTTCGAGGTCGGCGATGGATTGCTCCAGTTCTTCGATGCGATGCTCGGATTCGGCCACCAGTTTCTCTTGTCGTTTGATTTGGCGGTTCAGCTCTTTGCGCGCCTCGTAGCTGAGTTTCGATTCGCTCGTGCTTGGGGTTTCCGCTCCGACTTGCTTGGGCGTCTCGGTTTTCTTTTCCAATTCTTGCAAGCTTTCGAGCTTTTTCTTTTCAAGGAAGTCGTAGATGCCGCCCAAGTGCTCTTTGACGCGCTGGTTGCCAAACTCATATACTTTTTCGACCAACCCGTCGAGGAACTCTCTATCGTGGGAGACGACGATGACCGTCCCGTCGAATTCCTTCAGGGCATTCTTCAAGACATCTTTCGAGCGCATGTCTAGGTGGTTCGTAGGCTCGTCGAGGATCAGGAGATTGACCGGTTCGAGCAAAAGGCGGATCATGGCCAATCGGCTCCGTTCTCCACCCGAAAGGACGCGCACTTTCTTCTCCGACGCCTCGCCTCCAAACATGAAAGCGCCCAGGATGTCGCGTATCTTGGTGCGGATATCGCCTTGTGCTACATAGTCTATAGTCTCGAAAACGGTCTTATTCTCGTCCAGAAGTTGCGCCTGGTTTTGCGCGAAATATCCAATCTTTACGCCATGTCCAATCTTTAAAGTGCCTTCAAACGGAATCTCATTCATAATACATTTGACCAATGTAGACTTACCTTCGCCATTACGCCCGACGAAAGCCACCTTCTCGCCCCGGCGAAGGGTAAAGTTCACATGCTCGAAGATGAGGTGGTCTCCATACCGTTTAGAAACCTCCTCGGCGATAATCGGATAAGAGCCAGAGTGAGGTGCTGGGGGAAACTTCAGGTTGAGCATGGCGGTATCGACTTCATCCACCTCGATGCGCTCAATCTTTTCCAGTTGTTTGATGCGTGATTGCACTTGCGAAGACTTGGTGGCTTTGTAGCGGAACCGTTCGATGAAGGCTTCCGTATCGGCGAGTTTCTTTTGTTGGTTCTCGTACGCACGGAGCTGTTGTTCGCGCCTTTCCTTCCGGAGCACGACGTATTCCGAGTATTTTACCTTATAATCATAGATATGCCCCAGCTCGATTTCGATGGTGCGCGAGGTGGTATTGTCGATAAAAGCCCGGTCGTGAGAGACGAGCACCACGGCATTGGCGCGGGTGGCAATGAAGGTTTCGAGCCATTGGATGGATTCGATATCGAGGTGGTTCGTCGGTTCGTCGAGGAGAAGCACGTCGGGGCGGCGCAAAAGGAGCTTGGCCAGTTCGATGCGCATGCGCCATCCGCCACTGAACTCACTCGTCGGCCGGTCGAAATCCTCCCGTCGGAACCCCAAACCTAAGAGCGTGCGTTCCAATTCGGCATGGTAATTCGTGCCACCCGCCATTTGGAATTGCTCGGAGAGGTGCGTCGCCTGCTCGATGATTTTCTGGTAAGCTTCCGATTCGTAATCCGTCCGTTCGGCCAGCTGGGCATTGAGGCGTTCCATTTCATGCTCCATCTCGTGCAGGTGGTCGAATGCTTGCTCGGCTTCTTCGCGCACCGTGCGTGTATCCTTCAGTTGCATGTGCTGGGGCAAATAGCCGATAGTCGTCTCTTTCGGTATGCTCACCACGCCTCCCGTAGGCGATTGGAGTCCAGCCAATATTTTAAGAAGGGTCGATTTTCCCGCCCCGTTTTTACCCACTAAGGCGATCCTATCTTTCTTATTTATAACGAATGAGACATCTTCGAAGAGGGTAAATCCCCCAAACTCTACACGTAAACCTTCGATTGAAATCATACTTTTTTTCTTTAAATTCGGCTACAAAGATACAACACATGAAAAGATTTTTCTATCTTCGCACATTATTAACATCAAAATTTGTGACACCATGAAGAAGAAAAGTTTAACATTGTGCGTAGCGGTTGCATTGGCCGGTAGCATGACCTTTACATCTTGTATCGGTTCGTTTGGCTTGACAAACAAACTTTTAAGTTGGAATCAGAGTATCAATAGCAAGTTCGTGAACGAAGTTGTGTTCATTGTATTTCATATTATCCCTGTATATGAAATCTCTTGCTTGGCCGATATTCTCATCCTCAACTCGATTGAGTTCTGGAGCGGCAGCAATCCAGTAGCCGATGCCGGACAGGTGCAAACCATCCAAACCGAAAATGGTACCTATATGGTAGAAACCCAGACGGATGGATACCATATCGAGAAGGAAGGAGATAAGGATTCGGCCGTAGACTTGGTTTACAATGACGCAGAACAGACTTGGAGCGTAGCCGCAAATGGCGCGTCATATAAGCTGATGCAGTTTGCAAATGAAAACGAAGTCGTCATGTATCTCCCCGACGGACAATCGATGAACGTCGAATTGAGCCAGGCCGGTGTGATGGCTTTCCAGCAAGTTGCCCAGAACTATGGTTATTATGCCGCACGGTAAAGACGGGAATCGCTTGGGATTATAGTTATAATCGTCTCGGATTATAACTATAATCGTTTTTAAACATAACTATAAATTCAATCAAATACAGTTATCAATTTCAATGAAAAAGACAATGAAAAAAACAATGCTGGCCGGCTTGCTTTCGGGCTTTGTGCTGAGTTCGACGTGGGCGGCCGACACGAACCCGCCCGCATTGCCCTATTGGCAAGACATTCAAGTGGTGGGAGTGAACAAAGAGGCGCCTCGATCGTCGTTCATGACGTATGGAGACCGCGAGACGGCGCTTACTTCTCAATACGAGAATAGCCCTTACTACGAATTGTTGAACGGGACGTGGAAGTTCTACTATACGGATTCGCACCGCCAATTGCCCGCCAACATTACGGATCCTTCGACCAGTACGGCCGATTGGGCAGATATCAAGGTGCCGGGCAACTGGGAGATGCAGGGATTTGGTGTACCTATTTACATCAATCATGGTTATGAATTCAAACCGCGTAACCCGCAACCTCCGAAATTGCCTGATGATATCCCGGTAGGCGTGTACCGCCGCTCGTTTGAAGTGCCCGAAGGATGGGACGGACGGGATATTTACCTCCAACTGGCCGGGGCGAAGGCAGGCGTATATGTATATATTAATGGTAAGGAAGTAGGTTATAGCGAAGATTCGAAGAATCCGGCCGAGTTCCTTATCAACAAGTACTTGCAACCGGGCGAGAACGAATTGGCGGTGAAGATCTTCCGTTGGTGTACGGGTTCTTACCTCGAATGCCAGGACTTCTGGCGCATGAGCGGTATCGAACGCGATGTCTTCCTCTGGTCCCAACCGAAGGTGGCGGTGAACGATTACCGCGTGATTTCTACCCTCGACGATACGTATAAGGATGGTATCTTTAAGTTGGCGGTAGATATCAAGAACCATACCAGCCAGACGCAAGACATCGAAGTGGTGTACGAGCTTTTGGATGCGAACAAGCAAGTGGTAGCTACCTCGACGAATAAGGTGAACGCGAAGGCGAATGCCATCACCACTACTTCTTTCGAGAAGGAATTGCCCAACGTGACGACTTGGAATGCAGAACATCCGAACCTCTATAAGCTCCTCATGACGGTGAAAGAGAACGGGAAAGTAGTAGAAGTCATCCCGCAAAACGTAGGTTTCCGCCGGTTTGAAATCAAAGAGACGGAGCAAATCGCCGGTAATGGAAAGCCTTATGTAGTGTTCCTCTTCAACGGGCAACCTATTAAATTCAAGGGTGTGAATATCCACGAGACGAATCCGGAGACAGGTAAATACGTACCTGAAGAATTGATGCGCAAGGACTTTGAGCTGATGAAGCAACACAACATCAATGCCATCCGTCTTTCGCACTATCCGCAAGACCGTCGCTTCTATGAACTTTGTGATGAGTATGGTTTCTATATCTACGATGAAGCCAATATCGAATCGCACGGTATGTATTACAATTTGCGTAAAGGCGGTACGTTGGGAAACAATCCGGAATGGTTGAAGCCGCACATGGTACGTACCGAGAATATGTACGAACGCAATAAGAACCATCCTTGCGTGACGATCTGGTCGTTAGGAAATGAAGCCGGAAACGGATATAACTTCTATCAAACTTATCTCTACCTGAAGGATAAGGAGAAGGATATGATGAATCGCCCCGTGAACTACGAACGTGCACAATGGGAATGGAACTCAGATATGTATGTGCCGCAATACCCCAGCGCTGCTTGGCTGGAAGAAATTGGCAAGGAAGGAAGCGACCGCCCGGTAGCGCCTTCTGAATATGCGCATGCGATGGGTAATTCGACTGGAAACCTTTGGGATCAGTGGCGTGCCATCTATAAATATCCGAACTTGCAAGGTGGTTTCATCTGGGAATGGGTAGAACATGCCATGTGGAAGACGGATGCCAATGGAAACCGTTACTTTGCCTATGGCGGAGATTACGGGAAAGATATGCCAAGCGATGGTAACTTTGTATGTGATGGTGTGATTGCCGCCGACCGTACACCGCATCCAGGCATGGAAGAGGTGAAATATACGCACCAGAACGTATGGTTCGAACCGGTAGATTTGGAAAAAGGCATTATCAAAGTAGAAAACCGTTTCTACTTTACGAGCTTGAAAGACTTCATGATTTCGTATACGGTTAAAGCCAATAATAAAATTCTGAAGGGTAATAAGATGACGCTCGACCTGGCTCCTCAGGCATCGCAGGAAATCACTATTCCGTTAGCTGGCCTCTTGAAACCGCAAGCAGGTGTGGATTATCTGTTGGACTTTACGGTTACGACGACTAAGGCCGACAAGCTGATCCCGGCTGGATATGATATTGCCCACGAACAATTTGTACTTCCGGTCGAGAAGGTGGAAAAGACAGCTTACAAGGCTGGTGGTCCGAAACTGAACGTCACGACCGAAGGCGACGAGGTGAAAGTCTCTTCTTCGAAAGTGAATTTTGTATTTGATAAGAAATCCGGCATGGTGACTTCTTACAAAGTAGGCGGTAAAGAGTATTTCGACAAAGGATTCGGTATCCAGCCGAACTTCTGGCGTGCGCCGAACGATAATGATTACGGAAGCGGCAACCCGGCCCGTTTGGAAATCTGGGAACTCTCGAGCCGTAATTTCAACGTAACGAATGCAACGGGTGAAATCGTAGACGGTAATGCAGTGGTAAAGGTGGAATACAAACTTCCGGCTGGTAATAACTTCTACATTACTTATAAGATTTATCCGGATGGCGTCATGAATGTGGCTACTCATTTTATGCCGGCTAAGTTGGATGGCGTGAAGATCGAAGTATCTGAAGCTACGGCTACGGCGACTTTCTCTCCGGGACGTGAGAATGTAAGCGAGCGCGACAAGATGGTGGTTCCGCGCATTGGCGTCCGTTTCCGTTTGCCAGCAGTAATGAACCAGGTAGAATATTTCGGACGCGGTCCGGTCGAGAATTATTGGGATCGCAAAGCAGGTTCGCCTATTGGACAATATAAGAGCACGGCCGAAGATCTTTATTACCCGTATGCCCGTCCGCAAGAAAATGGACACCATTGCGATACACGTTGGTTGGCTTTAGGTGGAAAAGGACAGAACCTGTTGCTCGTGGCCGACGATATGATGGAGTTCAATGCCTTACGGAATTGCGTGGAAGATTTCGATGGCGGAAAAGCGACAGACAAACCATTCCAGTGGAATAACTTCTCGGCAGAGGAAATCGCAAACCGTCCGGACCTTGGCCCGTACGATAAGCCACGCCAGACGCATACGACAGATATCGTTCCGCGTGATTTCGTGGAAGTATGCGTAGACTTGAAGCAACAAGGTGTAGCTGGATACGATAGCTGGTATTCGCGTCCTGAACCCGAATACACGCTTCCGGCAGACCAAGAATATACGTGGGGCTTCACGTTTATTCCGGGTGCGAAAGCCAATAATGCGGTTAAGAAAGCAGCTTATAGCTACAAGTAACCCATAAGACTTTGTTCATATTGTATTGGAGGATCATCACCTTTTCGCGGAATGCGAGGAGGAAAGATGATCCTCTTTTTGTGTCTTGTCTTTTCAACATGCATTCGTTTTTACTAATTCTTCTATATAGTAAAAAATGGAAGCTGGGTTTTGCTAAATCTTTGTTGGAGTAAAATCTCTAATCCGGATTTTGCTAAATGAAAGAAAGAGTAAAAGAATGGATTATTATTTGGATAATATAGAATTGAATTGAAATCCAGTATCGAGATTTTACTCCAGCAAAGATTTAGTAAAATCTCTGCATCCTATTTTCGGGTCAGCGGAAAATTTATGTGGATAAGACGAGTAAAAGTTGTACCTTTGTCGCATGAATGAATCCGTTTT
>CALUZR010000037.1 GCA_944325335.1 uncultured Parabacteroides sp. | reverse complement strand
ATTGTGGACGAAAAATTCTTCCTCTACAGGCTTTCTATGATTTATGCCTACCCACATTGATTTTCCGCTGACCCGAAACTTGCTTTCATATAGGTATAATAAAAAAACGACCCGCCGATTTGAGCATCGTTGAGAGGCTTGGCAGGTTCTAATGGTGCAAAGATATAGCTTTTACCTCTAAGCACAAAATGTTTCACTAAAATTCATGCGATTTTTCAATAGCAAGTGAGTTTTGAAAGCGAGATTGAAGCGAAATACAGTATTGATTTTGGGAGTATCTATAAGGAATTTATCAGCGGTTTAGACTACGTGGAGTATGGGTCCCTCATCTAATAAAGGTTAAATACGTTAAATCTCACTCTTTTGAAATGCAGGTAGAATCTATTAACCCGCTTTTCTACCTTTTTAATCACATAATATTGACAATCAATTAGTAACGAATACGATGGATGTACCTCTCTGACAAGTATCTACATTCCCAAAGGAACAACTGAAAAGTTCAAACGTCTATTGAATTCCCAATATCACGATAAACTAAAAGAAGTATGAAAACAAAAATCCCCGGCATAACGTTCTCTTGGAAGCGGGCATTAGGCATTACGAAGATCAAACAACAGATTGCACGAGAGACCGGTATTCCAACCACTAAGCAAGGATTGGAACGGAAGATAGGTTCTATGATAATAAACTTATTCAAGAAGAAATGTGAAAATATATCTATCTAATCATCCTGATTGGTACACTCTGTACGACTTACACACATCAAAGGGGCGTAATGTAAGGCTTGATGGATATGAACAACGCATGTGTGATGCTTTTTTAGGCAGGGCATATGCGAAGAATTTGATATTGACATCGGTGTGACAATATGTCAATGCAAGGTTCTTTGCGAACGATGTCCTTACCAGAATTAATAAAGGATTCGGTGTACAAATGGATAAACACCTCCATCCATAGTTATAATCGTTCGGGTTTATAGACATAGATTTTCAAGGTGTTAGTTATATTCTCGAAAGAAAATGAGAAAAAAGTGGGCAAAATGTTTGGTGGGTTCGAAAAAAAGTGCTACTTTTGCAGCGTCAAACTCAGAAACGAGGGTGACTCAAGCAAATGGCGAGATAGCTCAGCTGGTTAGAGCGCATGATTCATAATCATGAGGTCCCGAGTTCAATCCTCGGTCTCGCTACTCGAAAGAGCCGTTACGACGATTCGTAGCGGCTTTTTGTTTTGCTTCCCGGCAAAGGCGGGCCGGAAAAACGCAACTTCTATATATAATATATGTATAGAGTTGGAAAAACGGCTGATATTTCGTATATTTGCACGGTGAAAGGGCGATGTGGAGGGGGCAAGGCTAAGTCCCCTCGTTTTGTCTGGAGGCAAAGGCAAGAAGAATACGAAAAAAGTATAGACGAAGTATGATAACGAGAGATGTAATTGTACAGTTGGCGGAAGAGAAACTGGCTTCTTCGGCGAACTACTTGGTGGATGTCGAAATTCGACCGGGTAATGTGATTGTAGTAGAGATAGATAACGACGAGGCTGTGTCGATAGACGATTGCGTGGAGCTGAGCCGTTATATTGAGGAGCACCTCGACCGCGATGCGGAAGATTTCGAATTGGAGGTCGGTTCGGCTGGCATCACTTCTCCCTTCAAAGTGCTTCGCCAATACCAAAAGAACGTGGGAAATGAAGTGGAAGTCTGGCTGGCTGAAGGTGGGAAGCTGACGGGTGTGTTGAAGTCGGCCGACGAAACGGGAATCGTCCTCACGGTGCAAAAGCAAGTCAAACCCGAAGGGGCGAAACGAAAAATAACGGTCGAGGAGGACTTGGCCTATCCGTATAACGAAATAAAGAGTACAAAATATTTAATTAGATTCAAGTAAGTTATGGCGAAGAAAGAGGAAACAATCAGTATGATTGACACCCTTGCGGAATTCAAGGAGTTGAAAAATATCGATAAGGACACGATGATCAGCGTGCTGGAAGATTCGTTTCGCAATGTGATTGCGAAGATGTTCGGCACGGACGAAAACTATGATGTCATCATCAATCCCGAAAAGGGCGATTTTGAAATATGGAGAAACCGCAAGGTGGTGGCCGACGAAGATTTGACTGATCCGAACAAAGAGATCTCACTCACGGAAGCGCGTAAGATTGAAGCGGATTACCAAGTGGGCGAGGAGCTGACGGACGAGGTGCATTTCGCGGATTTCGGACGCCGTGCCATCTTAACTTTGCGCCAGACTTTGACTTCGAAGATCCTTGAGTTGCAGAAAGACAATCTGTTTGCGAAGTATAAGGATAAGATTGGAACAATCATATCGGCCGACGTTTACCAGATTTGGAAGAAAGAGATGCTGCTTTTGGATGATGATGGAAACGAGCTCATCTTGCCGAAGACAGAACAGATACCGGGCGACTTCTACCGCAAAGGAGAGACGGCCCGTGCGCTTATCCAGAAGGTGGACAATGTGAACAATAACCCGAAGATCATCCTTTCGCGTACGGACAAATTGTTCTTGCAACGGTTGTTTGAATTGGAAGTGCCGGAAATAAACGACGGATTGATTACGATTCGCGCCATTGCCCGCATACCGGGCGAACGGGCAAAGGTAGCCGTCGAATCGTATGACGACCGTATTGACCCAGTGGGTGCTTGTGTTGGCATGAAGGGGTCGCGTATCCATGGCATCGTACGCGAGCTTCGGAATGAGAATATCGACGTAATCAACTATACCACGAATACGTCGTTGCTCATCCAACGCGCGTTGAGTCCGGCCAAGATCTCTTCCATCCGTGTAAATGAGGAAGAGCACCGTGCGGAGGTTTACCTTCGTCCCGAAGAGGTGTCTCTGGCCATTGGAAAGGGTGGATTGAACATCAAGTTGGCTTGCATGCTGACTGGATTTACGATTGATGTATTCCGTGATATCGACAATGCCGATGAGGAGGATATCTACCTCGACGAGTTTGCCGATGAAATAGACGGATGGGTAATTGACGCGCTGAAAAATATGGGTTGCTATACGGCAAAGAACGTATTGGCTATACCGAAAGAGGAACTTGCAGAGCGTGCCGACTTGGAAGAATCGACAGTAGAGGACGTATATCGCATCTTGGCTGCCGAATTTGAGGAAGATAATAATGAATAAGTTTTACGACAAAGTTTGATATGCCTATAAGATTAAGTAATGTATTAAAAGATATGAAGGTGGGACTCAACACAGTGGTTGAGTTCCTCCATAAAAAGGGTTTTACGGATGAAGAGTTCAACTCGAATTCCCGATTAAGTGATGAACAGTATGCTTTGCTCGTAAAGGAGTTTGGAAAGAATATGGCTGCTGGAGGAAGCAGCTCATTCCAAATGACAAAGTCTCAGAAGAAAAAAATGCGGGATGAGGAAGTCGCTTCGGAAATCAAAACAGAGATTCCTGAGGAATTCCGCCCGAAGATTGTGACCAAAGGGCATATTGATTTGAATGCGACAAATAAGTCCGAAAAGAAAGAAGAAGCGAACGTAGAAACAAGTGTTGAACCGGAACATGTTGTCGAGCAGCCTGTGGCAGAAATGCTGCAAAATGAAGCAAAAGTGCAAACAAAAGACGAAGTAAAAGAAATTATTGTGGATAAAGAAAAGATGGAAGAAAAGCAGCCTGAAGCAGCTATGCCTGAACAGGATGGAAGCACGCAAAATAGTGCAGAAGCTAAGACAACAGATGATACGGTTTTCAGATTAGGTACTCCGAGGCTTGAATCGAAAATAAAAGTAACAGGAAAGATTGATTTGGAAGCGCTGAACCAATCGACCCGCCCTAAGAAAAAAACGAAGGAAGAGCGGCGGAAAGAACGGGATGAAAAGCAAGCCAATAACGGAAATCGTCCGAACCAGCCGTCGAATGCCAAAGGAGGAAAAGATGCGCCACGTACCAATAATAATAATGCTAACGCTTCCGCCTCAACAGGAAAAACGGAGGAAGGCGATGGTAAGAAAAAACGGAAACGCATCAAGAAGGATCGCGTAGACGTAGAGCGCGTATCTGGTACTAATTTCCGTCCGGGACGTGAACGTAAAGAACGCGACGACCGGAAGCAACGCTTGAAGAAACCGGTCAAGACAGAAGTCAGCGAGGAAGATGTACAAAAGCAAATCAAAGAAACATTAGCTCGCCTGACCAATAAAGGAAACAAAACCAATAAGGGTGCTAAATATCGCCGCGATAAGCGTGATGCTATCCAGAAGCGCGAACACGAATTGCAAGAGCAAGAAGAAAAGGAAAGCAAAATCCTGAAGCTGACGGAATTTGTAACGGCAAACGATTTGGCCAACATGATGGATGTACCAGTTACGAAGGTCATTGCCACTTGCATGAGCATTGGTATCATGGTATCTATCAACCAACGCTTGGATGCGGAAACAATTAATATCGTAGCCGAAGAATTCGGGTTCCAAACTGAATATGTAAGTGCCGATGTGGTAGAAGCTATCAAAGCAGACGAAGAGGATGACAATGAAGAAGATTGGGTACCGCGTCCACCGATTGTGACGGTGATGGGACACGTCGACCATGGTAAAACTTCCTTGTTGGATAACATCCGCAATGCGAATGTGATTGCGGGCGAAGCGGGAGGTATCACTCAACATATTGGTGCATACAACGTAACGTTGGCGAACGGCCGCCATATCACCTTCTTGGATACGCCTGGTCACGAAGCCTTTACTGCTATGCGTGCCCGTGGTGCGAAAGTAACGGATATTGCGATTATCATCGTAGCGGCTGACGATGCGGTGATGCCCCAGACGGTAGAAGCCATCAACCATGCTTCGGCGGCAGGTGTGCCGATCGTATTTGCTATTAATAAAATAGATAAACCCCATGCCAATCCGGATAAGATTAAGGAGGAGTTGGCGAATATGAATTACTTGGTAGAGGATTGGGGCGGCAAGTACCAATGCCAGGAAATCTCTGCCAAGAAAGGTATCGGCGTTGACGAGTTGCTGGAAAAGGTTTTGCTGGAAGCTGATTTGCTGGATTTGAAGGCGAATCCGAAGCGGAAGGCGACGGGTTCGATTATTGAATCGTCGTTGGACAAAGGCCGTGGTTATGTATCGACGGTGCTGGTCGAAAACGGTACGTTGAAGATGGGCGATATCGTATTGGCTGGAACGCATTACGGACGTATCAAGGCGATGTTCAACGAACGTAACCAACGCGTACAGCAGGCTGGCCCGTCCGAACCGGTATTAATCTTAGGTTTGAACGGTGCACCGCAAGCCGGCGATACGTTCCATGTGTTAGACACTGACCAGGAAGCGCGTGAGATTGCAACCCGTCGCGAGCAGTTGCAACGCGAATTAGGGTTGCGTACGCAGAAAATGTTGACGTTGGACGATATCGGCCGTCGTATAGCGGTGGGCAACTTCCAGGAGTTGAACGTCATCGTGAAGGGCGACGTGGATGGTTCGGTCGAAGCTTTGTCGGATTCGTTGATCCGTCTCTCTACGGAAGAAATCCAAGTGAACGTAATCCACAAGGCGGTAGGACAAATTTCCGAATCAGACGTGACGCTGGCAGCCGCATCGAATGCGATTATCATTGGTTTCCAGGTTCGTCCTTCGCAATTGGCTCGTCGGAGCGCCGAACGGGAAGGCGTAGAAATCCGTTTGTATTCGATTATCTACGATGCAATCAACGATGTGAAGAGCGCAATGGAAGGCATGCTTTCTCCGGAAATCAAAGAAGAGATTACGGCGAACGTCGAAGTACAGCAGGTATTCAAGATCTCGAAAGTGGGAACCGTGGCCGGCTGTATCGTGAAGGAAGGCAAAATCAAACGTACCAACAAGGTGCGCCTGATTCGCGACGGTATCGTTATCTATTCTGGCGAACTGGGTTCGTTGAAGCGCTTCAAGGACGACGCGAAAGAGGTTGTTGCCGGACAGGACTGCGGTCTGAACATTGCGAACTTCGACAACGTCCAAGTGGGCGACATCATCGAAGCGTATGAAGAAACGGAAGTAAAGAAAACGTTATAGTGTGAATTGGTTAGACATTGTTCTGCTTGTATTGGCAGGAATTGGATTGGTAAAGGGCCTGTTTGACGGTATCGTCAAACAGGTTGTTTCGCTTATAGCCCTGCTTGTCGCGATTCTTTTTTGCGCGGAAGTAGCGGCGTGGTTGCAAGGTTACATCGCCCAGTTGGGATGGTTGCCGGATTATGGGGTGACGATTGCGAGCTACGTCTTAGGCTTTATGCTGATTGTCGGAGTGTTGAAATTAGTGGGCGATGCGATGAGCCATCTGATTGGCATCACGCCGTTGGGTGTGTTGAATCATCTGATGGGCGGGGTGTTCGGGTTGATGTTCATGATGTTCTTCCTGAGTTTGCTGCTGAATGGCATGGAATACCTTGATGCCAGTTCGCAATGGATTCCGCGCGAGGTTAAAGTCGAGTCCCGCCTTTACGCGCCCATCAAGCAGATTGTCACAACCATTTTCCCCGCAGACTTGTTTAGTAAAACGCAAGCTATATATAATATATAAGGTATATGCAAGATTCAAGAAATGTATTGGACGAAGTCACGAAGGGCGACTACAAGTACGGATTCGTGACGGATATAGATACCGATGTCATCCATCGGGGATTGGACGAAGAAACCATCCGCCTCATCTCGGCAAAGAAACAAGAACCGGAGTGGTTGTTGGATTTCCGCCTCAAGGCTTTCCACTATTGGCAAACCTTGGAGATGCCAGACTGGGCGCTCCTCAAGATTCCACCTATCGATTACCAGGATATTATTTATTATGCCGCCCCTAAAAAGAAAGAGGGACCGAAAAGCATGGAAGAAGTAGATCCCGAATTGCTCAAGACGTTCGACAAGCTGGGTATTCCGCTGGAAGAACAAAAGGTGCTGAGCGGTATGGCGGTCGATGCGGTGATGGACAGCGTCTCCGTCAAGACGACCTTCAAAGAGAACCTGGCGGAGAAGGGCATCATCTTCTGCTCCTTCAGCGAGGCGGTACAGCATCATCCGGATTTGGTACAGAAGTATTTGGGGAGTGTCGTAAGCTATCGCGATAACTTCTTTGCGGCGCTCAACTCGGCGGTCTTTTCCGATGGTTCGTTTATTTATATCCCGAAGGGCGTGCGTTGCCCTATGGAGCTTTCGACCTATTTCCGCATCAATGCGCAGAATACGGGACAGTTCGAGCGGACACTCATCGTGGCGGACGACGAATCCTACGTCTCGTACCTCGAAGGATGCACCGCCCCGATGCGCGACGAGAACCAGCTCCATGCTGCCATCGTCGAAATCATTGCCCACGACCATGCCGAGGTGAAATACTCGACCGTGCAGAACTGGTACCCGGGCGACAAGGAAGGCAAGGGCGGTATTTACAACTTCGTCACGAAGCGTGGCCTCTGCAAGGGCGAAGGCAGCAAGATTTCGTGGACGCAGGTGGAAACCGGTTCGGCGATTACGTGGAAATATCCGAGTTGCATCCTCGCGGGCGATAATTCCGTCGGCGAGTTCTATTCCGTCGCCGTGACGAACAATTACCAGCAGGCGGATACGGGCACGAAGATGATTCATTTGGGACGGAATACACGTAGTACGATTGTTTCGAAGGGCATCTCCGCCGGGCATAGCCAGAATAGCTACCGCGGATTGGTGAAGGTTTCGCCCCGGGCGGAAGGCGCGCGCAACCACAGCCAATGCGACAGCCTCCTGCTCAGTCCGACCTGCGGCGCGCACACGTTCCCTTACGCTGACATACAGAACGAAACGGCCGTGGTGGAACACGAGGCGACGACGAGCAAAATCAGCGAAGAGCAGCTCTTTTATTGCCAGCAGCGCGGCATCTCGACCGAAGAGGCCGTGGGGCTTATCGTCAATGGCTATGCCCGCGAGGTAATGAACAAGCTCCCGATGGAATTTGCCGTCGAGGCGCAGAAGCTCCTCAGTATCTCCTTGGAGGGGAGCGTCGGATGAAGCCTGGGCGAAGTTATAATCAAACGTGCGGTCACCATGCGTTTGGTCTTGGCATAGCGAACAAATACGCGGTCACCGGTCGTTTGATTTTGACACCGCGAACAAATACGCAGTCACTGTGTGTTTGCTTGTAGCATCGCGAACAAATACGCAGTTACCGGGTGTTTGGTTTTAGTACTGCGAACAAATACGCAGTTACTGGGTGTTTGCTCGTAGCACAGCGCTCAAATGCGCGGTCACCGGGTGTTTGCTTGTAGTACTGCGCTCAAATACGCGGTCACCAGGTGTTTGCTTGTAGCACTGCGTTCAAATACGCGGTTACCAGGTGTTTGTTTGTAGTACAGCACTCAAATACGCGGTTACCGGGTGTTTGCTTGTAGCACAGCAATCCCTTCCCGGCGGCACAGCGGGCAAATCGTCAAGCTGAAAAGGGAAGTTTTAGGAACTAAAAAGAAGATTATATGAGAGCGAAGCGAAACAGATGGATTTTGAGCTGCCTTTTGGCGCTTTGCCCGCTGGCCGGATTGCAGGCGCAGTTCTACACGGGCGACGACGAAGGCAGCGCGCGCTGGGGATTGGAATACACGGGCGGCGTGATGGTCAAGCCGCTCCTGCAGGAAAATCCGCAGCAGGTATCGACGGGACGAGGTTCGTGGCACACGGTGCGCGGCGAATATTTCCTCCCGAAGAAATGGAGCATCCAAGCGGGATACGTGAAAACGGTATTGGATTATGGGCAGACGGACCGGACGATGGAAGGCATCTCGGTAGGCGCGCGGCGTTATTTCGCCCCGGACACGTGGATCGTGCAGCCCCACGTGGGCGCCGCATGGCAGTTCAACTGGGGCGATCGGCGCGAGGAACGCGTTTCGGGCTGGGAATCGGGCGGACAATCGGTCGTGGTCCGGCAGACGGCGGTCAATCCGCGCGTGGCGTTTGTGCCCTCGGTGGGCGTCGATGTGTATCTGTTTTCGTCGGTCGCGCTCGTGGTGCGCTATGAGTTAGGCGTCGGAATCGATTCGCGTACCCGTATCGAAGCCAACGGAAACGACGGCACGGGCTTCCAGTTGAGGGATAAGGGCCTTTACCACGGGTTGAGCCTGGGCGTGAAGCTGACGTTCCCGATGCACTTCTCCGAGCGGGATTTGCACAGCGTGGGCGGCCTCTTTGAATTTTTGCTGGACATGTGGGACGAAAGTCTCGACCGGCGATTGAATGAACGGATGTTATATCCGTAGAAATAAAGAAATAAAAGGACAAAAACAATATAGGTAAAGAATAGTATGTTAGAGATAAAGAACTTACATGCCAGCATCAATGGCAAGGAGATATTGAAAGGCATCAACCTCTCGGTGAAAGCGGGCGAGGTGCATGCCATCATGGGGCCGAACGGCTCGGGGAAAAGCACGCTTAGCAGTGTGTTGGTAGGCAATCCGGCCTTTACGGTGACGGAAGGCGAAGTGACGTTCAACGGTAAAGACCTGCTCGCGCTCTCGCCCGAAGACCGTAGCCGCGAAGGCATCTTCTTGAGTTTTCAATATCCGGTCGAAATTCCGGGCGTGAGCATGGTGAACTTCATGCGCGCAGCGGTGAATGCCCATCGTGAATACAAAGGACTTCCGCCCGTCTCGGCCACGGATTTCCTGAAGATGATGCGCGAGAAACGGGCCATCGTCGAGTTGGACAATAAATTGGCCAGCCGCAGTGTGAACGAAGGATTCTCCGGCGGCGAAAAGAAGCGCAACGAAATCTTCCAGATGGCGATGCTCGAACCGAAGCTCTCCATCCTGGACGAAACCGACTCCGGACTGGACATCGACGCCCTCCGCATCGTGGCCAGCGGCGTAAACAAACTGAAGCGTGCCGACAATGCGACCATCGTCATCACACACTACCAGCGCCTCCTGGATTACATCAAGCCGGACATCGTGCATGTATTATATAAAGGTAGAATCGTAAAAACCGCTGGACCGGAACTCGCCCTCGAGCTGGAAGAACGCGGCTACGATTGGATTAAGAAGGAATTTGAATGAGTATGAAAGCAGAACAACAATACATAGACCTTTTCTCCCAATGCGAGGATTTGATTTGCCGGAAGAGTGCGCCAGTACTGAATGCGCTTCGTGCCGAGGCGTTTGCCGATTTCGAGCAGCTGGGATTTCCTTCGCTTAAAGGAGAAGACTATAAATACACCGATGTGGCGCGAGCGTTTGCTCCCAACTACGGATTGAACCTGAACCGGCTGGAGATTCCGGTGAATCCATACGACGTGTTCCGTTGCGACGTGCCGAATTTGAGCACTTCGTTGTATTTCGTCGTAAACGATATGTTCTATAACAAAGCGCTCCCGAAAGCACATCTGCCGGAAGGCGTATATGCGGGCGGGCTGGCCGACTTCACACAGGCGTATCCGGAAGTGGCGGCTCGTTATTACGGGAAAGCTGCCTCGTTGGCTAAGAACGGCATGGTGGCGCTCAATACGATGTTGGTGCAAGATGGTTTTGTGCTTTATGTCCCGAAAGGAGTAATGGTAGAACGCCCTATTCAGCTGGTGAATATATTCCGGAGCGATGTCGATACGATGGCAAACCGCCGTATCCTTTTCATTGTAGAGGAGAATGCGGAAGCGAAGCTCCTCGTGTGCGACCATAGCATCGACGATGTGAAGTTTCTGGCGAACCAAGTCATCGAGATTTTCGCCGAAGCAAATGCCCGCGTAGATTATTACGACTTGGAGGAGAGCAGTGTATCGACCACCCGTTTCTCTTCGCTTTATGTTAAGCAGGCGGCGGGTTCGAATGTCGTGGTAAATGGCATTACGTTGACGAATGGTTTGACGCGCAACAATTACCATGTCTCGTTGGAAGGCGAAGGAGCTGAGGTTTCGCTTTGCGGCATGTCGGTATTGGATCGCGAGCAACAATTGGATACTTATTCGCACGTGACGCACCACGTCCCGCGTTGTACTTGCAATGAACTCTTCAAAAATGTTTTAAACGATCACGCCATAGGTGCTTTTAGCGGACGTATTCTTGTGAAGCAAGGAGCGGATAAGACCTCCGCATACCAAACGAACCGCAATCTTTGCGCTACCCGCGAATGCCGCATGTATAGCAAACCGCAGTTGGAAATCTACGCCGACGACGTGAAATGCTCGCATGGCATGACGACGGGGCAATTAGACGAAAACGCGCTCTTCTATATGCAAAGCCGAGGCATCTCGCGCAAAGAGGCACGGATGTTGCTGAGCGTGGCTTTCACGTCTGATGTAATCGACCATATCCGTGTAGAGGCATTGAAGGACCGCTTGCATAAATTGGTCGAGAAGCGATTCCGGGGCGAATTGGCCAAATGTGCCGGTTGCCGGATTTGTAAATAAAATGACATGCGGATGTCATCACTTTGTAATGGATAAGGCTTTATATTTGCACTCAAAAGTTTAGGGGTTGTATCCTTGAATATTTCTATTTTTAGTGCATGGCCATTATCCCGAAAGCGTAGTAGGGATAATGGTTTTTTCGTATCTTTGGGCTGTTTTTAGCATCATAGGAGGAAATATTATGTTAGATATACAAACTATTCGGGAAGACTTCCCGATTCTTTCTCATCAAGTATATGGCAAACCGTTAGTCTATCTGGACAATGCCGCCACGACGCAGAAACCGCGTTGCGTGGTAGAAAAGATTGAAAAGGGATATTATAACGTGAATGCCAATATCCACCGGGGCGTCCACTTCCTGAGTCAGGAAGCAACCGAAGCGCACGAAGAGGCGCGGCAGACGGTACAGCGTTTCTTGAATGCCCGCTCGTCGGACGAGATTGTTTTTACGCGCGGCACGACGGAATCTATCAATCTGGTGGCTTCCAGTTTTACGGACGAGTGTATGTCGGCTGGCGATGAGGTGATTCTTTCTGTCATGGAGCACCATTCCAACATCGTGCCTTGGCAAATCCAAGCGGCTAAGAAGGGAATTACGATTCGGGTCATTCCGATGAACGACCGGGGCGAATTATTATTGGACGAATACAAAAAACTTTTTACTGATCGGACGCGATTGGTGGCAGTGTCGCATGTGTCGAATGTCCTTGGAACCGTAAATCCGGTAAAGGAGATTATCGCGATCGCCCATGAGCAAGGTGTCCCCGTGTTGATTGACGGTGCGCAATCGACTCCCCACATGAAAGTAGATGTGCAAGATTTGGATGTCGAGTTTTACGTCTTTTCCGGACATAAAATCTATGGCCCGACCGGCATCGGCGTACTTTACGGGAAAGAAGAATGGCTTGATCGGCTGCCTCCGTATCAGGGGGGAGGCGAGATGATTTCGTCAGTTTCGTTCGAGAAAACCGTCTTTGGCGAACTTCCGTTTAAATTTGAGGCTGGGACACCGGACTTCATCGGGAGTACGGCGTTGGCAGAGGCGCTACGTTATGTGGATGGCTTGGGCATGGAGAATATTGCCGCTCGTGAACAGGAGTTACTCCGTTATGCGACCGATCGCCTTTCAGCCATCGACGGGATACGCATTTTTGGCAACGCACCAGAGAAGGGCGCCGTTCTGTCATTCTTGATTGGATCGATTCATCATTATGACATGGGTATGTTACTCGATCGTCTGGGGATTGCTGTCCGTACGGGACATCATTGTGCCCAGCCCCTCATGCAAGCTTTAGGCATAGAAGGTACCGTGCGTGCCTCCTTCTCATTCTACAATACGAAGGAAGAAATAGACACTCTTGTGGAAGGAATCGAGCGTGTCCGCAAAATGTTCTGACCTTTCCCATAGAAGTCTTGCCATTTCCAGCGGCCAGCTACTCCAACTATCACGATATTTCCCTACCTTTGTTCTTGTGTTACTTGGTTTAATTTTGAAATAGAATGAATATCAAACGGGACTTAATAGAAACAATCGGCAATACCCCCTTGGTAGCGTTGTCGAGGCTCGCGACTGCTTACCAGTCCGTAGCGGAAATTGTCGCGAAGGTGGAACGTTTTAATCCAGGGGGAAGTGTAAAAGACCGGGCCGCCTTAGGCATGATTTTAGCCGCAGAGCAAAATGGCTCACTCGCGCGAGGGGGAACAATCATCGAACCCACAAGCGGGAATACCGGGGTGGGGCTGGCATGGATCGCCCGGCTAAAAGGCTATCGCGTGATTCTCACGATGCCGGAGAGTATGAGCCTCGAGCGTCGCAAATTACTGCAAGCATCAGGCGCGGAATTAGTGCTGACACCCGCTTGCGAGGGGATGACAGGCGCCATCCGTCGGGCGGACGAGCTTCGTCAGTCGACTCCGGGCAGCGTCATTTTGGGCCAATTCGATAATCCGGCGAATCCCGAGGCGCACGAATCCACCACAGCCGAGGAAATCTGGCGCGACACCGACGGGGAAGTGGATGTCTTCGTCGCTACCGTCGGGACGGGTGGCACGCTTACGGGGACGGCCCGCGGCTTGAAGCAACACCGTCCCTCGGTGCGCATCGTGGCCGTCGAGCCCGCTTCCTCGCCTGTCCTCTCGGGCGGAGAGGCGGGTGCGCATGCCATCCAGGGTATCGGCGCCGGCTTCGTCCCTGGAAATTATGACGCGACGTTGGTAGACGAAGTGCTGACGGTGACGAACGAAGATGCGTTCCGCCTGATGCGCGAGTTGGCCTCGATGGAAGGTCTCCTGGTTGGGATTTCTTCGGGAGCTGCCGTTGCCGCCGCACTCCAGCTTGCCCGCCGCGCGGAATACGCCGGAAAGCGCATCGTCGTCCTTCTCCCGGATACGGGCGAGCGTTACCTCTCTCTTTTGTGATTTGCCCCTTTTCCGGGGTGGTAATTTCGGAATAATACAGTATCTTTGCAAAAACGAATAGTTATGAAACGAGTGTATTTAGTATTGGTGGCAATTTTTTGCCTCGTGTCGCTTCCGTCAAAGGCTCAATTCAAATGGGGCGTAAAGGGGGGCGTAAATATTTCGAGTATCCATTTTTCGGATCTGCCTGAAACTTTTTCATCCAGCAATGTGACAGGTTTTCACATCGGCCCGATGATTGAATTGATGGCCCCCTACGTCGGGCTGGGGTTCGATGCAGCCGTCCTTTATTCAAAAACAGGTGTGGAGATGGGCATGCAGGAAATCAAGAACGACTACCTGGATATTCCGGTCCATTTGAAATGGAAATTCGGCCTCCCGGTCGTGAAGGTATACGCGGCCGCCGGTCCCTTCGTTGGCTTCCGTTTGGGAGGAGATAAAATTTGGAACGTGCTCTCCGACCAAATTTCTTCGAAGTCGTTTAGCGCTGGGCTCGACTTCGGGGCGGGCGTCGAACTCTTCCGCTTGCTGCAATTGGGTGTCAATTATCAGTTAGGCTTGACAAACAATTATAGCCTCAAGCAGCTCGATTTGGGAGGCAAGAACCGCGGGTGGCAACTCTCTGCCGCGATTCTCTTCTAAACCGTTGCAGTAAAAAACAGGGACACAGGACCCGCGGAGCTTCGCTTGCACAAGTTTCCCGGTTCCTGTGTTTTTTTGTATCATCATTGATCTTAATCTCAACCCTATCCCTATGTCATTTGCGAACATCATCCTCCCGCTCCCGTTAGAGAATAAATACACCTACCGCATCCCGCAGGATTTGGAAGGCAGCATCACGACAGGCTGCCGCGTGATCGTCAGTTTCGGTGCCAAACATTTTTATACCGGCCTGGTCGCAGAGGTCGTCGACCGCGCGCCAACTCCCGGCATTGAGTATAAGGAAATTTACGCCTTGCTGGATTCCGCGCCTGTCTTGCGCCGCCCGCAACTGCGTTTCTGGGAATGGATTGCCTCTTACTATATCTGCAAGCTCGGCGACGTCTATAAGGCGGCCCTCCCTTCCGGGCTCAAGCTCGAGAGCGAAACGACCGTTACTCTGAATCCCGACTTCGAGGCCGACGCCCCCCTGAAGCCCACGGAACTGTCCGTCCTCGACGCCCTCTCCGCCCTTCCTGCTAAACTCACCGCATCCGATTTGGCCCGCCGCACCGGTTTGCGCAATATCCTGCCCATCCTCTCTTCCCTCATGGCAAAAGGGGCGATACGGGTGGGGGAGGAATTGCGCAAGGGCTACACCCGGAAGACGGAAACGTTCGTCCGCATCGCCCCGAAATGGGCTACCGACAATGCCTTGCGCGAAGCATTCTGCCTCCTCCAGCGTTCGCCCAAGCAGGAGCAACTCCTCCTTCGCTTCCTCGATTTGAGTCAGGCCCTGAATCCCGCGTTAGCCAAAGAGCTGTCAAAACAGGAGCTCCTGGAAAAAAGCGCGCAAAACATAGCCGTGTTAAACAACCTCGTGAAGCGGGGGATTCTCGAGTATTACGAAAAAGAGGTAAGCCGCCTGCAGCGGCATGTCTGCCGCCTGGAATCGCTGCATCCCCTTACCGACGCGCAGCAGGCGGCCTACGATCAAATCCTCGACGCCTTCCGCCAGCACGAGACCTGCCTCCTCCACGGCGCGACCTCCTCGGGCAAAACCGAGCTCTACATCCACCTGATAGACCAAGTGCTCCGTGCAGGAAGGCAAGTGCTTTATCTCTTGCCCGAGATTGCAGTGACAACGCAGATAACCGAACGCCTGGCACGCGTCTTTGGCGATCGCCTCCTTGTCTACCATTCCAAATTCTCCGACAACGAGCGCGTCGAGGTATGGAACCGCCTCCTGCACGACGGAAATCCGCTCGTCGTCCTCGGCGTCCGTTCCGCGCTCTTTCTTCCGTTCAAGGACCTCGGCCTGATCATTGTGGATGAGGAGCACGAGGGGAGCTACAAACAGCAAGATCCCGCTCCCCGTTACCACGCGCGCAGCAGCGCCCTCGTCCTGGCAAACATGCACGCGGGGAAAACGCTCCTCGGATCCGCCACGCCGTCACTCGATTCCTATTTTAACGCGCTTGCCGGGAAATTCGGACTCGTCGAATTGAAGGAACGCTACGGTGGCGCGCTTCCCCCCGAGGTCGTTGCAGTCGACACCCGCGAGCTCAAACGCAAGAAGATCATGAAGCATCCGCTCTTTTCCCCGCCTCTGATTTCCGAGATGGAAAAATCCCTTGCAGCAGGCGAGCAGGTAATTCTCTTTCAGAATCGCCGCGGATTCGCGCCTATGATGGAATGCCGCGCCTGCGGATGGATCCCGCGATGCACTAACTGCGATGTCAGCATGACCTTCCACAAGCGTCAAGGGCTTCTCGTCTGCCACTATTGCGGTTACAGCATCCGTCCCCCGCAGCAGTGCCCTTCGTGCGGGGCCGATGATTTCCAATTCTTTGGCTTCGGGACCGAAAAGGTAGAAGAAGCTACCCGACAACTCTTTCCCAGCGCCCGCGTCATCCGCATGGATCTCGATACCGCCCGTACCCGCACCGCCTACGAGCGTATCATCGGCGATTTCGAGCAGCAGCGCACCGATATCCTCATCGGAACCCAGATGATCTCGAAAGGCTTGGATTTCGCCCATGTCGGTGTCGTCGGAATCCTGCATGCCGACGGGCTCATGAACTATCCCGATTTCCGCGCCCACGAGCGCGCGTTCCAGCTCATGGTGCAGGTGAGCGGGCGGGCCGGCCGGCGCGACCGGCGGGGCAAGGTCATCCTGCAGACCGCCCAACCCGAACATCCGCTCATTCAGATGGTCGCGCAGGGAGCCTACCGCGAAATGGCGGATTGGCAGCTCGCCGAGCGCAGCCAATTCCGCTATCCCCCTTACTTTAGATTAATCGTCATGGTATTGCGCAGCCGGAGCGAGACCCTCGTGCACGATCTTTCGCGCATCCACGCCGAGCAGCTGCGCAAGATGCTGGGAGACCGCATCCTCGGGCCCGTCACGCCCCCCGTTGCCTTCGTGCAATCGCTCCACATCCGTAAAATCGTGCTGAAAATAGAAATCGCCGCCGCCATCCAGCCCGTGCGCGACATCCTGCTCCGTGCAGCGCAGGAAACCGCCGCCCGCTATCCCGATTTCGCGAAACTCCTCGTCCACTACGACGTGGATCCCACTTGACCCTCCCGAATCTTAAAACGCCAAAACGCGGGGACGGGGAGAAACATCCGTTTCTCCTTCGCCCTCCGCGTCATTTCAGAACTAATTGTAGGCTTCAATTACCTGGTTCCTGGTTTCAACCCATCGTTCTTCTAATCTGGATTGTCCATATTTCGTCTTACGCTTTTCATTTTTAATTTTTCATTATTCATTAAACAATCCAATCCCTTGTTCTTCCAATCTGGATTGTCTATATCTTATCTCACGCTTTTCATTTTTAATTTTTCATTATTCATTAAACCAGCGTGATCGTTTCCGGGAATTTGATCACCACCGCTTCTTCCGTCCCATTCGGGTACGTCTCCACTTGGATGTGATATTTTCCTTCCGCTGCGTCGTACATCATCGTGAACTCAATCTTCTCGTCGCTATTGAGCAAGATCGCCGAATCTTCATGCGGCATCGGCTGGTCCACATAATCGATCAACACCACCTTCGCCTTCTTTCCTTCTGGCGAATCGACGAGCTTCAAACCCTTTCCCTCCATCACTGCAGTTGCATTCCGTTTGAACTCCAACGGCTTGTCCGGATTTGCGCCCTCTTTCATGTAGATCGATTTGATCTCGTGCGCAGGCTGGTCCGAACCGGAATCCTCTCCATCCGGCTTCGTTCCGCCCACGTTCTGGCCCAAAACTTGCAACTTCAGACGTTTTATTTCTTCATTCTGGTGCTTGGCGAACGTCACGAAATCCTCGTCGCCATCCAGGATGATGTTGGCATTGATCACGATAATCAGATCCCGGTAAGCCTCATCCACGTTCGCCCGCGCTTGCTTCGTCGCCCCGACGGTACGGCTCGCGTACTCGACCGCGCGCTGCTGAATGAGTTCATTTACCTTATCGTTCGCCTTCACGATCTCCTCTACAATCGGCGTGAGGTTCAAAGTTTGCACCTCCGTAGCAAATTTTTCTTCCAGGTCTGCCGTGAAATTTTTGAGCAAGCCGGTTTTTTTGTCCATTTGCGATTGCGGGTCGATTCTGTAGTCCTTAATATGCTGGTTAAGCACTTTTGCCGCCGCAGCGATGTCGGGGATCGGCATATTAAGCATTTGTTTCACGATTTGCACGTATCCCGTATATGTAGTATTCCGTTGCTCATCGTATTTTACAATCTCGTCCGTCAGGAGGCTCTTTTGCGAAACTTTCAGCTCCTTGTCCTCAATCTGGAACGCTGCATCATACGGCGTCAGCACCTTCGCGCAAGCCGCACTAATAGTTTCATTCGACTTCGCCCGCTCCAACGTGTTGAGATGATACGTATAATGCGAACCGTTATCCAGCCGACCTAATCCGATAGAATCAATCAAATTCTTTGCCATAACACTTAAATTTTTATTTCCGCCTCAAAATTACAACATATATCTGGAATATGCAAGAAAAAAGCGAAAAAAAATTTTTCTACCCCAAAAATCCCCAAACGCAAGAATCAATGCATCTCGCCCCAGAAAAAAATCTGGCATGCAAGAATCAATGCATCTCGCCCCAGAAAAAAAAATCCAATGCAAGAATCATTGCATCTCGCGTCAGAAAAATTTTTCTGAGACAAGAATCAATGAATCTCGCCATAGAAAAAAAAATCCAATGCAAGAATCATTGCATCTCGCGTCAGAAAAATTTTTCTGAGACAAGAATCATTGATTCTTGCGTCCCAGCAATTCTATTTATATAATAATTAAATGTACGCGCGTGAGAAAAATCCGGGAGAAAAGGGCAAAAAAATAGCCCCGCTACCAGCGGAGCTACTTACCCGGTTGTTTTCTGCGCGCCTATGAGCGGATTTTCTGGATAATCGCTAAAGTTTCGCGGCACTTGTCGGTAATTCCAGTCCAATCGGAATCCGCAATCGTGGACGACGGGAAGAGTTTGGAGCCCATCCCGACGCAGAACACGCCCGCACGAAACCACGCGGAGAGGTTCTCTTCCGTCGGCTCGACACCGCCCGTAACCATCAGCTTCGACCAGGGCATCGGGGCGCGTAGTCCCTTCACGAATTTAGGCCCGAGCACGTCGCCCGGGAATATCTTGCAAATCTGGCAACCTGTTTCCTGCGCAAGACTGACCTCCGAGACCGTCCCGCAACCAGGAATATACGGAATCGAGCGCCGGTTGCAAACCCGGGATATCTCTGCGTTGAACATCGGCCCTACCACAAAATCCGCTCCCAGCTGCAAATAAAGCGCGGCCGTCGGCGCATCGATAACCGAACCGACTCCCAACGCCAACTCAGGGCACTCCGCGCGGGAGAAGCGAATGACTTCTGCAAAGACCTCGTGCGCAAAATCTCCCCGGTTCGTGAACTCGAACACGCGGACGCCCCCCTCGTAGCAGGCCTTGACGACTTGCTGCGCGACCTTCGCCTCTTTGTGGTAGAAGACGGGGACCATGCCGGTCTCCTGCATTTTATTCCAGACAGCTAATTGATCAAATTTCGCCATATCCTAATTTTTTAGACTAACTACTGATTTAAATTTATCGTTGCACCCGGCCCGACGCATCGCCGCCTGCCAATGCTTCGACCTCGCCGGCAGATACCATATTGAAATCGCCCGGGATCGTGTGCTTCAGCGCAGAAGCAGCCACGGCAAATTCAAGTGCTTCGGCTTGCGTCCCTTTTGTAAGCAACCCGTGGATGATGCCCCCCGAGAAGGAATCACCTCCGCCCACACGATCGACAATCGGCGCGATATCGTAATGACGCGAGACGTAGAAATCTTTCCCGTCATAGATCATCCCCTTCCAACCATTATGCGAAGCGGAGTAAGATTCTCGTAAGGTAGAAATTACATACTTGAAATTGAATTCCTCCGCCATCTTACGAAAAATTCCTTTGTAACCTTCGGCATCCGTCAATCCAGCCTCTACATTTGCATCCGGTTTAAAACCCAAACACAATTCAGCGTCCTCTTCATTGCCGATGCAAACATCCACATACTGCATCAACGGACGCATGACGGACTGGGCCTTTTCCGAAGTCCACAGTTTCTTCCGAAAATTTAAATCGACCGAAACCGTGACACCGTGACGCTTCGCCGCCTCGCATGCCAAACGGGTGAGGATCGCCGCCTTGTCAGAAATCGCTGGCGTAATGCCCGACCAATGAAACCAATCGGCCCCTTCCATGATGGCATCGAAATCGAAGTCGGACGCCTCCGCCTCGGCTATCGACGAATGGGAGCGGTCATAAATCACCTTGCTCGGACGCATGGCCGAACCACTTTCCAAGTAATAGATGCCGACCCGGTCGCCTCCGCGGGTGATGTAATCCGTATGTACCCCAAAACGGCGCAACGCATTGACTGCAGCCTGCCCGATTTCATGCTTCGGGAGTTTTGTCACGAAATAAGCCTCATGGCCATAGTTGGCACAACTGACGGCTACGTTCGCTTCGCCTCCACCGTATACCACGTCAAACGAATCGGATTGCACGAACCGGCTATGTCCCGGCGTCGAGAGGCGAAGCATGATTTCGCCTAATGTAACTATCTTTCCCATCGTGTGTATGTTTATCTCATTTCTGTATAAGGGATCTTGTCTTGGTCGTTGTAATCCAAGTTCTCACCAGCCATGCCCCAAATAAACATATAGTTGCTGGTACCCGCTGCAGCATGGATAGACCATTCTGGCGACATGATCGCTTGTTCGTTGTTCATCCACACGAGGCGTTCTTCTTTCGGTTCGCCCATCAAATGGCAAATGCGGTTCCCTTCTGGCACATTGAAATAGAAATAAGCCTCGATACGGCGGCTATGCGTATGGGCGGGCATCGTATTCCAGACGCTACCCGGTTTCAATTCCGTCAAGCCCATTTGCAATTGGCAAGGACCTTCTTCCAACACATTCGCTACGATAAGCTGGTTGATGACGCGGTCGTTGCTCTCTTCCATCTTCCCAGCCGGGAAAGAGTTGGATTTCAGCGTACCCTTGCGGCCATCAATCGTGACCAACTGCGTCTTATACTCTTTGTGCGCAATGGCCGAGTTGATGTAGAACTTGGCTGGATTGCTGGCGTCTTTACTCTTGAAAGTCACCTTCTGCTTTCCACGGCCTACATACAAAGCCTCTTTGAAACCTAACGTATATTCTTGGCCATCGACCGTGACGATACCTTCGCCTCCTACATTGATCACACCCAATTCACGATTATACAAGAAGTAAGGAGCTTTGAGTGGGTCGATGGTATCGAGCGACAATACTTTGTTCACCGGCACCGCGCCGCCAAAGATAAAGCGGTCGTACATGGAGTAAGTGACATTGATTTCATCTGCCACCATAACCTTCTCCATCAGGAAACTACTACGAAGACGATCCGTGTCGTACGTCTTCACGTCTTGCGGATTGCAAGCTACTTGCATCCGATAATTTACTTGAGCATTGGCCGTAGTCATTAATGATCCAAACATCATTGCAAGAATTAATTTCTTCATATTTGTTTATTTATTTCGTTATTATTCTCTTGATTCAGTTTCACGATACGGCGATGGTTTACCCATACCATAAAGCCCGTGAACAATACCAACGCTGCCGGTCCGACATACTTAATGGAAATCACCAGATGGTAGATAATCCAAGCAAACGGACTGGAAGCGAAATCCAACGAAGCGGCATAGTCGAATCCGTCCGGAATCTTCACGGCCGCATCTTGCGTCATCGCGTACACGTCTTGGGCTGCCAGCGTAAAGGCAGGTGCCAGATTCGTCACGAAATAGACGCCAATCACCAATACCACCAACCCGATGATGAATGTCTTGAACACATTCCCTTTCGTAATCGGCAATACCAACGGGAAAAGATAGAACATGCCTGCCAACGATGCCAACGGGAGAAACTCATTCCCCGGCAAAATTACAGAAAGAAATATAATTACCGGTATTAAAAGCAAAGAAACTACCAACGTGGCAGGATGGCCGATGACCAACGCTGGGCTCATACCGATATTCAATCCCGCCGCGTTCTTGAATTTCTTCGCAATCAACTGGCGCGTGGCATCCGAGATGGGCATCAATCCTTCGATGAACAACCCCGTAATGCGCGGAATCAATTCCATCACGGCACCCATCTGCACGCCCAGCATCAAGATCTTGGGCAATTCATATTGGGCAAGCAAACCCACCAAGCACCCGACAATGACGCCGAGGAACAAAGGTTCGCCCAACAAACCGAACCGCTTCTTCATCCCTTCCGCATCGATCTGTATTTGGTTGACGCCTGGAATCTTATCCAATAGCTTATTGATGGCAATCGCAAAGGGTACGAATCCCGCACAGAAGGGTTGGGGAATCGAGATGCCGTCCATCTTCTCGTAGAACTTCTGGAATTGGTTGGCCGTCAAATCGGCTATCACCAACGTGAGGATATAGCAAATCACCGCCGCAAAGAATCCCCAAAGGATATCGTCGCAGGCAAAGTAGACAATCGCGCCAATGAAGGCGAAATGCCAATAGTTCCAAAGGTCGATATTCACCGTCCGGGTCGTCCGCGTAAGGAGCATCAAGAGATTGACGCCCAAGCAGACCGGAATGATAAAGGCCCCCACCGAGGTATTATACGCAATACTGGCCGCAGCTGGCCAACCCATATCGAACACGCCGAGTTGCAAATGGTACACATCCACCACGTTGTTCAGTGCCGGGCCTAATGCAGTCGTAAGCAAGGCCGTGACGATAGACAAACCGACAAAGCCGACGCCCACCAGCAAACCGCTTTTGATGGCCTTTCCCAATTTCACACCGATACAGACGCCCAATATCGTAAAGATAATCGGCATCATCACGGGCGCTCCTAATCCTAAAATATAACTGAAAACTTGTTCCATTACCGTTATAGTTTATTTGATTGTCAGTTGTAAAGGTTGCGAAACACAACGTGCATATCGGGCGAGGTAATCGCACCAGGCTTCCATCGACGGGACACCAGCTTTGCTCCAGCCGCTTCCCCAATAATAGCAGAAGGTAGCACCGGGTTGATACGGGCTAAATCCCAACACATGCCCTTTGTCTACACACGCATCCTGCATGGCATCCGCGAACACGGCGCCCACGTAGATGATGCCATTCCCGGCTTGCGTGTTGTTCGTCGAGTCAGCATAGGCGATGTAGCGTTTCTCCTTGTCGTACCGATATCCGTCTGGGTTCTCCGGATGGATGACGATCCCGGCTACGACCTCGGCCGGTTGGGAAAGGTGCTCATACGTCACCTCCGTCCGGTTCAGGTGCGAACCGGCATCCAAGGTGATGACGCGCGTCTCGATCACGTTGGTATCTCCCTTGATCGTCGTAGGTGGGAAGGTCAGTCGGACGGTAAAGCGCAACGGCCCGTTGTCTATAATCTCATAATCTTGATAACAATACGGATAGACAATCGCCGAATCGACCCAAAGCGCCGCCGTACCGCCTCCCAACGTCGGACCTACGTTATAGCAATCCATGCCGTTCCCATGGTCTACGTGATACGAGATGGCACGCGCCAGGCTATCGGCCTTGGCCTTTTCGCCTGCTTTATACCAAGCAGCTATCTGGGCACGCGCCTCTTTGTCCAATTCCATGGCATAGCGTTGCTCCAAGACAGGCTCTTTTACGTTCTTCACCAGAATATCATATCCGTATGCCTTTTCGCCTGTGCGTTGCAACGCTGGACCATAGGCCCGGTACCCGGATTTGTCGTTCTCCCAAGCGATATCGTCCAGGCGTTCGGGGTAATGCCTTCCGCAGGCGATGGACCCGACGGGCGAGGGCGTGCCGGGCACTACCTTGTAAACCGCCTTCCCATGCGCTTCCAAGGAAACGGGGAAGATGACTTGCCCGTTCGCCAGGCGTTGATAGGGTACCTCTTGCCCTCCTTCGTCTTGGATGATAAAGCCCTCGGCTATCCACTTGTGCTTGGCTTCCATCTCCGGGTAAGAGAACTCCACCATCTCGCCCGTCCGGTCGATGTCGGAGGGGTTCGAGATGGTGAGGGTCGGCTCGCCGGAAGCGCAACCCGTCAGGCATCCTGTACCCAACAGGCTGGCTATTCCTATGCAATAATAT
Source organism: uncultured Parabacteroides sp. (assembly GCA_944325335.1). Classification (GTDB taxonomy): domain Bacteria; phylum Bacteroidota; class Bacteroidia; order Bacteroidales; family Tannerellaceae; genus Parabacteroides. The sequence continues at coordinate 11,051 of CALUZR010000037.1, read as the reverse complement.
AGATTACGCAACCTCATATACGCCGTCTTTACTTAGGCTGCTTGCCGATATAGGCGAGGATGCCTCCGTCTACATATAATATATGTCCATTCACGAAGTCTGATGCGTCGGAAGCGAGGAACACGGCCGGTCCCATCAAATCCTCCGGTGTGCCCCAACGTGCGGCCGGCGTCTTCGAGATGATGAACGAATCGAACGGGTGGCGCGAACCGTCGGCCTGCTTCTCGCGGAGCGGTGCCGTCTGCGGCGTAGCGATATAACCCGGGCCGATGCCGTTGCACTGGATATTGTACTCGCCATATTCCGAGGCGATGTTGCGGGTCAGCATCTTGAGGCCTCCCTTGGCCGCTGCATAAGCAGAGACCGTCTCGCGTCCCAGTTCGCTCATCATCGAGCAGACGTTGATAATCTTGCCATGCCCCTTCTTGATCATGCCGGGGATGACGGCCTTCGAGACGATGAACGGCGCCGTAAGGTCGATATCCACTACCTGGCGGAACTCCTCTACCTTCATCTCCGTCATGGGGATGCGCTTGATGATGCCGGCGTTGTTCACCAAGATGTCGATTACGCCCAGGTGCTCCTCGATGTCGGCCACCATGCGTGCCACTTCATCCTCTTTCGTCACGTCGCAAATGTACCCGCGCACCGGGATGCCCAGCCGCGCATACGCAGCCTTGGCTGTTTCCAAATGTTCCGTACTGCGGCAGTTGAAAGCAATCTGTGCTCCTGCCTCGGCCAACGCCTGCGCGATGGCGAATCCTATGCCATAAGCGGCTCCCGTTACCAAAGCCACTTTTCCTTTTAATGAGAAATTTACCATATTCTTTTCCTTTTTATTGTTCAATACTTTTTTCTACTTAACCTTTGCACCGCTCGGTGCAATACCTTTACAGCGTACGGTGCACGACCTTTGTACCGCTCGGCGCAATACCTTTACGCCGTACGGCGCACGACCTTTACGCCGCTCGGCGCAATACCTTTACGCCGTACGGCGCATGACCCTTACGCCGCTCGGCGCAACGTTTGTCACTTCCGCAGCGAGACGTGCCCGTCTATCGGGAATTGCTTGCCGCTCCAGGCTTTCTGGGAAGTCCACGGTTGGGCGGGGTCGGTCCAGAAGGGATGGTCGGTGGGCAATCCGAGGGGCAAATATACTAAAGATGTCATATAAAGGCTACCGTTGTTGGTATAATAATTTGCCAAATTGGGTTGATGCCCGGCAAAGCCCAAGGCCAAATAGCCCTTTTCGTTGAAGTTACCCTCTACGGCGAACATGTTCTGCATCACCTTTGTCAGCGCGGCGCGTACCTGCCCGTTCGAGACGTTTTCCGGCATCCCGTATTTCCAAGCCGCCATAGCGAGGGTCTGGAAGACGCCCATGCGGTAGGTGATGGAGCGGCCCACGGCGGGGAAGGTGCCTTCCGGCGAGATGAGGCGTTCCAGGATGGTGTTGAAGCGTTGCATCCGCTTGATGGCTAACTCCGTGCTGACCGTAGTCCAGAACTTCTTCGCTTCCAATACTTCGAGCACTTCGATGTACATCGGGTGCATGACGAAGGAGTTGTAATAGTCGAACGCGAACTCGGGGCCGTCCGAGTAGAACCCGTCGCTCAGGTACCATTCGTTGATCTTGTTAGTAGCTACGGCCAGTACATACTCATCGGCTTCCTCGTCGATGGAGAAGAGGAACGCCTCGACCATGGCGCGGAACAGCAGCCAGTTGTTGTAGGCCGGACGGATGGTGCGCAATCCCTTGAAGCATTCCACGTAGCGTGCTTGGGTCTCCTTGTCGAGCTTTGCCCACGTCGCTTCCGGCGCGCGGAGGAAGCTCTCGGCCAGATAAGCAGCATCTACCAACACCTGCGTGGAAGAACTCTTCCAGAGGAGGCAATCGGGACTCTTCGGGTCTACCGCGTTCTTATACGACAGCAACGCCCACTCGTGGAGCTGCTTGCGCATCTTACCCTCTTCCGTGTTATCTTCCGGCAGGGCAAGCCAAGGCGTGATGCCAGCCATGAGGCGGCCGAAGGTCTCCATATAGGCTACCCGCTTGTCGCGCCCGTCCCACGTGGGGCTGTATTCCATCTGCATGTTCTTTTGCAACTCGCCCTTGCTCATGTTTTCCAACACGGGACGGGCAATCTTATAACACATCTCCGCCCATACTTGGCGGTCGTTTGCCGGTTCGGCGGCCTGGCTCCAGCCAGTCCACAGGCACAGCCCTACGAGGAGGGCAATCAGTCGGTTCTTCTTCATGGTTTTACTTCTTTTCTATGTCTTGTTTCCGTTTTAATGCTTCGAGGTAATAATAGTCTGCGTAATTGAGAGGCACGTCGATTTCACTGTGGTGCGGAATGCTGCCGACGCTGTGCATCAGGATGAAGCGTCCGTTCTCGCCCAACGGTGCCGTATAAGCGGGTGATGCCAACGATTGCATCATGCTGTCGGCGTATGCCTTGTAGGAGGCAGCGTCAGGCACATCGTAGGTACTGATTTCATACAACGCCGAGGCGATGACCGAAGCCGACGAGGCATCACGTGGCTCGTTCGGAATCTTCGGTGCATCCATGTCCCAATACGGGATCAAGTCGGCGGGACTGTTTTTATGGTGTTTCATAAATTGGAATGTCTTCAGCGCCTGATCGAGGTAACGGCGGTCGCCCGTCTCGCGGTAACACATCGTGTAGCCATAGATGGCCCATGCCTGTCCGCGAGACCATGCCGATTCGTCGGCATAGCCCTGAGCGGTTTGGCGATGGCGGACCTCCCCGCTCGCTATGCTATAATCAATCACATGGTAGCAGCTACCGTCGGGGCGGAAATGCTCCTGCATCGTACGGTCGGCGTGTGAGACTGCCACCTTATAATACGTAGAATCTCCTGAAAGTTTCGTGGCCTCGAAAAGGAGTTCGAGGTTCATCATGTTGTCGATGATGACCGGACATTCCCACCCGCGCTTTGCCTGCCAGCTATTGCCCGTGACGTTCCAGCTCTGGATGACGCCCGGCTTTTCATGGAAACGGGTGCAGAGCGACTTGGCCGCCTGGATCATGACCTCCTTGTACGCCTCGTTGTGCGCCAGCCGGAGCCCGTTGCCATAGCTGCAGTTGATGATGAAGCCGATGTCGTGGTGCCAGGTGAGGTTCTTCGCCTCGTCGAGCGCCTCCGTATATTTCGCGGCCAAGGGGAGGAGCGCGGTGTCGCCCGTCAGTTCATACAAATACCAAACGCTGCCGGGGAAGAAGCCGCTCCGCCAATCGGCATAGCCGCAATAATACACCTTACCCTCCGGCGTCAGCGTCACCGGGTTCAGGCACTGGCCGCTTGCCTCGATGGTATCGATTTCCAATCCGATTTGTGCCCGGGCGTGTTCAATCGCCTGCACATCCCACGACTTCTCCGCGGCAGCTTGTTCTTTTTTTGAAGGCGCGCATTGCAAGCAAAGCATCATACCTGCCATTGCCGCCAATCCTGTAAATACGTTTCTCGCTTTCATATCCTTGTTTTATCTTTTTATGTTGCAATATTACACCTTTTCTTTCGATCGGAACGTATAGTATTGTACAGAAAAAGGGTTGTTATTGTCTTTTTAGGGTGAAAATGCACGCAATTCCTTGTCGTCACGCTGCAGGACGCTTGGATGTGTACGCAATTCCTTGCCGTAGCGCTGCGGGACGTTTTTGCGTGTACGCAATCCTTTGCCGTAGCGCTGCGGGGCGCTTTTGCGTGTACGCAATTCCTTGCCGTAGCACTACGGGGCGCTTTTGCGTGTACGCAATTCCTTGTCGTAGCACTGCGGGAGGCTTTTGCGTGTCCATGCGACCTTCCCGCAATGCTGCGCGGAGGTTTTGCGTCCATTTCCCCTCCTAAAAACGGCAAAAGAGGCGAAGTCCGTTTCGCTGTCGGACTTGCCTCTTCTACACAATTAGAACTATCGGATTATAACAACACTTAATCTATCCAGCCGTCGTTCTGCGTCAAGTTACCATTCATCTGGATTTCCGAGCGCGGGATGGCCCAGTTGTAGAGATAATCGCCGCCCCAGCTGTAAGAGCTTTGCATCTCGCCCCAGATTTGCTTCAAACCGGCACCTTCGAACATCTTGCTCTCGTGCCATGTCTTCCAACGCATTTCGTCGAAGAAGTTGACGCCCTCGCCGGCAAACTCCCAGCGGCGTTCGTTGCGGATACGTTCGCGCATATTGTCTTGTCCGCTTACTTGCGTATATTCGTTGCTGTTCAACAACGCTGCGCCGGCACGTTCGCGTACCATATTGACATACGTCACAGCCTCGTCCGTCTTGCCCTGTTCGTTCAAGCATTCTGCCAATGAGAGGAGCACGTCTGCGTAGCGGATAATCGGAATATCGATCGGTGAATATTCACGGTTCGGGATTTCCGAAGAACCTTCGGCCACGAACTTGCGGAACAAGTAGTAGAAGCGGTTGTTCGTATCGGTACGGATATCGAACGGCTCTTCCGTGTCGTAACCTCTGTACGGCCAACGCAGGGTGTACGTATAATCTGTCGAGTTGATGGAACCCAAATACTGCGCATACGGCGTGATGATGGTCATCTGCAAACGCGGGTCGCGGTTTTCGTAAGCAGCCAGGATACGTGCTTCGTTTCCGCTGTCCAAGTATTTAGACATATCGGCGCCATTGGCAGCCAACGTTGTCTTTTCATCATCGGTCAATCCATCGCGGAAGAAGTACACCGAACGGGCAGCCGGATCCATTTCGTTGTAGCCCGGAATGTAATCGTCCCAGTTGAAAGGCTTGCCATCCGCACATTCATACGTATCTACGAAGTCCGTGCTTGCCAAATAGGTGTTCCAGCAAGAACCGTAAGAGACGCGCGAACCGTAGCGGAACGTAAAGTTGTTACCGTAACCGCTTTCGCCAATGCATTGCAAGGAGAAGATCATTTCGTCGCACTGTTCGTTCGCTTCCTTGAACAACTGCTTGTATTCGCCGTCGAACAATTTGTAACCCAAGTTTCCTACCTGGCGGAAATCAGCCTCGGCAGCTGCCCAGTTGTTCATCCACATGTAGACTTTGCCACGGAGCGCAAAAGCAGCGCCTTTCGTTACACGGCCGTAATTCCCGTCGCCTGCAGCATACTTGTCGGGCAGGTCCGCGCAATTGATGGCATCTGTCAAGTCGGCAATCACTTGGTCCCAAACCTCCTGTTCCGTATTACGTCCTTTGGTAAAACCATCCAATTCGGTCGGTTCCAAATACAAAGGCACGCCCTTGTACATCATGTTCAACTTATAGTAGAAATAAGCCCGGAGGAATTTCGATTCAGCTACCAAGCGATTCATTTTAGATTCATCCAACGGCGCATTCGGCAAATTGGCAATCGCGTCATTTGCACGGCTAATGCCTTCGTAATGGATTTTCCAATAACCAGAGAACTGGCCGTCGCTGGTAGTCGCGTTTCCGCGTAAGAGAGAATAATTACCATCACGATAATCGGCCGAAACCCCGTAACTATCGAACTTATGCAAGTCGCCGGCTACATTTTCCGAGCGCAACACGTTGTAAATACCCGTGACGCCCATGTCTGCCAAGCTTTCAGATGTCCACATCGTACCGGAAGAGATTGAATCATACGGATTCAAATCCATCAAGTCGCCCCGGCAACTCGTCAACATTGCAATGGCAGCACCTATTATGATACCTATTTTCAAGAAATTCTTTTTCATTGTTGTCTTTCTTTATTAGAACGTTAAATTAACACCAAATGCAAATTGTCTCAACGAAGTGTATTCCGGTGTAGCACCTAATTCGGGGTCTTGTCCCGGGTACTTCGTGATATTAAACACATTCTCGCAAGAGAAGTAAACGCGCAGGTTCTCCATATACGCTTTTTCGCTGATGTGGCGCGGCAAGGTATAACCAAACGTCAGGTTCTTCAACTTCAAGTAGTTCGCATTATACATGTAGAGCGTACTGGTTTCCATGTTCTGGTATCCGCTTTCACCATTCACCAGACGTCCGTACTTCGCGTTGATATTCGTACGTGGGTCAGACGGATTTTCCGGATCGTAGAAATAGTGATTGTATGCCATATCGGTAGACAAAGCCAAACCTACGCGCATCGAAGGCGAGTTGTAACCCGTAGTCGGACTCCAATACAAGTTAAATCCAGCGGCACCTGCCCAGTTCATCGAGATATCGAAACCACGCCAAGCTGCCGAGAGTTGCAAACCGAAGTTATATTTTGGGTCGGCCGAGATGCCTTGGAACTCGCGGTCGTCGGTTCCACCATAGATGCCATCACCGTTCGCATCGGCAAAGATGTAATCACCATACCAAATACGGTCTTGGGCGACGCTCTGGTTCGGCATGAACGTATAACCGGCGTCGATCATGGCTTGTACCCACGCCATATCCTGCTCCGTACGGATCATACCATCTACCGGACCACCATGGATACCGTCTGCTTCATAACCTTTACCCGAACCGGTGTACGGACTCTTCAAGTAGAATTCTTGCTTGCTATGGCCTTCCACGATCGGGTTTACGGCCGAAGAGCTGGAAGCCACATCACCAATGTTGCTTTCCCATTCGCCATCTTCATTGTATCCAGCTTCGAACTTACCTTTATATAAAGTTACCTCATTCGGCGTGTACGAGAAGTTGGCGTTGATGGAGTAAGAAACTTCACCAATCTTGTCTTGCCATCCGGCGGTCAGTTCGACACCCTTCTTGACCATCTTGGCGATGTTCTGACGAGGAGCTCCCTTGTTACCTACGGTCAGGTAGATAGAAGGTGTGAAAAGAATGTCGGTCGTTTTGCTATGGAAGGCATCCATCGTGAACGAAAGACGGTTGTTCAATGCGTTCAAGTCGATACCGACGTTTGCCATTGTAGAAGTTTCCCAAGAGAGTTGCGAATTGGCAAGCGATGTTTGTGCCAAACCAGAAGTCAAGACATTTCCTAATGGATAACGGGCCGCATCGTAAGTAGCTTGGTATTCATAATCACCTACATCCGTACCTCCATCATTACCTACCGAACCGTAGGATACACGCAGTTTCAAGTTGTCCAACCAGTTCTTTGTCTCTTCCATAAAGGCTTCTTCCGAAATACGCCAAGCGACAGAGAACGAAGGGAACGTACCCCAACGATAGTCCGGATGGTAACGCGAGTTTCCATCGTAACGTAAGTTGGCTTCGAACAAATAACGCGACTTGTATGCATAGTTGATACGTCCGAAGAACGAACGGCGTGCACGGTCGATCATACCGCCACCAATACTTTGCATTTCGGTAGCCGAGCTTGGCGTATGTACGCTTGAATCAATCAAACCTTTCTTCGTCGCATTGCGCGTCTCTTGTTTATAATAATACTCTTCATAACCCAACATGACGCCTAAGTCGTGGTCTTCGTTGATCGTGGTGTTATAGCGCAACAAGTTTTGGATCGTATAGCTATAATCCATGCGGTTGTAGAAGTAAGTCGTCATTTCAGACGGAGTCGTAGCTGGAGACATGACGGTTCCATCGCTGAACTTCACTTTCTCGTATGGAAGCGTCCAGTTCGCATCATCATCCCAACGACGGGTATAGTTCAAGTTGAAGTCCCAAGAGAAACCTTTGAACGGGGTAATGCGCGAATACAATGTCGTATTGAAGTGCGTTTCCTGTTCGTGTCCGTCTCTCGAATGCAAATAAGACAAGATGTTATTGGCCGTGGCACTCTCTTCGGGTGCTTCCGGATAACCAAACTGGCCGTTCAATTCGGGATATACACCCGGTGTTGTCTGGCGAAGGAAATTGTTGGCATTATCAAAGTTACCTACTTCCTTGTCTTGTTGAGATGCGAAGGTACGCGTACCGACGGTCAACCATTTCGTAATGTCGGCTTCGATATTCGCACGCAAGGTATATTTCTTGATACCGGTATTATCCACAATACCCGGATTGTCCAAATAGCCGGCCGACATCAACACGCGCAACTTTTCCGAACCACCGCTTACTGATATATTATGGTCGTTGATCACACCGTGCGTAAACAATTCCTTTTGCCAATCGGTATTCGGATAGGCAATATAATTAGGCACACCGTTTTCGTTCAAGCCGTTCGGATCGGCTGATTTCTCACGCCAAAGGTCGATCGTGCTCTGGGCAAAGTGAGCAGGCTGGCCGATGTTCTCGTACGATTCGTTCATCCACTCCATATAATCCGCGTAGTTCGTTACCTGGTCGATCAAGTTGGTCGGCTGGGCGTACGATACACGTCCTGAATAAGAAACCGAGAGCTTGCCAGCTTTACCTTTCTTCGTCGTAATCAAGATAACGCCGTTTGCTGCACGCGAACCATAAATAGAGGAGGAAGCGGCATCTTTCAAGACGGAGATGTTCTCAATATCCTGCGGGTTCACCAAGTCCATCGAACCTTCCACGCCATCGATCAACACCAACGGGTCGGCATTGTTCAACGTCCCGACACCACGGATACGGATTGATGATTGGTCGCTACCCGGCATACCGGAACCTTGCATGACCTGCACGCCGGCACTCATACCGGCCAAGGCATTCGACACATTCGTAATCGGGCGGGAGAGTGCTTGCTCTTCGAAGTCGACTGTAGCAACCGAACCAGTCAAGTTTACCTTCTTCTGCGTACCATAACCTACGACTACGACCTCTTCCAGCGTATCCGAGTCTTCTTTCATTTGTACGGACAAATCCGATGTCGAAGCTGTTACCTTAATATCCTCTGTCTTATAGCCGATATAGGTAATTTCGATCGTGCAATCTAGAGGGACGTTTAAAGTGAAACGTCCGTCCATGTCCGTAATCGTACCAGTAGTAGTACCTTTTACCACTACGTTTGCTCCAATAATAGGTTCACCGTTTGCATCCACAACGGTACCTGTAACCGTCTTCTCTTGTTGGGTTATCGCTAATAAGGCATCCGCGTCTACGGTAGGAGGCGTGATTTCCGCCCATGCCGAACCGCTTGCCAGAAGCGCCAACGAACAACATAAAATACTTCTTTTCATGCCTAGATGTTTAAAGCTTTCGTTAATGAATTTTTTGCAAAAGTAGATTGTTCGTCTTATTTTGACCTGCGAGATTTGTCCGAAAATTGTGTCATTATTATCCAAACTTTTCAAAAAGCCGGCGGAAAGTTCCAGAGACAGGCATGAAAACTTCTCGACATAACTATCTTTTCTATACGCATCGTCGATATTTCTTTATCTTTAGGCTAAAGATATACAAATATCGACGATATTTGTATAAACATCGTCGATACGTGCAGAAAAGATAGTTATGTCAGGAACTTTTCATAGGGGAGAAAACAAGTTTAGATGCTTGGTCCGATGCGTTTTAAATGGCTCACCAGCGTGCGATACGAGCATTTCAGGCGTCGACATATCTCGGCTTTTGACTTTCCTTTCGCGATCATTTCGCGGATAACCTCCTCTTTTCCGGAGAGTTTGTACTTGGATATCACCTGCCCGTGCTTGCGTCCCAGCTTTTGCCCCTCGGCTTTGCGCCGGGCTAAGCCTTCACGCGTTCGTTGGCTAATCAATTCCCGTTCGATTTGCGCCACCAATCCGAATGCGAACGCCAGGATTTGTGAATTGATGTTATCGTCCAATACATAATCTTCCTTAATGGCTCGGACGGCCACCCGTTTTAAAATGCAAATATTTAGCACGCCCATGATTTGCATCAGGTTACGTCCCAAGCGGCTAATCTCGGAAAGAATCAGCGTATCGCCCTTTTTTAAGCGTTTCAATAGGTTTCCCAACTTGCGTTCTTGGGCGGATTTAGTGCCCGAAACCGTCTCGCTTACCCAATGATCCACCTTGAGGCCTTGTGCCCGTACATATCTCTCAATTTCGTAACGTTGGTTCTTGACCGTCTGCTTGCCGGTCGAAACCCGGATGTATGCGTATACCATAATATATATAGATTAGTATTTCACTTTAAACGTCCCTTTAAAATGAAATACTTCCCCCTTCAAATCCTTATAAATAGACGATTACTGTCCCTTTTTTGGACGATTACCGCACCTTTTTCCTCCATTTTGCGCGTATTTTTGCGTATTGAATCAAAAAAGCATAGGAAAGATGAAGAAACTTATTCTCTTGATGGGGCTCTTGGCAGGCTATTGGATGGCTTGGGCAGAGCAACCTCTCACGAAAGCAGACGTACGGCAAACGATGCGAAGGGTGGCGGATTGGCAAATCGCCCACATCGCTGCCTCGCCTCATGGCGAACTGAATTGGGTGAACGCCACGTTCTATTTGGGATTGAGCCGCTGGGCGGAAATCGCCGAAGAGGTGAATGGCGACGATACCTATTATAAATGGCTCTGTCGGCTGGGCCGGCGGAATTATTGGCAAGTAGACCAGCGGATGTATCATGCGGACGACGTGTGCATCGCCCAGACCTACCTCGACCTTTACCGCAAATACCGGGATGAGGCAATGTGGATTCCGACCTTGGCACGCACGGAATGGGTCATGGCGCACCCGTCGTCTGGCTCGTTTGCGCTGGATTATGCAGATGCCAGCACGTTGGAACGCTGGACATGGTGCGATGCCCTCTTTATGGCACCTCCGGTGTATGCTCGTCTGTATGCCTTGACCGGCGACAAGCAATACATCCGCTTCATGGATAAAGAATACAAAGAGACCTATAAGCACCTTTTCGATAAGGATGCCCACCTCTTCTATCGCGATCATCGCTACATTGGACAAAAGGAAGCGAACGGCGAGAAGGTGTTTTGGAGCCGGGGCAATGGATGGGTCGTAGGCGGATTGGTGGAAATCCTGCGCGTCCTTCCGAGCGATGACAAAAAATACCGACCGTTCTATGAAGCCCTGTTCGTCGAACTTTGCACCCGCGTCTTGGAACTCCAGCAGGCGGACGGCTTCTGGCGGGCGAGCCTCTTGGATCCTGACTCTTATCCTTCGCCCGAAACGAGCGGGACGGGCTTCTTCCGGGTCAGCGGAAAATTTATGTGGATAAGAGGAGTAAAAGTTGTACCTTTGTCGCATGAATGAATCCGTTTTATACA
>CALUZR010000036.1 GCA_944325335.1 uncultured Parabacteroides sp. | reverse complement strand
CATTGTGGACGAAAAATTCTTCCTCTACAGGCTTTCTATGATTTATGCCTACCCACATTGATTTTCCGCTGACCCCTATGTAGCCCTGCCGGGAGATGCTGCATTCCTAATGCAAAGAAGCCATGGATAAAAAAGTAATTTGCATTATGAATGCAAGAAATCAAAGAACAGAAAAGAGGTTTGCATTGCGAATGCAAGAAATCCAAGAATAGAAAAGCGGCTTGCATTGCGAATGCAAGAAATTCAAGAACAGAAAATCGATTTGCATTGCGAATGCAAGAAGTCCAAGAATAAAAAAGTGATTTGCATTCCCAATGCAAGGAATCCCCTAAAATGCGGAATGGCACAATCGGCCATTTTTTCCAGCCCAATGTAACCGGCAAACAATATATTTCGTACTTTTGTCCGGAAATTTCTAAAAGAAGACAACAAGATGGAAAATAAATTTGCACCGGAGACGCTCTGCGTCCAAGCAGGGTGGACTCCGAAGAACGGCGAGCCGCGCGTGCTCCCTATTTATCAAAGCACTACGTTCAAGTATGATTCGAGCGAACAAATGGCGCGCTTGTTCGATTTGAAGGACAACGGTTACTTCTACACGCGCCTGCAGAATCCGACGAACGACGCGGTGGCTTCCAAAATCGCAGCCCTCGAAGGAGGCGTGGCGGCCATGCTTACCTCGTCTGGCCAGGCGGCAAACTTCTTCGCGGTGTTCAATATCTGCGAAGCGGGCGACCATATTGTAAGCGCCACCAGCATTTATGGCGGGACATACAACCTCTTTGGCGTCACGATGAAGAAGATGGGCATCGAGTGTACGTTTGTAGATGAAGATGCAAGCGAGGAAGAAATTGCGAAAGCCTTCCGCCCCAACACGAAGTTGATGTTTGGCGAAACGCTCTCGAATCCGGGCGTGAAGGTGCTCGATATCGAAAAATTTGCCCGCATTGCCCATGCGCACGGTGTTCCTTTGATTGTAGACAATACCTTTGCCACACCGATCAATTGCCGTCCGTTTGAATGGGGAGCCGATATCGTGACCCACTCGACTACCAAATATATGGACGGGCACGCGACAAACGTGGGCGGTTGCATCGTGGATAGCGGCAATTTCGATTGGGAAGCCCATGCCGAGAAATTCCCTGGACTCTGCCAACCCGACGAGTCATACCACGGCTTGACCTACACGAAGGCTTTCGGCAAGGGGGCATTCATCACGAAAGCAACCAGCCAATTGATGCGCGATTTAGGTTCCATCCAAGCTCCTATGAACGCATTCTTATTGAACTTAGGCTTAGAGACATTGCACCTTCGCGTGCCGCAACATTGCCGCAATGCGCAAACTGTGGCGGAATGGCTCGAAAAGCAAGAGCAGGTCGCTTGGGTGAATTATCCTGGTTTGAAAAGCAATAAGTATTACGAATTAGGGCAAAAGTATCTCCCGAACGGGTCGTGCGGCGTGCTTTCGTTTGGATTGAAAGGCGGACGAGACGTGGCTATTCGTTTCATGGACCATTTGCGGATGATTGCTATCGTGACGCACGTGGCCGATGCCCGGACTTGCATCCTTCACCCTGCCAGCCATACACATCGCCAACTGACGGATGAACAACTCCTCGAAGCAGGCATCGCTCCAGACTTGATGCGCCTCTCGATCGGCATTGAAAACGTAAATGACATCATCGCCGATTTGGAACAGGCCATGAAGGCGTGAAAATAATGAAGAATGAGGAATGAAGAATGAAGAATCCAGACAACAGCTGATTCTTCATCCTTCATTCCTCATTTTTCATTTCAAAAACCCTTGTTCTTTCAAGACATTGAGCAAGACATCCGAGAAATGCTCGTTGTTCTCCTTCGTATAACGGAGATCAGTAAAGACTTGCGCAAGCGTTTCTTTATGGTTAATGCGGACAAACTCTTGATTGACAGGCAACTCTTCCTTTTCTTTATAGAAGGCATCAATAGAGGCCGGCGTATAATCCACATATTGCTCGGTATGGCGAATCGCCTCGATCGGCAAACGTTCGGATTGGGCAGGCAAGGGTTCCGCCGGATAGCCTAATGTAATCGTCACAATCGGGACAACCAATTTAGGCAAGGAGAGGATGCGGATGATTTGATCTGCATTATAAGCCGTCGTACCCAGATAACATAATCCCAAGCCCCGCTCTTCGGCTGCTTCGGCAAAAGCTTCGGCAAAGAGCATCGCGTCAATCGTCGCGGCTATAAACATCTGCAAATTATCGAAACCAGCTTGGGCTTTCCGTTGCTCAGCCCATTTCACGAAACGATTGGCATCGGCGCAAAAAGTAAGCACGACTGGGGCAGAAGTGATCATCGGCTGGTTGAAATGCGCGGGAGCCAGCTTCTCTTTCCCCGCCTTGTCTCGCGTGACAACCACGCTATACAATTGCATATTGCCTGTATTAGAAGCCCTCGAAGCGATTTCGAGCAGTTCGTTCAACAAACTTTCCGGAATCTCCTGTTCCGTATACTGGCGGATTGTCCGCCTTTTCTTCATACATTCTATCATGACTTTCTTCTATTTTAAGATGAATGCCGCTAAAACGGCGTACAAACTTAGTGATAAAAATGCAAATAATTCGTATCTTCATGCCCTCAAATTATAATTTAAGAAAGATGAGCAGCATCAATTACGATTTACAACAGATACGGGCATTCGCCTTCGACGTAGACGGTGTCCTTTCGCGCACCGTCATTCCACTGCATCCGGATGGAGAACCTATGCGGACGGTCAATATCAAAGACGGTTATGCCCTCCAGCTGGCCGCCAAGTTAGGTTATCCTATCGCGATTATTACCGGGGGATATACGGAGGCCGTCCGCCTGCGTTACGAGCGTTTAGGCATTCAACATATTTATATGCGGAGTGCGGTCAAGATTCACGACTTCCACCATTTCCTCGAACAAACCGGCGTGAAAGCGGAAGAGGTGGCTTATTGCGGTGACGACATACCGGATTATGAAGTCATGCGCGAAGCCGGATTACCCGTAGCCCCGGCCGATGCCGCCCCCGAGATCAAACAAATCGCCCGCTATATCTCGCACCAGAAGGGAGGCGATGGCGTCGCCCGAGACCTCATCGAGCAAACCCTCAAAGCGCAAGGACGCTGGATGCAAGGCGAAGCCTTCGGGTGGTAATACCATACAAAAAGAGCTTCCCTCTCACGAGGAAAGCTCTTCGAGCGGAAAACGGGACTCAAACCCGCGACCCCCAGCTTGGAAGGCTAGTGCTCTATCAACTGAGCTATTTCCGCATACAAAATTATTAACTCTAAAACAAGTGGGCAGTGATGGATTCGAACCACCGAAGGCGTAAGCCAGCTGAGTTACAGTCAGCCCCATTTGGCCACTCTGGTAACTGCCCTTTGTTTCTCAATTGCGGTGCAAAGATACAACTAATTTTTTAATTGGCAAGCAAAATCTATCATTTTTATTGCAGTAATGGCAGCTTCATCGCCTTTATTTCCATAACGGCCGCCTGCACGGTCTTCGGCTTGCTGCATGTTTTCGGTCGTCAACATTCCGAAAATGAAAGGGATATCGTACATCAGGTTTAATTCCGTAATGCCTTGCGTCACGCCTGAACATACATAATCAAAATGGGGCGTATCGCCTCTTACCACGCATCCCAGCACGATGACCGCATCGACATCCTTGTTTTCCGCCACTTGTTTGGCACCGAATGTCAGCTCGAAGCTGCCCGGCACGCGCTTCACGAAGATATTCTCCGGCTTCACGCCATGCTTTTCCAACGTATTGCATGCCCCTTCGAGCAAGCGTTCCGTAATTTGCTTGTTCCATTCCGCTACCACGATGCCCACGCTCATCTCCGAAGCATCCGGCACGCTATTGAAGTCGTATTCCGACAAATTCTGATAGGCTGTAGCCATAACTATGTTTCTCCTTATTTATAACTGAAAAGGATCAGGTTTATGCCTAATCCTTTTCCGGTTTATCACTATTATTTCGCCAAGGCACTGGCACGCGCGATATACTTGTCGATATCCGATGCCTCCATCGAGCCGTAATACTTCTCTTTGATAGTCTTATAAGCATTTACAGCCTTGTCGTATTGCTGCAGGCTTTCGTAGGCAATGCCGGCCTTTTTCAGGTATACCGGGCTGATGACGTTATTGTCGGCCGCCTGGGCTGCCTTCTCGAAATAGCTGATGCCCTCTTGCGTATTGCCCATGTTCACGTAGCAATCCCCGATCTTCCCGACGATAGCCGGCGAAATCATCTGGTCGCTTGCGCTAAACGATTTCAATAACTCCAACGCTTTCTCGTATTCGCCCAAGTTGAAATAGCAAATGCCGGCGTAAGCTTTCGCCAAGTTGCCTGCCTTCGTACCGCCATATTGGTCGATAATCGCCTCGAAACCGGCAAAATCCGCGCCATTGCCATTCAATGCCAACTGGAATGAATCCCTTGCGAAATATTGCTCGCCCTTAAACAAGGCAGCCGACGCCTCCAACTGCTTCGGAGCCAAATAGAGGTTCCGATACGCGAAGATACCGCCCGCAATCACGATAATTGCCACAATTCCCACTAAGATTTTCGTCGAGTACTTCTCGATAAATAGTTCCGATCTCGAAACAAGTTCTTCTACTTCTACGGTTTCCTTTTCTTTCGTAGCCATAATCTGTGTATAGTTATTTTTATTATTTCTTTTCTGTATAAAGCCGTTTTTCGTTTCAAAGCGCAAAAGTAGTTTTTTTTGCCGAATAAACGATGCGTATGTGCGTATATTTTTTACTTTTGCATGTTTTTTGAGGCTTTACAGACAACATACATCTATATAATATGGTATTAAAACATCTTTCAGTGGTCAATTATAAGAACATCCGGCAAGCGGAATTGTCATTCTCTCCCAAGATTAATTGCTTCTTCGGGAATAATGGCATGGGGAAAACCAACTTGATGGATGCCATCTATTACCTCTCTTTTTGCAAAAGCCACCTGAACACGCCGGACAGCCAGGTCGTCACCCAGGGCGAGGAGATGTGCGTCTTGCAAGGAGCATACGATATCGACGGGCGCGACGAAGAGCTGTTTTGCGCCATCCGAAGGAAGCAGCGTAAAGTATTCAAGCGAAACAAGAAGGAATATGGCAAGCTCTCCGAGCATATCGGGTTGCTCCCGCTCGTGCTCATCTCGCCGGCCGATACCGACCTCATCCAGGGGGGAAGCGACGAGCGGCGCCGGTTCCTCGACCTCATCCTCTCCCAACGGGACAAGAACTACCTGCATGCCCTCATCCAATACAACAAGGCGCTCTTGCAACGTAATACCTTATTAAAGGAGGGCACATTGGACGCTTCCCTCTACGAGGTCTTGGAGATGCAGCTCGTCCGCTATGGCGAAGTGATTCACCAAGTCCGCGCCGCGCTGGTCAGCGAGCTCCTCCCCCTCTTCAACCGTTACCACCAGCAGATATGCCGCTCGGCGGAAGAGGTCGGACTGCATTACGCCTCCCAACTGGACAACGCCCCGCTGGAGGAACTCCTCCGCATGAACCGCGAACGGGACCGCATCCTGGGCTATACCTCGTCGGGCATCCACAAGGACGACCTCGAGATGCTGCTCGGCGATGCCCTGATCCGCCGCATCGGCTCGCAAGGGCAACAGAAGACCTACCTCATCGCCCTCAAGCTCGCCCAGTTCGCCCTCCTCGCCCAGGGGGAAGGCACGACGCCGCTGCTCCTCTTGGACGATATTTTCGACAAGCTCGATGCGCAACGGGTGGCACAAATCATCCAAGTGGTGGGCGACGCGCAGTTCGGGCAGATCTTCATCACCGATACCAACCGCAAGTACCTCGACGAGATACTGGCCACGTTGCAAAGCGATTATGCCCTCTTTGAAATTGAAAACGGACAAGCCAAACAATTACTTCCCGTATGAAACGAACCAACACGCAACCCATCGGCGAAATCCTCCGCGACTTCTTCGAAGACAACACCGAGCTGTACGAGAAAATCATGGAGGTCCGCATCGAGCGGGCCTGGAAGAAACTCCTCGGCCCCATGGCGGCGCACTATACGCGCAATCTCTACGTCCGCGACCGCATCTTATACGTATCCATGACCTCCGCCGTCCTCCGGAGCGAACTTCTCCTCAGCAAAGACAAGCTGCTCAGCAATATAAACCAGGAAATACAGAACGCCTTCCTCTTCGACCTCGTCATCCGATGAGGTTCCAGATCACCTCGTCCATCGGCACGTCCGTCGGTTCAATCGGCACCCGGTCGCGCAGTTGGAAGGCAAAGCAGATACCGATCTTCACCGCCCCGCACGTCGCGAGCAGCCGGTCGTAAAACCCCCGCCCGCGCCCCAGCCGGTTCCCCGCCCGGTCGAACGCCACGCCGGGCACAATCACCAGGTCCACAGCCTCGAAGGGAACCGGTTCGCACTGCGCTATGGGTTCCCAAATGCCATACGCGCCGCGCCGCACCGACTCCGGCCCCGTGTAAGGATAGAGCCGCAGGTCGTCGCCCTCCACGCGCGGCAACAGCATCCGCTTCTCCCCGCACCACCGGTTGAGGAACGCCTCCGTCTGCACCTCGCCCGGCAAGGCATGGTAGCACGCCACGCACCGCGCCCGCCGGAACGCTTCCCGCTTTTCCACCGCGCGGCAAATCTCGTCGGACCACGCGCCGAGCTGCGCCTCCGTATGCGTCTTCTTCTCCCGGGCGATTTCGCGCCGCAATGCCTGCTTTTCCGTCTCCATTGTCTATCTTTTGCTTTTAGGAATTTTAAGTAAATAAAAAGGGGTTCGACAGGGAACAAAGTTAAGTCCGACACTTAACCCAGTTAGGTGTCGGACTTAACTATAGTTAGGTGTCGGACCTTACCCCTGTTAAGTGTCGGACTTAACCCCCCTTAAGTGTCGGACTTAACAGGGTTAAGTGTCGGACTTAACTTGGATGGGTCCCAAATTTAGAGATGTTCCATGAGCGGCTTACCATCTGTTAACACCTCTACAGCTTTCTTTAGGGTCACGTCATCCTGCTGGAAGACGGGGTAGAAACCGGCGTCTTTGAAGAAATTGCGGATGATGTAGGCCTGGAGTTGCGTCTCGATGAGCTGGCGCGAAATGGCGATCAGCGTAGGACGCTTCTTGATGCCCTTCCGCATCGCGTAGTTCGCGAAGTCGCTGACCAGGGGCTGCGTCTTCAAATAGTCCCAAAGTTCCTTATAATCCTTATAAGCTGCGAATTGCGCCTTATGCTGATCGGAATATTCGAGGGCATACATGTAGAGCACGCCGCTATTCACGATGCTCGAGAAGTAAGAGGTGACGCCGCTCGTATCGCGCGGGATGAAGATATCGGGCATGATGCCGCCCCCGCCGTAGACGATGCGCCCGCCGACGGTCTGATACGCCAACGAATCGACCTGCTTGATGCTATCGGCCGAGTCGAACTCGCCATGCAAGTAGCGATTGTAGATGTCCTGGTCGTAATCCTCCAGCTCGCCCATCTTGTATTGCTTCTGGATGCAACGGCCTGAAGGCGTGTAATAACGGGCTACGGTGAGCAACACCTCCGACCCGTCGCGGAGCTTGATGGGCGATTGCACCAGCCCTTTCCCGAACGTGCGCCGGCCGATAATCAACCCGCGGTCGTTGTCCTGGATAGCGCCGGAGAAGATTTCGCTCGCCGAGGCGGAGATTTCATCCGTCAAGACGACCAGCGGGCTCTCCAAGCAGGTGCCCGTCCCGTTGGCATGCGACTCGAAGCGGGGGAAGTTCTTGCCGTAAGCGTAGACAATCATCCGCCCCTCGGGCATGAACTCGTTGATCATATTGATGGCGGCCTCCATGTATCCGCCCGTATTGCCGCGGAGGTCGATGATAAAGGAGTTGCACTTCTCTTGCTTCAGCTGGGCGATGGCGGTAATGAACTCATTATAAGTCGTGCGGCCAAACTTGCTGACCTTGATATAGCCCACGCCCTCGGCCACCTTGTAGGCCACGTCGACCGTATTCACCGGGACGTCGCCGCGCGTCACCTGCACTTCGATGAGGTCCGGATTCCCGTTGCGCTTGATGCCCAGCCGGACGGTGGTATTCTTCATGCCGCGGAGGAGCTTCATCACCTTCTCCTGGTCTGCCTTGATGCCGGCGTAGACGGTGTCGTTGATGGTCACGATGCGGTCGAAGGGCAAGATACCCGCCTTCTCGGAGGGGCCGCCGGGGACGACCTCGATGACCAGCACCGTATCCAACTGCATATTAAACGAAACCCCGATACCACTGAACGAACCCTCGAGGTCCTCGTTCCGCCGCTCGACTTCGTTGGCGGGGATGTAGTTC
The DNA here is from genome assembly GCA_944325335.1 of uncultured Parabacteroides sp. Taxonomy (GTDB): domain Bacteria; phylum Bacteroidota; class Bacteroidia; order Bacteroidales; family Tannerellaceae; genus Parabacteroides. The sequence continues at coordinate 27,433 of CALUZR010000036.1, read as the reverse complement.
GAGTGCGGGTCCAGCTCGCTGAACACGTTTGGGATGACGTGCTCGATCAAGTCCGGCATGTTCACCGTGTCCACATATTGCTCTTCGATGATATCGAGTATCGTGTTCAGTTTGTTTCCACTTCCCAACATCCTGCCTCCTGCTTGGCTCAGCAACAGGTACCGATTGCCTATGAAAATACCCAAGGCGATACAAGCCGCCACGATGAACGGCCACCAGACAAATTGCCTTTTGTTATTCACCATACATTATATATATTATTCGTTTATATCAATGAAATCAACTTCGATGTGCGCGCGCCGCAAGAGGTCGATGCCCTCCTCGGTGCGGTATTTCTCGGAATAGACCACCCGCACGATGCCCGATTGGATAATCAGTTTGGCGCATTCGATGCACGGAGCGGAGGTCACGTAAATCGTCGCCCCTTTGCTGCTGTTCGACGAGGCCGCCACCTTGGTAATCGCGTTTGCTTCGGCATGAAGCACATAAGGTTTGGTGATATTATGCTCGTCTTCGCATACGTTCTCGAATCCGGAAGGCGTACCATTGTATCCGTCCGAGATGATCATCTGGTCTTTCACCACCAATGCCCCGACCTGGCGCCGCTTGCAATAGGAGTTTTCCGCCCATATCGCCGCCATCCGCAGGTAACGCTTATCCAATTCGAGCTGTTTATCGGTCTTTGTTTCCATCTATTTACCTTGCTTTCAAATTCAAGCTGCAAAATTAAGGAAAAAGAGGACACGGCGATACGGAAACTCCCAGTTTTTTGCAGGAAACCTCCGGGGAAAAACCACCTTTCGCCCCAGATAAAGTCCGACACGCCCGGCCAAAAAGTCAAAACGTCCGGGATATTCTCTATCTTTAGGCTGCAGATATATATCTTTAGGTTGAAGATACGTATCTTTAGCTTGCAGATATGTATCTTTAGGCTAAAGATAGAACTTTCCTCGGATGTTTGGAACTTTTCCTTGGGCGTGGGGAAGTTTATACCCAGGCTTTTAGCTTTTTTCTCCCTGCATTTTTGGCGCGCCCCGCACGATTTCCGGAGATAAATTCGTACATTTGTGGAAAACTTATAGCAATATGGATATAAAAATAGGAGATAAAGTGCGCTTCCTCAATGCGACGGGGGGCGGCGTGGTACGTAGTTTCAAAGGAAAAGACGTCGTAATGGTGGAAGATGCCGACGGGTTCGAGATCCCGACCTACGTGCACGAATGCGTAGTGGTAGGCGAAGCGCCGCAAGTCCACTCGGACAACCAGCCGAAAGCATCGCCTAAGGAGATGGAAAAGAAGGTGATGGCGCAACGCGAAATCACCCGCGAGGAGGAACGCAAGACCGAAGAAAACCCGGAAGGAGAGCAGTTGAACATCTTCCTGGCCTACCTCCCGACGGACAAGAAAGCCATCCAAACGTGCGGCTACGAGGCTTACTTCGTGAACGATAGCAATTACCACCTCTTCTTCAACTATATGAGCCGCGAGAACAACAGCTGGACGAGCCGCTACCATGGCGAAATCCAGCCCAATACAAAGATATTCCTCGAAGAGTTTGCCAAGGCGGATTTGAACCAGCTGGAGCGTATTTGCGTCCAACTAATTGCCTTCAAGAAGGATAAGCCCTTCGCCCTGAAGAATGCGATCTCGGTAGAGCTCCGGCTCGACACCGTGAAGTTCTACAAGCTGCATTGCTTCCTCGAGAATGATTACTTCGACGAGGGCGCGCTGCTCTGCCCCATCGTGCGGGGCGACGTGCCTGAACGGGAGATGTTAGTATCGGCCGCCGATATCCAACAAGCGATGCACCAGAAGATCCGCTCCGACAAACGCCCGGCGGCACCGGCACCTTCCCTCATCAAGAAGAAGGAGGCGAACTCGTCTATCCTGGAGATCGACCTGCATATCCACGAACTCTTGGACGATACCACGGGCATGAGCAACACCGACATGCTGAACTACCAGCTGGATAAGTTCCGCGAAGTCATGGATCAATACGCCACGCGCAAGGGACAGAAGATTGTCTTCATCCATGGCAAAGGCGACGGGGTGCTCCGCAAAGCCATCGAACGGGAGCTTCGCACGCATTATAAACAGCATGACTACCAAGACGCTTCGTTCCGCGAATACGGATTTGGGGCGACGATGGTCACGATACGCTAACCGACGATAAGAAGCAAGACCATGGTAGAAATCGAACGTAAATTCCTGGTGTCCGGTAATTTCATGCGCGACGTCTATGCCGAGCGGCACATCGTGCAAGGATACCTTTGCTCGGCCAAAGGGCGGACCGTCCGCGTCCGTATACGCGATGAAGCCGGATTCCTCACCATCAAAGGCCCAACCGACGCAAAAGGCATGAGCCGCTACGAGTTTGAACAAGCCATTCCCTTGGAAGATGCTGAGAAGCTCCTGGAACTTTGCGAGCCGGGCGCCATCGACAAGATACGTTACTTGGCGACCATCGGGAAGCATACGTGGGAGATCGACGTCTTCCACGGGGCGAACGAAGGGCTCGTCCTGGCCGAAGTCGAGCTGGAATCCGAAGTGGAGGAGTTCGAACGCCCCACGTGGCTCGGACGGGAAGTGACGGGAGACCGCCGCTTCTACAACTCTTCGCTCACGAAACATCCTTACACAGAATGGAAAGATACCCTATAAACCCCTAAAAGACAAACAAACAATGAACCTCAAGAAATGGATAACAGCCGCTGCCCTCTGCTTCGCCCTGACGCCGGTGCGCGCCGACGAAGGCATGTGGCTCCTACCCTTATTAGGACAACAAAAGCTGGGCGAAATGAAGGCTTTAGGCTTAGAGCTGGATGCAAACGACCTGTATAACCCGGAGAACGCTTCGCTGAAAGATGCTGTGGTCATCTTCGGAGGCGGATGTACGGGCGAGGTGGTCTCGCCCGACGGGCTGGTCTTCACGAACCACCATTGCGGATACGACGCCATCCAAACCCATAGCAGCGTGGAACACGATTACCTGACCGACGGATTCTGGGCCACGACCCGCGAACAGGAGCTCCCGAACGAAGGACTGACCGTCACCTTCATCGAAAAGATTGAAGACGTGACCGACCTCGTCAAGGAAGCCCTGAAGGAAGACAACGATCCCAATAGCATGAACTACCTCTCGCCCAAGTTCCTCAACGCCTTGGCCAAAGAGAAGGTCGGCGAGAAGTTCCTCCAAGACAATCCCGGGACGGAGGTCGAAATCCAGCCCTTCTTCGGAGGAAACCAATACTTCATGTTCACCAAGAAGATTTATTCCGACATCCGGCTGGTGGGCGCGCCTCCCTCGTCGATTGGGAAATTCGGCGCCGATACCGACAATTGGATGTGGCCACGCCATACGGGCGACTTCTCCATCTTCCGCATCTATGCCGATGCGAACGGGAACCCGGCCGAATATTCGCCCGACAACGTCCCGCTCCGCCCCAAACGCTGGCTGAAGCTCTCCATCCAAGGATTCGATGAGAACGATTTTGCCATGATTATGGGTTTTCCGGGGCGGACGAACCATTTCTACACCTCATGGGAAGTAGCCGAGCGGCGCGACATCGACAATGCCGTCCGCATCCACATCCGCGACCTGCGGCAACAAGTGATGCTCGAAGAGATGCTCAAAGACGATAAAGTGCGCATCCAGTACGCCAGCAAATACGCCGGTTCGCAAAACGGCTATAAGAACGCCATCGGTAGCAACTGGGCGATCAATAAGCGGGACTTCGAGACCGTCAAACGGAACCAGCAAGAGGCCCTGCTCGCCTGGGGACGCAAGCAATGCCAACCCCAATACGAGGAAGCGCTCCTGACGCTCGAGCAGATCGTATCCGACCGCAAAGACCTGCGCCACCGCAAGTGGATGCTGGACGAGACCCTCACACGCGGCATCGAATTTACCAGCGTCCCGATGAATACCGGCGGACTTTCTACTGCCCTCGAAAAGCAAGACAATGCGGCTATCCAGGAAGAAATCACCAAGCTCCGCAAGTCGTTCCATCAGTTCTTTAATAAGGATTATGCGCCCGAAGTGGACAAGAAGATCGCCAAGGTGCTGCTGAAGGAGTACCGGAAGCTCGTCCCTGCCATTTCGCAACCGGCTTACCTCCTGACTATCGACCAGGCATTTGGCGGCGATGTGGACGCGTTCGTCGACCATCTCTTTGCGAAGTCTATCTACGGAAGCGTGAAAAACTTCGAGCAATTTGCCGCCAAACCTACGGCTAAAGCGTTGGCAGAAGACCCGATGATCGCCTTCGCCCGCTCGGTAAAGGAGGAGCGCGAGCACCTGAACGATGCCCTCAAGAGCTTCGACGACGGCTATAACCTGGCGCACCGCACCTACGTGGAGGGCTTGCTCCGGATGCACGAAGGCGGCCAGCCGCAATGGCCCGACGCGAACTTCACCCTGCGCCTCACCTACGGCCAAATCAAAGGCTATAGCCCGCGCGATTGCGATTATTATGGATACCAAACCACGCTGGAAGGCGTGATGGAAAAAGAGGATTCCACGAACTGGGAGTTTGTCGTGCCCGCCAAACTGAAGGAACTGTATAAGCGCCGCGACTTTGGCCCGTATGCCACGAAGCAAGGCACGATGCCCGTCGCGCTCTGCGCTACGACGCATACGACGGGCGGCAATTCGGGTAGTCCCGTCCTCAACGCGCGGGGCGAACTCATCGGCCTCAACTTCGACCGGAACTGGGAAGGCGTCGGGGGCGATATCGAATACCTGCCCGACTATCAGCGCAGTATCATCGTCGATATCCGCTACGTCCTTTTCCTGATCGACAAATATGCCGAAGCGGATTACCTCTTGGATGAATTGGAAATAGTGAAATAAAAGAAGAACGGCAGGCCGTTTGCACTCCGCGACTACTCCGGAAACATGAACGGCTTGCCGTTTGCCCCGCGCGACCACTCCGGAAACATGAACGGCTTGCCGTTTGCACTCCGCGAGTACTCCGGAAACATGAACGGCTTGCCGTTTGCCTCCAGCGACTACTCCGGAAACATGAACGGCTTGCCGTTTGCCCTCCGCGAGTACTCCGGAAACATGAACGGCTTGCCGTTTGCCCCCAGCAACTACTCCGAAGGCACGAACGGCAAGCCGTTTACCTATTAATTTAGCGAATGAAAAGCAATTCGCGGTATTTCGGGAGCGGCCAGATTTGGTTGTCGACCATCAGTTCCAACTCGTCGATATGATAGCGGATTTCCTCCAGGTAAGGAGCCACGGTGTCGTGGTAAGCGATAGCCTTCTCGCGCATGTCGGCGATGCGGTTGGCCTTCTTGCGGGCCTCGACCATCTCGTCTACTTTCTTCGTCACGGCGGTGATGTGTCCTGAAATCTTGCGGATCAGGCGGCGCGGCTCTTCGGCCATGCCTTCGTATTCCTCGATGCCGAAGGTCTCTTTGAGGCGCAACAGGTTCTCCAACAGGACCGTCTGGTAGCGGATGACCACCGGAATGATGTGGTTGAGCGAAAGGTCGCCCAAGACGCGCGCTTCGATCTGCACCTTCTTGATGTAGATTTCCCACTTCACCTCGTTGCGGGCTTCCAACTCCTTGAGGCTAAGGACGCCGGTCGCTTCAAACATCTGCACGACGTCCGGCTTCAGGTAAGCGTCGTATTGCAACGGGACGCTGCTCTCGCAATCCAGCCCACGGCGTTTGGCCTCCGCTTCCCATTCCTTGCTATAGCCATTGCCATCGAAACGGATCGGCTTCGATTCCTGGATATAACGCTTCAGGACTTCGAAGATGGCCGCCTCTTTCGTGCTTCCGGCTTCGCGGAGCGCATCGACATCCGCCTTGAACTGGCGCAACTGGTAGGCCACGGCCGAGTTCAAGGCCAGCAACGCCGAGCCGCAATTGGCCGACGAACCCAAGGCGCGGAACTCAAAGCGGTTGCCCGTAAAGGCGAAGGGCGACGTGCGGTTGCGGTCCGTATTGTCGAGGAGCAATTCCGGAATTTGCCCGAAGCCGAGGTGGAGGCGCTTCTTGTCGTCCACCACGATCGCATCCTCGATCGAGGCGTTCTCGAATTTATCCAGCACGTCGCTGATCTGCGTCCCGAGGAAAGTCGAGATGATCGCAGGCGGTGCCTCGTTTGCCCCCAAGCGATGGGCGTTCGTAGCCGAAGCGATCGTCGCCTTGAGCAGGGCATTGTATTTGTAAACGGCCAATATCGTATTGACTATAAAGGTAATGAAACGCAAGTTGTCCTCGCGGTCCTTTCCGGGCGAGAAAAGGTTGATGCCCGTATCCGTGCCCATCGACCAGTTGCAATGCTTGCCCGAACCGTTCACGCCCTTGAAGGGTTTCTCGTGCAAGAGGACGCGGAAATTATGACGCCGGGCGACGCGCTTCATGACCGACATCAGCAATTGGTTGTGGTCGTTCGCCAGGTTGCATTCTTCGTAAATGGGGGCAAACTCGAATTGGTTCGGTGCCACCTCGTTATGACGCGTCTTGACGGGAATACCCAGCTTGTAGCATTCCACCTCCAAATCCTTCATGAACTCCTGTACACGCGAAGGAATCGCCCCGAAATAGTGGTCGTCGAGCTGCTGGTTTTTCGCGCTCTCGTGCCCTAAAAGCGTACGTTCGGTGAGCGACAAGTCCGGACGGGCGGAATACAAATCCTCGTCGATGAGGAAATACTCCTGCTCCCAACCCAAATAAGCGATTACCTTATGCACATCATCGCTAAAGTACTGGCACACATCCGTTGCCGCCTTGTTCAACGCCTCGATGGAGCGGATAAGCGGGGTTTTATAATCGAGCGCCTCGCCCGTGTAGGCAATAAATACCGTCGGGATACAAAGCGTATCATCCACGATGAAAGCGGGCGACGAAGGGTCCCAAGCCGAATAACCGCGCGCCTCGAAGGTGTTCCGCAAGCCTCCGTTCGGGAAGCTCGACGCGTCCGGCTCCTGTTGCACCAGCAATTTGCCGCTGAACTCCTCGATCATGCCCCCGTTTCCATCGTGTTCCACGAAGGCGTCGTGCTTCTCGGCGGTGCCGTCCGTAAGGGGTTGAAACCAGTGCGTGTAGTGCGTGACGCCCTTTTCAAGCGCCCACATCTTCATGCCAGCGGCTACATGGTTGGCAATCTCGCGGTCGATGGGTTCGCCCCGGTCGATGGATTGCGTCAAAGCCTTAAATGTCTCTTTGGATAAATATTTCTGCATCGTTTTCCGGTCGAAAACGTTCTCCCCGAAATACTCCGATACTTTTCGGTGGGGCGTGCAGGCTTCCACCGCCTTCCGGTTGGAAGCTTTCTCTACTGCATTAAAGCGGAAGATTGACATACTATTGTTTTGTTTTATTCAAGCGGCAAAATTAGCTAAAAATCGGGACATAGCCTTTCCCCTTTGCATTTTTTACAATACATGTTTACTTATAAGCCACACATTCGCCTTTATGCCTACTTAAAAACATAACTATATTTGCTTCCGATTATAACTATGTTTGTCCACAATTATAACTATCTTTGCAATCGATTCTAACTATAAATAAAAAGGAATATATGAAAGACATGAAATGCGCATCGAAATGGATGCTTCTTCTCGTGGCGATTTATGCCATGGGATGCAGTCCGAATGCAAAAGAGACACAGGCGGATATCGTCGAAGTGGATGTAACAAAGGAGTATGCAGAAAAGGAGCTCGTTTTGCAAGACATGGTGGATGTGGAGTATGTGCCGCTCGAAACGACCGACGAGTTCATCACGCACGGGACGGTAAAAGCCGTAGGTCCTTCGCTCATTATCACGGCCAACCGCACGAACTTGGGCGATTTGTTCCTCTTCGACCGGCAAACGGGCAAAGGCATCCGCAAGATTAACCGCATGGGCCAGAGTGGAGAAGAATACACGCAAGCCACCAGCGTCTTGCTCGACGAGGCGAATGGCGAGCTTTTCGTCAATGATAATCCGAAACAAAAGATATTGGTGTACGACCTGGAAGGCAACTTCCGGCGAAGTTTCCCCACAGTCGACTCCTGTTATTATAATGATTGGCAAAACTATGACGATACGCGCCTATTGGTGTATAGAAGCATACGTATTGATGGGCAACGAAAAGAGAACCATATCCTTATCAATAAGCAAGATGGAAGCCTCGCCCAACAGATACGGATGCCGATAGAAAAAGAGGAAACGCCGGTATATACGGAAAAAGATGCCGTGGTGGTGCCTTTCTACAATGTGAATGCGCCGATGGGGGACGATTGGCTTTTGGCAAATCCTTCGACCGATACGCTTTATCAATACACAAAGGACGGGAAATTGACGCCCCGCTTCGTCCGCATGCCCTCGATACATGGCATGGAGGAACAAAAGTTCCTCTTCCCGCAACTCTGCGCGCATCCGTATTATTTCTTCGTCATTATGACGAAAAAGTTCAACTTAGAGAAGATGAACGGTTTCCCTACGTCGGATATAATGTATGATGCCGAGACGAACCAATTCTTTTCCTATATCCTATATAATAAGGACTATGCAGACAAGAAGCTGTTCTTCTCCTATATCCTCCCGATGGGACAAGAGGCGCTTACGGTAGAGAAATACGACGCCCCCGACTTGGTAGAAGCCAATGCCGAAGGCAAACTGAGCGGCCCGTTAAAGTCCATTGCCGACAGGCTCGACGAAGAAGCCAACCCCGTTATTGTGTTGTTAAAACGTAAGAAGTAACCTAAAAGAGAAATAAGGGCAAAGATTTTTGTGTCATCTCCATGCTATATATCCCTATTTATGCGTATCTTTGCCCTTGGTTATTTAAACAATAAATATGGAAAAGATTAGAGCTGCCATCGTTGGGTATGGCAATATTGGAAAGTATGTGCTGGAAGCATTGGAAGTAGCTCCGGATTTTGAAGTAGCAGGCGTTATCCGTCGGGACCCGACGCAAGTCCCTGCCGAATTGCAAGGAATCCCCGTAGTGGATAGCATTACGAAGCTGGAGAAAGTAGATGTAGCTATCCTCGCTACGCCGACACGCCAAGTAGAACATTATGCCAAGGAAATCTTAGCAATGGGTATTCATACGGTCGATAGTTTTGATATCCATACGAATATTGTAGACTTGCGCCGTTCGTTGGATGAAGTAGCGAAAGCACACAACACAGTAGCCATCATCTCGGCGGGTTGGGATCCGGGAAGCGATTCGATCGTGCGCGCGTTGCTCGAAGCCATCGTCCCGAAAGGAATTACTTATACGAACTTTGGTCCGGGCATGAGTATGGGTCATACCGTAGCCGTAAAAGCCATCGAAGGTGTAAAGAACGCGCTTAGCATGACGATACCGCTGGGCACAGGCGTACACCGCCGCATGGTCTATATCGAAGTGAAAGAAGGATATGACTTCAACCAAGTAGCGGCTGCCATCAAGGCTGACGATTACTTTGCACACGACGAAACGCACGTCATGCAAGTGGAATCGGTAGATGCCCTGAAGGACATGGGCCATGGTGTGAACCTGACGCGCAAAGGCGTATCGGGCAAGACGCAGAACCAGCTCATCGAGTTCGATATGAAGATCAACAATCCGGCATTGACCGCCCAAATCCTCGTATGCGTGGCACGTGCCAGCTTCAAGCAAAAGCCGGGCGCTTATACGATGATTGAACTTCCGGTCATCGATATGCTTTACGGAGACCGCGAAGCGTTGATCCGGAGATTAGTGTAATATTTAATGAAGAATGAAGAATGGCTCCTTCGGAGCAGAATGAAGAATTTCAATCCGAAGGCTCATTCTTAATTCTTCATTCTTCATTCTTAATTCTTCATTAGAAAGAAAGTATGTTGGATTTTATCACATGGACCGCCGACCCTGCCATCTTTACCATCGGTTCGAGGGAAATACGTTGGTACGGATTGGCTTTTGCCGTAGGTTTTTGGATTGGCTATTTAATCGTCCAGAAGATGTGGAAGCAAGAAGGGTTGAAACAGGAATGGATCGATTCGCTCTTGATGTACACCATCCTGGGTACGGCCATCGGCGCACGCTTGGGGCATTGCCTCTTCTATGCGCCGGACTATTATCTGGCCAATCCGATTGAAATCCTGAAGATATGGGAAGGAGGGCTGGCCAGCCATGGAGGGACGTTGGGTATCATCATTGCCATCTATATCTATTCGAAGCGCGTCACCCACCGAAGCATGCTTTGGACATTCGACAAACTGGTGGTGCCAACCGGATTGGTAGCGGCTATGATTCGTTTGGGGAACCTGATGAACCACGAGATCTACGGGCATCCGACGGACTTGCCCTGGGGATTCCGCTTCATCGAGAACCTCCACCAATGGAAGGCAGGCGCCGAACCGATCTTCTCCGCCCCGAGCCACCCGACGCAACTCTACGAAGCTGCGTGTTATTTGGTCACTTTCGCCCTATGTTATTGGCTTTATTTCAAAAAACAGGCGTGGCATAAGGAGGGATTTATCTTTGGCGTGTTCATGATATGTGTCTTTGCTTCTCGCTTCTTTATCGAATTCCTGAAGAACGACCAAGAGGCTTTCGAAGCAAACTTGTTCCTGAATATGGGGCAACTCTTAAGCATCCCGTTTGTCATAGCGGGTATTTACTTTGTCTGGCGTGCCCAGAAGAAAACAAACGTAAAAGCAGGTATATAATATAATGTATAGACTAAAAGAAATTGCAAACAAAGTATATTATGTAGGAGTAAACGACCGGCAAAAGGCGTTGTTCGAAAACATGTGGCCCTTGCCATACGGCGTTTCCTATAATTCCTATTTGATTGCAGACGAGAAAACCGTCCTCGTGGATACCGTCGACGCATGTTATGCAGACGTATTCCTAAAGAAGATTGAAGACGCGTTGGGCGGACGTCCGTTGGATTACTTGGTCGTAAACCACATGGAGCCAGACCACGCCGGAAGCATCCGCCTCTTGCGCCAGGCTTACCCGGAGGTGCAAATCATCGGAAACAAGCGCACGTTCGACATGCTGGAGGGATATCATGGCATTACGACGGGTTTGGTGGAAGTCAAAGAGGGTGATACGTTGGAAATCGGACATCATAAGCTCGCTTTCTACCTCGCCCCGATGGTACATTGGCCGGAAGTCATGGTGACCTACGACCAGACGGACAAGATCCTCTTCTCGGCCGATGCGTTTGGTACGTATGGCACGTTGGATGGAGGCATATTGGATACGGATTTGGACCTTGACCACTTTTGGGACGAGATGCGCCGGTATTATGCCAACATCGTCGGGAAATACGGAAGCCCCGTGCAGAAGGCATTGCAAAAGCTCTCAGGATTGAACATCCAAACCATCTGTTCTACGCACGGTCCGGTATGGACGAAGCACATCCCCGAAGTAGTCAAGATATACGACGAACTGAGCCGGTACGAAGGACAAGAGGGCGTTGTCGTAATCTACGGGAGCATGTATGGCAATACCGAACAAATGGCAGAAGCCATCGCCTCGTCGCTCTCGGCACATGGCGTGAAGCATATCGTGATGCACAACGTGAGCAAGAGCCATTCCTCTTATATCCTGAAAGATATCTTCAAGTATAAGGCTTTGATTATTGGCTGCCCTACTTATTGCAACCAGCTTTACCCCGAAGTCGATTCGCTCTTGCAGAAGATTGAATTGCGCGAAGTGAAGAACCGCCTCTTCGGTTATTTCGGCTCGTTCTCGTGGGCAGGCGCGGCCGTAAAACGCTTGGCGGCCTTTGGCGAGAAGATGAATTGGACCATCGTGGGCGAACCCGTCGAGCAGAAGCAAGGTTTAAAGCCGGATAAGTATGAAGCCTGCTGGGCGCTGGGCAAAGCGATGGCCGAACAAATTCATAACGAACAATCCAAATAAATATAACGATCATCGGAAAGAAATATAACTAACAATTAAAACAATAAATATCATGAGATTAATTATTGAACCGAATTACGAAAAGCTGTCTCAATGGGCAGCCAATTATGTAGCTGCTAAGATTAAAGCGGCTAATCCTACACCGGAAAAACCGTTTATCCTGGGTTTGCCGACGGGTTCTTCGCCCCTGGGCATGTACAAGAACCTGATTGAATTGAACAAACAGGGCGTCATCTCGTTCCAAAACGTGATTACGTTCAACATGGACGAATACGTAGGTCTGCCGAAGGAACATCCTGAAAGCTACCACTCATTCATGTGGAACAACTTCTTCAGCCACATCGACATCAAGCCTGAAAATGTCAATATCCTCAACGGCAACGCGGAAGACATCGAGGCTGAATGTGCGGCTTACGAAGCGAAGATGAAGGCTGTAGGTGGCGTAGATTTGTTCCTCGGCGGTATCGGTCCGGACGGACACATCGCGTTCAACGAACCGGGTTCATCCTTGGCATCTCGCACACGTATGAAGACATTGACTACGGATACGATCATCGCCAACTCCCGCTTCTTTGATAATGATGTAAATAAAGTACCGAAGACAGCCGTTACAGTAGGTGTCGGCACGGTATTGGATGCCAAAGAAGTACTTATCATGGTGAATGGCCACAACAAAGCCCGCGCTTTGCAACAAGCTGTAGAAGGCGCTGTCAACCAAATGTGGACAATCACCGCGCTCCAGCTCCATCCGAAGGGCATCATCGTATGCGACGATGCAGCGTGCGCCGAACTGAAAGTAGGTACATACAACTACTTCAAGGACATCGAGAAAGACCATCTCTGCCCTTGCTCTTTATTGAAGTAAGTTCAGTATAAACACAGAGGCACGGAGCAATTAACAATTAATAATTAACAATTAAAAGCTCCGTGTCTCTTGTTTTTCATTCCTCATTCCTCATTCTTAATTCTTCATTCCTCATTTCCTCCTTTCCAATCCTTTCCAATATTGCAAGAATTGGAAAGAATTTCTATCTTTGTAGCCAAAACAGAAAAGCCATGATAGAAAATCCTCCCATCCTACAAGAAGCGGACCTATTCCACGCGTATAGGACTTTATCCAAAGGAGAAAACGGTGAAATCGCCTTGCTGGTCGAAAAAATCAATGAGCATTACGACTATTGGAGCGAGGTAAAATATAAAATCATCCCTCCGTCGATCACCCACAAAGACCTATGGACGTATGTAAAAGCATCCCGGATGCAAAACCGCATGACGATTTGGCCTACGTATGGGATCAGTCTAAGCATTACAAACGCCATGCAACGGATTTGTCACGAACTGGATATGCGCTTTGCCGGCGTATGGGGAAATCAACTGGTCATACCCGAAGAAAACAAACAGCAATACCTCCTCAGCTCGCTGATGGAGGAAGCTATCTCATCCAGCCAAATGGAAGGAGCGTCTACGACAAGGAAAGTGGCCAAAGATATGCTGCGGAAGAAGATGACACCCAAAGACTCATCGCAACAGATGATTTATAACAATTACCAAACCATCCAATTCATTACAGAAAATAAAGACAAGCCATTTTCCGAAGAAATGCTGCTGCGGATTCATCAATTAATGACGGAAGGCACGCTTGAACAGGCCGAAGATGCCGGACGTTTTCGCTCGAACAATCACGTCGTAGTAGAAAATGGCATTACGCACGAAATCGTCCATACGCCTCCCTCCTACCAGGAGATTCCTCAGTTTATCACACACCTTCGCGACTTCTTCAACGAGGAGAAGCCCCTTGTGTTTATCCATCCGATTATCCGCGGTATTATCGTCCACTTCATGCTGGCGTATGTGCATCCTTTCGTGGACGGAAACGGACGGACAGCCCGTGCGCTTTTCTATTGGTATATGCTCAAGCAGGGATATAACTTGACGGAATACCTCTCCATCTCGCGCATCATTGCCCGGTCGAAGAAGAGCTACGAAAAAGCCTATCTATACGTCGAAGCAGACCAACACGACTTGGGGTATTTCGTATCTTACCACCTCCACGTCTTAGAGCAAGCCTTCAATGAGTTGCAGCAATACATAAAAAGGAAAACCGACCTCCAAAAACAGGCCTCCCAGTTCCTCCGCTTAGGGGACATCAACCCACGTCAAGCGGAAATCATCCGCCTTTTCCACGATAATCCGCATGAGGTCATCACCGTAAAAGACATGCAAGCCAAATTCAGCATCACGCCCACCACGGCCAAAAGCGACATTACCGGACTGGTAAAAAGGGGTATCTTAGAAGAGATCGCACTGAATAAGGTGAAAAGAGGATATATCAAAGGGGCTGCGTTTGATAAATTGACAGAAAACAGGAAAGGAGATATAAGATGAAAAAGAAAAATATTAAAGAACAGGCAGATACAATTCGCAATCATTACGCCCAAAAGTTAGAAGATGAATTGGAACGTCTGTGGAATGATGGTACGCTCAACCAACAAAAATTAGATGAATTGCGGGAACAACATTTGCGTACAAAATCCATAGAATCAGCAAACAGAATGAATCTACTTGATGTAGATGCCCAATTGGATGAGTTCTTTGGCAAAGAAGGAACTCCTGAACGGAAAGCCGCAGAAGAACGTGCTTATGCTTTCTATTCAAAGCAAATCAACATGGAAGACAAAAAGAACCCCGAAACGCAGACTAACCCATAAGCCCTGTGTTCCGGGGATCTATTCAAAAATTTCCTTCAAGAGACTCTACTTCTTATTGAATATCAAATCAAGTCCTTGACGGCGATAAAAATCAAAGCGTGTATCACTTGATATAAGTGGTAAATGCTCTGTAATCGCATGAGCTATGATTACATGATCCGAAGGATCTTTATGATCTTGCTGTACATTAATTCTCAAGCGAGCGTACGTAACTATGTGTTCTCTTTTCACAGGAAGAATCTGAATAAAATATTCATTTTCCAAGGAATAAAGTACATCTTCAGGTGTTTTCCATTTCTTGGCAAACAACCCTTTGTTCCGATAAGCAATCACCAGCTCTTTGGCCGATTCTGCACTTATATATAATAAGGAATCCGAATCCGAGATAAGGGCTTTTACATCTTTATCCAGACTATCCGGATCCCCCATTATATATATCGCAATATTAGTGTCAATCAAGTACCTCATCTCCAAAACAAAGTGGGGTCGTTGACGATTACCGTTCCTTTCAGACGCTGGGCTGCTTCCCACGTCTTACTTACCTTCCGTTTAGGTTCCTGTTTCCTCGTTTCCACCTTTACTTCTACCTTTCTTACTTCTTTCTTTTCCATAGCTTTTCTATTTATGGGATAAATCATGTGGCAAAGATAGTCTTTTTAATCGGAATTTAAATAGCAACTGTCCAGAAAAATATTCCCTTGTAGTGGTATCTGGATATACCCTCATTTTCCCTACTTTTAGCACAAAATTCAACCCCTCAATTCGCTGATTATAAACAAAGAAAGCATTTCACTTTAAACGTCCCTTAAAGATGAAATGCTTACCCCTTGAATCGAGGCAAAGGTAGCTCTTTATTTCGAATTACAAAACCTTTGAGGCAGAAATATTTGAAGAAAACTAAAAAAATTTTCTCCTGACGCAAAACATTTAATTTTAAAGGGACGTCTAAAATGCAATGTTTCACTTCCCGAATCAGAGAGAATTAACGCCACAGCGAGTGGCTATTGTTAAACTTAACATTTATACTCATGACGTTTAAGTACAAACTCGTCCAGCGGAAAGACTTCTCAGAAGGTGCTGGACCAGACGCAAAGTTGTATTACGCACAAGCGTTGAACAACGGCACGGTTGATTTCGATGAGTTGTGCGCGAACATCGCGGAGGAATCCGCACTGACATCGGCCGACGTCAAGGGCGTGTTCGACCGCCTCGTCCGCCAGCTGAAGACGCACCTGCAAAACGGGCGTACGGTAATGATCGACGGACTCGACTCGTTTCGCCAGACGGTGGGCAGCAAAGGCTCCATCTTGGCAGAAGATTTCGATGCGGCGACGATGATGAAAAAGCCGCGCATCATCTTTACACCCAGCCAGGATTTGAAGACGACCTGCCAGAAGGTGACGTTCGAACGCATCTCGCCGAAGAAAACGGAAGAGCCTGAAGAACAGGCGTAAAGAAACGTGCAGGAGACCTCTCGCGGGAGCTGCCCGAGAGGGGCTCTCCTATCTGCAGCAGATAGGGTCTGACATCTGCCGCAGATGGCAAAGGACATCTGCCCGAGATGGCAGAAGGGATCTGCCGCAGATAGGAAACCCCATCTGCTGCAGATGTCGGAGGGGTACTCCGGCAGACAGGAATTAAGACCGGGAGGACAGACATAAAGAGCTGTTCCTCTGGTCTATAAACGAGATAAGACATCTATTCACTAATAAGTAAAGGAGAATTAAAAATGTATCTATCTAACAAAAAATTAGCAACACCTTTCCCTCTTACAATAGAGGAAGTAGAAAGAATTTCTTCTATGATAGAAGATGCTAAAGCAAAAGCAGAGGCAAAAGTAAAAACAGAAGAAGAAAAGAAAATAATTGAAGAAAAGAAAATTGAAACGGGTACCTATTTGTCTGGTCTGTAGAAAAGAGCGAATTCGGATATTATATTAACCCTGCAATCTATGTAGGTAGTGGTAAGATCGTGAATCGATTGAAAGCTCATATAGAAGAGCCAACAGATTCTGTTGTGCAAGCACGAAAAGAACATCCTTACTTAATGGCTTCTTATGTACAAATCGAAAGCGAAGAAGAATATGAAGGATTAGAAAACTATTTGGCCTACGTATATCAACCAACAGAAGGACTCAGATTTCCGAGGGTTATTCCACGTGAAATAGATCTTCTTCCTGATCTTTGCCCTATAGGTACATGTAGCAGTTCGGATGATTCATGCATTTATCCTCAAAGAGTAGCTACCCATTATTTCCCTTCTGACAAAAATACAGGACTAAATAGTGTCCCTGAATTATCTGAAGAAATGAAATGGGCTGATTACGTTTTTGAATATCGTGCATGTGCTGCGAAAAAGTATGATGACCAATTTGTTGGGCCCAAAAAATAGAAAGTTATAAAGATGTATAAATCAAGAGACATAGCAAACAGTAGATGTTGCAAAACTCCCACCGTTTGTATATAGCTCTTGACGAACTAAATAAGCATATTCTTTAATCTATTCACTTATAAAATAAAGTATTATGAGAATTACATGGAAAGAATCCAAAGGATTCACGTACAACGAAGTATTTTTAAACGCCTTTTATAAAAACGATAGGTATGAAAAAGGCGTTTACATAATTTGGGAAAGTGATAACGGCACAGTTATATATGTAGGTAGCGGTGATATCGATAGATTGTGGGATCACTTGAAAGAATATCGAATAACCCAATATCAAAACTTGATGGCTAACTACGCCATTATAGGTGGTAATGATTCGGATATCTGGCGAGGTATTGAGAGATACTTAGCCGATAAATATCAACCTTTAGAAGGTGACAGGTATCCAGCAGACGTAGATCCTATTGAAGTAAACGTACCTGGAGAATAACTTCCCATAAGATACAAAAACAATTAATCTATTCACTTATAAAATTACAGTATTATGAAACGTAAGTTTTTTACTTTTTTGATGGCGTTCTTAACAACGCTTAGTGGTGCGGTGTGGGCACAGGACTATACCGGAACTATAGATATATCCGGGAACGCACCTACTATTACATCAGGAGAAGATGATATTTCAGTAGATGGAAAGCATATTGAAATATCAGGAGATGGCAATTACCTAATCAAAGGTGACGGAACAGCTAAGGATTATTACATTGAAGTAAGTGGTGACCCAACAATCACGCTACAAGATGTTTATTTAAAGCATGAAGATGATCCTATTATGGAAATAAACATTACAGGAGGTGGCGATGTAAAACTTATACTTATTGGTACAAACACCTTCGAATCAGACGAGGAAATCGGTATCAGAAGTACAGCAGAAACTAATGTGACAATATTAGATAGCAGTACAGGTATATTAACTTTCAAAACAAATATAGGTATTGGTAATAATAGCGGAATGGTCGGTGATGTCGCCATTAACGGAGGAACTGTTGTTTTTGATACCAAAGAAGATGCCATAAGTGGAACTGTTGGTGGAGCTGCTAAGCATGACTTTACAATGAATGGAAACGGTGTGATGATCACCAATAAAGGATTTGATAATATTGATCATAACTTCGAGGAGATTGAAAGCGGCATCATCTTCGACAATACGGCTTCATGGCCTGGAAATCATACAGGACTTTTACGACCAAAGTCTACAAACGATAAGACTACGGAATTTACTTTAAATTCCCCACTTGACTTAACAGATAATGATCTAACAGCTGCATTAGATTTGCAAGGTGGTACACTTATCGTTGGTGAAAATGGTGTATTAAATGCTGAAAGCGGCGATATCAGAAGTGGTAAGATATCCGGTTTTAGCATCAAATATGAGGCTAACAGAATCAGCGGATGTTCTTCTACTGGTACATCATTACCTACCGATTATAACTTTTATCCCCCAAAGGGTGAAGTAACTTTAGGCGCAGCACTTTCTTGTAATGCCTCTGTAGATGTTACGGAAAACGCTGGAGGCAAAGGCAAACACCAATTCTTAGGTTGGATCTATAATAATAAGGTATATGAAGCAGGCACAACCATTACAATGGATGAAACGGCTAAAACATATACCGTAGATGGAAATGGAGATATCTCAGGTGGCGATTATGTCACATTAAAAGGCGCATGGGCTGTAGCAGAAATAAATCTTACGATTAACAACTATGTGCCAATGACAGATCATACATTGGCATCTTCTGCTGATATTATTTCGTATGAAACAGTGACAGATGGTTTGCCTACTGGTATTAAGTGCGAAAACGGTAAATTCTCTGGTACTGCTAATTTGGATGATACGGATTTTGGAGACCAAGATTCTAAAGAATATACGGTAACTGTTCCTATTAAGGCAGACGGTACAACAGAGAAGACAGCTACAGTAAAGATTATTGTAAATAAGACAATTCCTGATTTAGCAGATGCCACCGTAAATATCAAAACGGGACAAGACTATATTTACGATGGTGAAGCGAAAGAAGCTGTAACAGTCTCTGTCAATAATAAACCTTTGACAGAAGGTATACATTATACAGTCACTTATACGTGGAAGAAGAATAGTGAAGATACAGGCAGTGATGTTACTGAAGTAAAAGAAGCCGGTACTTATACTGTAATGTCAATCACAGCTGGCGACCAAGCAACAGGAGAATATGATAACGCACTCCCAACCGAAGAGATTACAGTAAAGCCACGAGAATTGAACCTGCAAATCAAAGATCAAGAGATAAAACTGGAAGCAACAATTGCTACACCAAGCAACGAAAACATAGAAGCAAGAGATGATGATAGTGATGAAAACGATTACTTCATCAACGCTCATACCGCTGCGACAATTACATATAGTGGCACATTGACTGCCGGAACTATAGATAAGGCTGGTAAATATACCTTATCTAAGAGTGAAGACTTTGCTATTGCAAGTATTACGGCTGGAGAAACAGACGTAACGCACAATTATACATTAGGAGATGTCAACACCGGCACCCTTATCGTAAGCAAAGACTTAGGAGAAGAAGGTGAAGATCAAGGCGGCCCGAATGATGACGATACCGATGTAAAGATTGACGATACCGAAGAAGGAGGCTGGGAATGGAGCGCAGAAGATGGTGCTTACGTCCGCAAGTACGACGGTGAAGTTCACTCGTTGGATGCAGTGATCAAGGTAAGACAAGAAAATGGAGATGACGATTGGGTAGCTGTTCCAGCCGATAAGATGGAAATAAGCTATACATATTCTAAGCCAACAGAAAGTTCTACCTTAGAAAACGAAGGTTCTCCAAAGAATGTAGGTACGTATGTAGCAACTATTACTATCTCTGAAGATGCAGAAGGTATCTATGTAAAGGGTAAGGCTAAGATTAACCTGAAGATTACAGAAGCTGACTTAACGGTGGATTTGAAACTGGAAAGCATTACATGGGCACAGATGGATGCTCCAAAAGACTTGTTAGTTGTTGACAATTTCGGATTAACTTACAATCCTGAATCGTTGAGCACTACAGAAGGAGATGCTGTAAAATCTTCATTATCTTCTGCGCTGGAAAACGTAACAGCTACAGCTACGTCGGATGAAAACAAAGAGACAGCTACGATTACAATCAATGGCTTGAAGTTGGTTGACACAGAATCATTCTATGCCGACAACTACAACGTAGCTTGGAAGAATGGAGAAACGGATATTACTCCAGGCGAAGGTGGCAGTCTTGAAATCGGCGGTATCGACATTACACCTGAAACACCGGAAGACGAAGATCTTACTCCTGCGGTAGATGGCGACGAGGACGATTGGAAATGGAATGCAGAGAACAAATCATTTGAACGCACGTATGATGGCGAACCTCATAATCTGACATCACTGAAGATTAAGAATTTGAATGAGAGTGAATATTCTATTATTAGTGTAGAAGAGGGTGATTACGCCGTAACTTATACGTATAGTGCAACAGGATTCGATGCAGCAATAGAAACCGTTCAAGAAGTAAAGAAAGCCGGTTACTATAAGGCTTCTATAACTTTATTGCTTGATGGCTATACAGAAGAGGATATTGAGATGTTGCTTTACATCGCAAAAGCTGATTTGTCTGTTGACTTGAACTTGCCGAATACTATCACAGTAGAAGAAGCTGAAAATCTTTCTACTTGGTGGAGCGCAGATGATGCTGAGGTTAATGCTGTAAACGAAGCAGAATCGAAAGCAGCATCTGTAAGCGGTACGGCTTCAATCAACGATGAGGCAGATTTAACGCCGGGCGGTAAAGTAACAGTATCTATTGCCAATTTGAAGATTGAAGAAGAAGATCCGTTCTCTTTATCCAATTACAATAACCCGACTTGGAATGGCGCATCCGTAACAGATGGTTCCGCTACGGTAGAAATAACAATCGTAGACGATGACCCTGATTATCCGGGCGGCGAAGTAACACCAGGCGATGAAGAGGGCGACGACGATACTTGGACTTGGAATGTGGATAAAAAAGCCTTCACCTATGTATATGATGGACATGTACATTCGATTGAAACGATTATCGTAACAAAAGAAGGAGAAGAACCTGCAACATTGCACGCTGGTACAGACTTTACCGTTAGCGGTGCTGACAATATGAAGAATGTAGGCAAATATACAGCAGTCATTACCTTCAACAACCCGGCAACATACGGATTTGCAACAATCCAAATGCCTTTGGAAATTACGAAGCGTCCGATGAAGGTAGACTTCAACTTGCCAAGTTCCGTTAGCTCGTTAGCTCCGCAAAAGGTAGAGGATGCGGATGTAGACTACGAATTGGAATCTGAAACGATAGAAGATAGAGGTTTGCTGGATGTAGACCCGGATGAAACGAATCCGATTATCAGCGACAACGCCCAGTTCGTCTTCACCAAGACGGCTAACGACAAATGCAAAGTCACTTTGAAAGGCTTCCTTTTGCAGGAAAACACGTTAAGCAGCTTTGACCCGGATAATTATCAATTACAGATCTGGGATGCAACGAAAGGCGACTATGTAGACTACAACAATGACGGTAGCGACATCACAATCGTAGATCCGGAAGGTCCGAACGAAGATCAGAATCCGAACTTACCAGAAGATGGCGATGGCAATATCGATTATAATCCTGGTGGCAGCGGAGATGACGATGACGACAACGACCATGGCCACGGCGGAAGCGACATCAACCGTCCCGCGAAGTACTATAATATGTATGTAGACAGCGCAGCGACGTGCGACGGCGTAGAACTTTGGTTCGACAAGAATGTGGTGCGCGCAGGTAATCAAGCATCGGTCTATGTAAAGATTGAAGAGGGTTACGACGCCGAGCACA
This sequence comes from uncultured Parabacteroides sp., assembly GCA_944325335.1. Lineage (GTDB taxonomy): Bacteria > Bacteroidota > Bacteroidia > Bacteroidales > Tannerellaceae > Parabacteroides. Next base: position 5,569 of record CALUZR010000036.1, on the reverse strand, counting down.
TGAAGCTCTGGTTCAAGCGCAGCTTGTATGGCAACTGGGAAGAACTCGAAGAAGGCGTGCAACCGGGCGAGTATATTATATATAATGTATATACGGACATCTACGTGAAGGCAACGGATGTAGAAAAGGATCCGACGGGCATCGAGGAAATCGAGGGCGTAAAGGTTTATGCACAAAATGGTAGTATCTATGTGTATACGCCGAACCGCTTACCGGTATGGATCGTCAGCATGACGGGCGCGGTGGTACGCAACGAAGAGCAAGTCGGTTTGCAACAGTACGACCGCCTGAACCAAGGCATTTACATTGTCCGCGTAGGCGAACAAGTATTCAAGATAAGGCTTTAAGCCCAAGAAAAAGGCCGATGTGACATCGCCCGATTCAATATGTTTTATTAGTGAACAGCGGAAGGGAGCTTTCGGGCTTGCCTTCCGCTTTTGCTATACATATATAATATTATGGCACACAGATAACACAGATTTTACAGATGACCACAGATTTCTTTTTTATTGAAGATCGAACGCATAGACAATAAAAAGATCAGTGGTCATCTGTAAAATCTGTGTTATCTGTGTGCCATTATAAGTTTATTTCCATCCAGCTCTTTTCTCGATGGAAATCTCTTCGTCCGTCGCGGGATGGCGGAACGTGAGGCGGGCGGCGTGGAGGTAAAGGCGGACGGATGGCGTACCATAAAGGCGGTCGCCCACGATAGGGGCATTCAATCCATCCGGATGGGCGGCATGGACGCGGAGCTGATGCGTACGGCCGGTCTCGGGATAGAAGGCAATGAGCGTACGGTTCCCTTCGTGGCGGAGCACTTCGTAGCGGGTTATGGCGGGTTTGCCTTGTGCTTTGTCTACCACCTGCCGTGGGCGGTCGAGCCAATCGGGACAGAGCGGAAGGTCTATCACGCCCCTATCCGTCGGGACAATGCCTTCGAGCCACGCCACGTATTGCTTCCGCACGGTGCGATGCTTGAATTGCGCCTGCAGGGCTTGGTGGATATCTTTCCGCTTGGCAATGAGGAGCAAACCCGAAGTATCCATGTCGAGGCGATGCACGAGGAGCGGACCCGTAGCCTCCGGATACCGCCGACGCACTTCAGCATAAACCGACGTCCGCGCCTCCTTGCCCGGAACGGATAGCATCCCGGCAGGCTTATTCACCACCAATAGATACTCATCTTCATAGCAGATTTCCAACAGCATCCTCTCTTTTGCCTCTTTCGCCAATGGATTCTCGTCTACGTCCAAACCTTGAAGCATGAAGCGGAGGATCGGTCCGCATTTCCCTTGGCAAGCCGGATAGAAATGCCCGGCATGGCGAACCTCCGAAATGGGCGAAGCTCCCCACCAAAACTCGGCCATGGCACGCGGACGGAGTTGATGCAAGTAGGCATATTGCAAGAGCTTAGGGGCGGCACACTCTCCTGCCCCAGCGGGCGGAACATGGCTGGGCGTAGGCGCGAACAGCTCGCAAAGGTCTTTCTCCTCGCCCTGCGCATTGCGGAAACGGAACTGGGCAAAGAGCCGGAGCTGGAGGGCAGCCGATCGTCTTTTCCGTTCTGCCTTGCCCGCTTCTATCTGCTCGGCGTAAGGACGGAGGCGGGTTTCGAGCGCATCCAGTTCGGCTTTCCATGTGCGCTCCAGGCGTTTGTATTCCGCTTTTTGGAATTGGCTTTCGCGGACGAGGCGCGCTGCTTCTTCCTCGGTAAGGGGTTGCTTTCGAAGGGCATCGCGCCGGAGTTTGGCTTGCTTCATCTCCTCCTTGTAGGCTTGCAAGGCACGGGCGGATTCCTTCTGGGCATCCGCATACGCCTGGCGGGCATTGAGGTAGGCAGGAGATGCTTCCCACGCCACGATGCGGTGGTTGAGCGCGGAGATTTCCGCCTCTTCCTTTTTAAAGAATCCGTCAGGCTGGAGAAGGTCGTAGACGGGCGGCACGAAGAACGTATGTTGGTTGCTATGCGCAAGATTACCCGAAAAAGCCGCCAAATAGCCCACTCCTCCCGTCTTATCTTCCACGACCAGGACGCCAAACATCTTCCCTTTCGCCAACTCTTCCGCCCAATCCGCCCGCAAAGCCACGTAGCGTTGCACCTCTTCCGCAGCCAAAAGGCAAAGCGGATGAGGCGTATAATGGAACGGATAGGTGAACCGCCCGGGCAAAGGCATCCCGCTCACGTCCGCCCCGAACCGATGAAACTTCTCGTCTTCCATATCTTAATATATAATAAATATGAGCAACCATGGCACACAGATAACACAGATTTTACAGATGACCACAGATTTCTTTTTTATTGAAGATCGAACGCATAGCCAATAAAAAGATCAGTGGTCATCTGTAAAATCTGTGTTATCTGTGTGCCATAATTAAGTACAAAACAAAAAACTGCGCAAGCAAAACCTGACGGATTGCCCACACAGTTCTTTTTCCAAAAACTCTTTGTGCAGAGAAGCTATGCTTATACTCTCTTCTCTTTGATTCGCGCTTTCTTTCCAGTCAACGCCCGGAGGTAGTACAACTTAGCACGACGAACACGGCCTACCTTATTGACTACAATGCTCTCGATAAACGGAGATTCCAAGGGGAAGATACGTTCCACACCGATGTTGTCCGACATCTTACGTACCGTAAAGCGTTTCTTGTCGCCATGACCCGAAATGCGGATCACCACGCCGCGATACTGCTGGATACGTTCCTTGTTACCTTCCTTAATACGATACGCGATCGTCACCGTGTCGCCACTTTTGAATGAAGGATGCTCCTTTTTGGTAGCAAATGCTTCTTCTGCAATTTTAATTAAATCCATTTGTTTATAGCCTTTAAAATTGTTGATACTATTACGCAATTAACAGGCCGCTTGTGTCCTGCCAGCGTTGCGTAAGAAAACGGGTGCAAAGTAACGAAATATTTGGGAGATGCGCAAGCGGTCGGCTTCTTTTCTCTCATTTTTCCGGGAGAAATCAGTCCGAAGGTCCCTTGGAAAACTTGAAAACATCCGGGGAAATCTCTATCTTTAACCTAAAGATATATATCTTCAGCCTAAAGATATGTATCTGCAACCTACAGATATGTATCTTTAGCCTAAAGATAGAGAATTGCTCCTATCTTTGGAAGTTTTCGGCCGGGGTTTCGCCTTTTTCCTCAAGGCTTTGGCGATTTTTCTCCGCCGCACGGGAGAAGAGCGTTGCGGAGATGCCGTTTTTTTGTTACCTTTGCACGAATCAAATAACAAAGGAACGAATGATGCCGAATCGCTTTTCCCACTTGCTTGCCCCGTTTGCTTTCCTCTACGGCTTAGGCGTAAACATACGCAATGCCCTGTTCAATTGGGGCGTATGGAAGCAACGGAGGTTTGACGTGCCCGTTATTTGCGTCGGGAATCTGGCCGTAGGCGGGACGGGCAAGACGCCTCACGTGGAATACCTTGTGCGGCTCCTCGGCGGGAAATACCGCGTGGCGGTCGTGAGCCGGGGCTACCGGAGGCGGACGAAGGGCTTTCTCCTGGCCAACCTCCAGCATACTTACGAGGAGATAGGAGACGAACCTTACCAAATCCTCCATAAATTCCCCCACATCCAATTGGCGGTGGATAGCAATCGGTGTCGTGCCATCGAGCAACTGCTCTCCCAACCCGAAGCGGTACGCCCTGAAGTCATTCTCCTCGACGATGCCTACCAGCATCGCCACGTGCAACCTTCGCTCGCGATACTCCTCACCGACTACGCGCGGATGTTCAACCAAGACAAGCTCTTGCCCGAAGGACGCCTGCGCGAACCCGAACGGGCAAAGGGACGTGCAGACATCGTCATCGTCACCAAAACGCCCCGGCACCTGAAGCCTATCGAGTATCGCATCGCCGAGACGAACCTCCACCTCTTTGCCCACCAACGGGTCTTTTTCACCCACATCGGGTATGAGGAAAAGGTACCTTTATATAAAGATAAGGAAGAAGAGGGGGAACGGAAAGACAATCCATCCGCATCGGTGCTGGCTTTGAGCGGAATCGCTTCTCCCCGCCCCTTTGTGGAGGAAGTCGGCCGGCATTATGCGGAAGTGCATTCCTTGGCTTTTCCCGACCATCATACCTTTTCAGAAGGAGACATCCGGCGGATTGAATCCACCTTTGCCTCCTTGCCAGGAGAAGACAAACTGATAGTAACGACCGAGAAAGACGCCGCCCGCCTCCTTACCAATAAATATATAAGCGAAGCAACTCGGCGGCACCTCTTCTACCTGCCTATCCGCATCACCTTTGCGCAAGGGCGGGAAGCGGAATTTGCCCAAAGTATCCTCCGCCACATTGAAACATTTCGAGCAAACAAGAAAATAATATAAAATAGGAATATGGATAAGAAAAGAACAGAAATATCGACCCTTGGCGAATTCGGATTGATTCGCCACCTGACGGAAAGCATCATCATCCGAAATGAAAGCACCCTGAAAGGCGTAGGAGATGATGCCGCCGTGATGGATTATAAAGACAAACAAGTGCTGATGACCACCGACTTGCTTCTCGAAGGCATCCACTTCGACCTGACGTATGTACCTTTGAAGCATTTGGGATATAAGAGCGCGGTGGTGAACTTCTCCGACATTTACGCCATGAACGGGACGCCCCGCCAGATAACCGTCTCGCTTGGCATCTCGAAGCGTTTCTCCATCGAAGACTTGGAGGAACTCTATAGCGGTATCCGCTTGGCGTGCGATGTCTATGGCGTAGACCTCGTAGGAGGAGACACATCGGCCTCGATGACCGGACTTGCCATTAGCATCACCTGCTTGGGCGAAGGCGAACGGGGGAAAGTGGTGTATCGTAACGGAGCGAGAGAGACGGACCTCATCTGCGTATCTGGCGATTTGGGCGCCGCCTACATGGGCCTTCAATTATTGGAACGAGAGAAAAGCGTGTTCAAAGGGGAAAAGGACTTCACGCCCGACTTTGCCGGGAAAGAATACCTCCTCGAACGCCAACTGAAACCCGAAGCCCGCAAAGACATCATCGAAGCACTCCGGAAGGCGGACATCGTGCCTACCTCAATGATGGACATCTCCGACGGACTCTCCTCCGAGCTGCTCCACATTGCGAAGGAAAGCCACGTCGGGTGCCATATCTACGAAGAGCGAATCCCGATTGATTACCAAACCGCGGTCATGGCCGAGCAATTCAACATGAACCTCACCACCGCCGCCCTCAACGGAGGCGAAGACTACGAATTGCTCTTCACCGTGCCCCTCGCCGACCACGATAAAGTATCAGAAATGAAGGGAATAAGCATCATCGGATACATCACCAAACCCGAACTGGGCAACTACCTTCTCGGTCGTGACGGAGGCGAAGTCGAGCTAAAAGCCCAGGGTTGGAATTCCCTCTCCTGACTTTTTTACGAGAAAAAAGCGTCCAAAAGTTTGCAGATTCAAAAAAAGTCCTTACCTTTGCACCCGTAATCGAAAAACGACCTCGGTTACGGCAAAGAAAAAGACTTGATGGTGCCATAGCTCAGTTGGTAGAGCAAAGGACTGAAAATCCTTGTGTCCCCGGTTCGATTCCTGGTGGCACCAC
>CALUZR010000035.1 GCA_944325335.1 uncultured Parabacteroides sp. | reverse complement strand
ATAAAACGGATTCATTCATGCGACAAAGGTACAACTTTTACTCGTCTTATCCACATAAATTTTCCGCTGACCCCCAAATATGGATGTTAATATTACTGCTGTTGTGATGTACTTGGCGATATCCATCAACCATTTACCTAATTCTTTTTTCATAGCACAAAGTAAATAAAAAATTAAACACTATATTCGTTCCTGAAACAGAAAATCCGCAAATAAAATGATTATCTGCGGATTTAATTCGTGACCCGGGTGGGATTCAAACCCACGACCTTCAGAACCGGAATCTGACGCTCTATTCAGCTAAGCTACCGAGCCCTATTTTTGATGGCACAAAAGTAGGGATAATTTCTTTACAAACCAAATGTAATTGGATTTTTATTTGCGAATCTCTGCAAAGAGTAGGGGAAGAAAAGGAAATTTTGCCTAAGGTAAAGTTTATTGGGTACGTCGGAAAAGTTGGAAACATCCGGGATATTCTCTATCTTTAGGTTAAAGATATATATCTGCAGCCTAAAGATACGTATCTGCAACTTAAAGATATGTATCTTTAGCCTAAAGATAGAACTTCTCTCGGATGTTTGGACTTTTTGGCCGGGCACTTGCTGGTTTTTCCAAGGCAATTGCTTACTTTTGTAGAGCGTTTTGAAAGACAAAGATATGAGCAGGTTGATGGTTGAAGATAGTTTGTTCCCGGATTGCCCGATTCGGAATATTTTGGCACGGATAAGCGACAAATGGTCGTTGCTGGTGATTTATACGTTGCATAATGCAGGGAAGGCGTCGATGCGGTTTAAGGAATTGCAACGGGCGGTGCCGGATATTTCCCAGAAGATGCTGACCGTTACGCTTCGGACGTTGGCAGAGGATGGTTTGGTGACGCGGACAGTCTTTCCCGAAGTGCCTCCGCGCGTGGAATATGCCTTGACGGTTCGCGCCCAATCCCTTTTGCCTCATATCGATGCGCTGATCGGTTGGGCAAAAGAGAATATGGAAGCGATTTTGCGGGACCGTCGTGCGGCGGTTCGATAGGAGCCGGCTTTATCCCATAATATATACCGCCGCCTTGCCTAAGTATTTCTTGGCCAGCGCGACAATACTCCACGAAAGGGCGAATATGATCACCGCCGCAGCCGGGATTTGTAGCGGAACAGGCAAACCGAGCTGGGTAATCATTTCATGCGCCAAGCCGACGAAGTAATAGTGTACCATATAGATGCCGAACCCGCAGAAAGCCAGATTCCCAAGCCACCCGGCGACGCGCGATTCGAGTGGAAACGAAATATGTTTCAATACCAAAAACCAAGCGGCAGACATGAGGGCGACGTTCACACTATTGTACGTCCAAAACAATTCGATTTGTTCGGGCGTCTTTTCGGGCAACGACATGATGTAACCATAGCCAAAATAGGTGATGACGAAACCTACGACGAGCATCACGGCCGCAATCGGGAGTGTCTGGCGTAGATTCCACGAGACATGGTATCGGATGTAGTGCCCCAAGAGGAGGAAACCGTTGAATCCGGCGAAGTAATAGAACAGCCCGAAGGAGTTCCACGAGCAAGTCCCGAAGGCATACGGTCCGGCAAACTCTTCCAAATAAGGCAAGAAGGTGCTGGCGAACCAGAGCCCCAAGACAAGTTCCTTTTGTCGTTTCGTAGCCCGTTCGATCCAAGCCGAGAAGATAGGCATGTAAAGATACAATCCAATCAGCATGTAAATATACCACATGTGCGAAGCAGAATAGTTGAAGGTGAACGGGATGCGGGCGATATTCTCTAAGCAAGGCCAAATGGATTGGCTATCCGTATCCGACCAGATAAAGCATTTATAGATAATACTCTTATCCGCCCCTACTAATCCTGTAAACCAAGGGAAAAGATAATAGAGCACAGACCAAATCAGGAAAGGCCAAAGCACGCGCAGGATGCGCCGTTTGTAGAAAGCACCCATTTCCATCTTGACGGGAAAGGAAAGTGCGCCGGTTATCATCACAAACAAAGGGACGCACGGACGCACGAAAGCCATCCATCGTTCACCCCATTGCACCATCGAAGGGTCGACGGGAGCCATTCCGTCGGCCGTCGCATACGTTGCCGTGGCATAAAACGGGTCTGCCGCATGGCAACAAATCAACATGAAAAAGGCTGCAAAACGAATCACGTTGAGCCATACAATCTGTGTTTTCATTCTTTATCTCTGTTTTTATGATAGGTTTGAAAGCCGCAAAGATAACTTTTTTCCAAAAGAAATGCGTACCTTTGCTCTGAGAAAAATAGAAAGGGAAAGCTATGCATACGACAATCGACATTGATACCTATCGCAACCAGTTGCTTGAAGACATCCGTACGGAGGATAATCTCGAAGTGTTGGAACGTGTCCGGCAGGCTTATACGCGGGCCATTCACCAGGTGAAGAAGCAGAAACTTCCGCCTTATACGATGGAAGAGTTGGACGCTCGGATAGATCAGTTTGAAGCCAATATGGAAGCCGGAAAATGGTTGACAGTAGAGGAAGCTAATAGAAAAGTAAGAGAAGCATTGCCATGGTTGAGGTAATATGGGATGATAATGCCAACAAAAAGCGAATCGCATTTTTATCTTATGGAATAAAAGAGTTCGGTTTACAAACCGCCCTTAAAATGAATGAGCGAATAGAGGATTATGTAGAATCATTGGCAAACAATCCTAAAATGGGAATTGTAGAGCCATTGTTGGTACATCGAAAAAGGAAATATCGTTCGTTGGTAGTACATAAATTGATAAAGTTGATTTACTATATCAACGAATCTCCTTATCGTATCCATATCGCCGATTTCTGGGACACCCGCCGCGAGCCTTCTCGCTTGGCGAGACTTTTTAAAGGAAAAAATAATAAATAGAAGTAGAAAATGAACCAAAAAGTAGTAATAGCTCAAGATTTGCCTTCCGAACTGCAAGCCTTTTTGGAAGGAATGGATTATGATAAGTTATTTATCCTGACGGATGTGAATACGCACGAGAAGTGTTATCCGCTCGTGAAAGGAGTACCGCGCTTGGAAGGTGCACCCGTCATTACCGTCGAGGCGGGCGATACGCACAAGAGTGTTGAGGCGTTGTCGTCCATTTGGATGCATCTTTCCACGAAAGGAGCAACGCGCCATTCTGTCTTACTTAATTTAGGTGGCGGCATGGTGACGGACATGGGTGGCTTTGCTGGTGCTACCTTCAAACGGGGCATTCGGACGATCAACGTCCCGACTACGTTGATGGCTTCCGTCGATGCGGCTGTAGGTGGAAAGACAGGCGTGAACTTCAACGGACTGAAGAACGAGATCGGAGCGTTTTATCCGCCTGAATGCGTCTTTATCGATTGCGAATTTCTCCGCACGCTCGACCGCGATAATATCCTCAGTGGTTATGCCGAGATGATTAAACATGGGTTGATCAGCTCGATGGAAGTCTATACGTCGGTCATGCTCTACGACATCGACACGATGAATTACCGCTACCTGAACCAGCTCGTGGCGCAATCCGTTTCCGTGAAAGAAGAGTTTGTAGAGAAAGACCCCAAGGAGCAAAACATCCGCAAGGCGTTGAACTTCGGGCACACCGTGGGCCATGCGTACGAAAGCCTTTCATTCCAGAAGAATGCACCCTTGTTGCACGGCCATGCGGTCGCGGCGGGCATCATCAGCGAGCTTTATCTATCGCACAAGCTATGCAGTTTCCCGATGGAGAAACTAAGCCAGGTGGTCTATTATATAAAGGAATATTATCGCCCGTTTGCCTTTACGTGCGATGATTACGACGCGCTTTACGAACTTATGACACACGACAAGAAGAACGAAGCCGGTGTCATCAACTTTACCCTCCTCGGTGGCGTGGGCGATGTACGCATCAATCAGCAAGTCAGTCGCGCGCACATCCTCGAATCCCTCGATTTCTATCGTGAGAGTTGGGGCGGATAAGGCGCGCGATCTTAACGATAAACGAAAACGATTCTCGTTATAAACGAAATCGTTTATCGTTATAAATGGGAAGGGTGATAATTATGAATTTTCCCCTTCTCGTTTGTCCTTTAGGAATAAGTTCGTACCTTTGTCTTAGTAACCGATTTAATAAGTATATCATGCACTTCTTATCAGACTACATTCAAAGTATCAAAGCTTTATGCGAAAAGTATAAGGTGAAGCGGCTATTTGCTTTTGGTTCGGTATTGACAAACCGGTTTACCGACAAGAGCGATATAGATTTAGTAGTTGATTTCGAAGAGATTCCATTGGAGGATTATGCCGATAATTATTTCGATTTGAAGGATGCATTGTCTGCTTTGTTTAAACGGAAAATCGATTTGTTGGAAGATAAAGCCATCCGGAATCCCATCTTGCGTAAGAATATAGACCAATATAAACAGTTGATATATGGATGAATATATTGAGAAATAAATGAATGTTCAGAATAAAAATCTCCGTGCCTCGGTGTCTTCGTGTTCAAAATTAATCTTTATCCGCTTGTATTCTGAAAAGAAGTTTACATATTTAACAATAAAAACAGACGTGGAAAACCCTCTCGTCACAATTTGTGATGACTTCCTGATGAAAACGATTTCATCCTCCAAACCCCGCCCTTTCGTACTTAAATCCCCCGCTTTCGGATAAGAACTTGAAAATTTCTTCCTTTTTTTCTTGCTATTTCATTTTTCCTCCTTACCTTTGCATCGATTCCGCAGCGAATAGGGTTTCGCCTTTGGGAATCACAATTACATTTTGACAAGCATTTTACGAAGATTATTCTAAGTTTGAAAACGTAGGAAATTTTTAAACACAGTAGAATAATGGACAGTAAATGCTTGCGCTACATACAGATTATTTGTGGGGGTCTTTTATACTATTAATTATAGTGGACGGAGACTTAAAAATATAATCGTATAGGCGCGGGCTGTTGTTCTATTATCACTGTGTTGGGTTTTCCTACGTACCTCAAACTTGATAAAAACAACGAAGCCCGCGTTTTTTTATGTTTGTTCATAACCTAACCGAGTTTGTTGCTCTTCGTAAAATCTAAGGATTGAGATTTTATTAACTATTTTATTTACAAACTTAAAATTAAAGGTTTTATGAACAAAAAAGTACTTACGCTTTGCGCCGGCGTTCTGCTGGTAGGCGGTTCAGCCGTATTTACGGTGAACGCTGTGAACGCGGGCAATGGGAAGGCTGAAGTAGTTGCTTATGCAGCACAAGCTGATGAGGTAGCAGGTTATAAGCTGATTACTTCTGACAATGTGCAAGGTACTGCATGGTGGCTTGCTCAGTCTGGAGAAAATTACTACATTACGGTAAAAGGAAAAGACGGTAAAGCTGGTGATTGGTATCTTGATTTGACAGACGGTCTTATTAAGAAGGTTCCGGCTGATGGCAAAGTTGCTTTCGTGACTTTAGGAAAAGACGGAAAATTGTCTTTGAAGGGACAAACTGTGTACTTGTGGGATGAGAAAGGAGGAAAGATTACTGAGTTTACAACTTCTGGCAATGTAAATTTGGCTACGAAGGAACAAACTCCTGTTGCCTATACTCAGAATACGCATGTAGTTGCTTATATCGGCTCCGCCCTTGAATTTAGCACTTATAATTCATCGAATGGCGCAACTCATGTGAATTGGACTTTGTCTGCAAATGGTTTGCTTTCATGTACGTATAATTCATCTACTTATTATTTGAAGGCGAATGAAGATGGTACATTGACTTCAACTACAGATGCAACCGAAGCCAACAATTTTACATTTGATGGTGAAAACTTGAAGATTGGTGATAAGATTGTATACATGGTAGTGGCTGGTACGGACGGTAAGAACTCCAAACTGACTACAAATGTGGCAGAAGGTGAAGAAGAGGATGCTTATTCTGTTGTTTTGTTTAATGTGGAAGGTACAGAGGCTATAGGTGAAGCTCAAACGGAAGCTGTTACAGAAGGTGGTACATTCATCATCGCTCAAGCTATCAAGAAAGACGTTGCAAGCAAAGATAAGATCTCTTATGTAGAAGTTGCAGGCGTAGTAGCAGGTGCTCCAGGTGCAGAATATGGTACAATCGAAGGTGTTACATTCCTGACTGATGGAACTTTGGAGATCTTTGGTGAAGTAACAACTGCTAAAGTTCCGGTATTCATCTACTACAAGAATGGCGACAAAAAAGTTTACTTGACAACTAACGGTTGGAAAGAAGGCGACGCTAATGCTACAGCTTGGATTTTGGTTGATGGCGTGTTAACTACGTTAGCTGGTGATGAGCCATACAAGGATGTAACTTATACTCCGACAGGTATTACAGGTGTAGGTAGCACAGTTGGTGACAATGTTATCTATGAATTAGCTCAGCAATCTATTTCAGCTAATGAAATCGACAAGTGCGAATTGCCTCTGTTGTCTGCTTCAGAAATGGACTACAACGATTATGTGATATTGGGTGGTGAAACGGCACCAGGTGCTTACTTCTATCTTGTTCAGGAAAGAGGACAGCAAGCAAGCTTCTTGCAATATACGAATCGTCGGATAACGAACGAAACTGCATTGTGGAAAGTTACCAAGCAGAAGTTAAATGATGGTCGTTATAGCTACATCTTCACAAATCGTGAGACTGGCGAAGATTTGAACATCAATGGTTACAAGCGTTTCATCGCTTATAATTATAATGGTGGCGTTCAGTTGCTGGGTGTTGATGTAAATGGTGTAAATGAAGCTTCTGTGGTAGTAGATGGTGTTAGAGGTTTGCATACAAGCACTGCTGCAGCTACAACTATTGGTTTCTACCGTTCGCAAACGGAATCTTACACTGCACACTGGTTATTGCATCGTTATGGAAGCAGCTTCCAGTTGAACTTCTCGGACTACAAGGATTATGCAAATAAAACTTGGATGGGCAACGAGTTCAATGGTAACGATTTGGTTCCAGTAGTTTGGAATGGTACGAATTTGATTGAAATCTCTTCAGATGAATACGATACTTATGCTGGTGTTCAGGCATTCTTATTGAAGAAGAGAGGTACAAATCTGTACATTGCTTTGAATGTAGACAAGAAGTGGACAAATGTCGTTACAGACTTGATCAACACGGGCGGTTATAAATTTGAACTCTTAAGCGAAGAGAATGTGAAGAAGGTCGTTCGTAGTAATGAACCTATCAACGGTGATCATTACATGGCTTATTTCCGCATCAACTACTTGGAAGGCGAAACAGAATACAAAGCATCTAACGACGGTCACGATATCATCAATAATGATCTCGTAGATCCGAAGAAGATGGATCCGTATTGCATCGAAGTAGGTCCGGATGGAACGACTTGGAGCTATGATATCATCATCGTAGAAACAGACGATAAGGGTGGTAACGGACACAAAGATTTGTTCGTTACTGTAAATGACCGTTGCGAAAACGACGACCGCAAGCCGACTGTATCTTTCTATGATGTAGACGAAAACATCGTTCGCGGTGAAGACGCTCAGAACAACCCGTTGAACTATCGTTATGTGAACATCGCATTCAAGGCTGGTGCACAAATGCAATTCAATAATGGTAACAACTGGGTTAATTTGAATGGCAAAGTACTTGGTATCAATGAGGCTGGAACAAGAGCTCTTCCAACAGAGAAGGAATACTTCTTGTTCGACAAAGCAGAAGGCCAGTGGGCAGTTTCGATGACGGATGCTGAAAATGGTACAAGCAAGGACGATATCGATACGCGTAAGTTTACATTCACGAATCGTGAAAATCCGGCTATCTCAATTGATGTGACTTCTATGCACTATATGGGTGAAAATACCTATGCCGTAGAGTATGCTTATAATTATGGTACATTTGGTGCTCAAACTGTTAATGGAAGCCATTATGCTGTAACTCGTGACACATTGGTAATCACTCCGGCTAAGGGCAACTTGAAGTTGACAGCAGGTAAGGATGCATTCAACAACGATAGTTACGCTAAATGGACGAAGGAAGACTTGCAAGACAAGACATTCCAGTTGTCTATTGATGCCGCTGCTCAGCTCTATGTAACAGAAAACGAAGGTAAGGATAGCCACTTCTTAGGCTTGACTGACGATGCATTGGAAGTTACGAACTGGCGTCTTGTTCCGTTCACTGCAGCTCGCGTTCACGATGTCGATGCAGCTCAATATCTGACTGCAGGTACAGATTCTGTTTACACGATGTCTCATCCGCAATATTATAGTGGTGGTAAGTTCTACAACTATAACGATACAACCGCTATCGTAGCTTATGCATTGCAGAACATCGCTAACAACGAATGGTTGCGTTACGATCCGAGCCAGAGCCAGACAATTCTGTCTATGATTTGCGATCCGAATTCGAAGAACTACACGACAGCTGACTTGAACGAAGCATATCGTTTCGTATTGAAAGAGAAGGCTGAAGGTGCTCAGGCAATCGAATCGGGTGCTTACAATATCTTGGGCGTAAATGCTTGGGAATTTGGTGCTGATAAATATGTAGAAGGCAATGCTTACTACACATTGGATTTGTCGAAGAAGCTCTATGGTGCAACTTCATACCAGAAGTTGGGTGCGGTAGAAGTAGAAAAGGCTTACAACCAACCTACTTCAAACGACATCTTCACGATTGCTACAACAGCTTCTCAGGAATATGTATTGGCAACGCCGCGTGATACCGTTCGCATCTACGGTGCAGAAGAAAACGACTTCTTGCTCTACGAAAACGGCCAGTTCTTGAACTTGGGCAATAAGGGCGACATCGCTCCGGCTATGGTACTCGATACGGCTTACATCAGACAAGACTTGGGCAACAACCGTTACCAGTACTTGCTTGTAGTGAACCCGAACTATGTACCGGCTGAATACGATAGCCATCCGGATCATACGATTCCGCACTTGCTCAGCCCGGATACGATGTACGGTCGCTTCTTGGTTAACCAGATTGACTCAGCTGTATTTGTAAGCCGCAACCATAACAACAAGTTCATCAACGATATCGAAGCTGATGAAAAAGAAGTTAAGCTCGGCTTCCAGTGGGGTTATCATACGGGCGATGCTCTCTACTTGACAGAAGGTGAAGGTAAGAATAGTCCGGTAATCGAAAAGATCGAACTCGGAACTCCTGACTTCAACAAGGCTAAGTTCGCATTCAAGTATGTAAACGAAGCTGCAGGTGATGACTTCAAGGTACAGACTGCATGGTACGACTACGATTCAGCGGTGAAGGCTGGTTTGGACAACAAGGAAGACTGGACTTGGAACAACGAAGGTTACTTGAAGTCTGTAAACGGTGTGATCGTGGTAACAAACGGTTATACTCACGGCGAAGAGTTCTTGATGGCTCAAGATGAAACGAACCCGACAGCTAACGAAACGATTGCCGCAGAAGGTGCAATCTCAGTAGTAGCAACTGACGGTGCCGTTATCATCAAGGGTGCAGAAGGCAAGAACGTAGTCATCGCTACAATCCTTGGTAAAGTCGTAGCTAACGAAACAGTTAATAGCGACAACGAAACAATCGCAGTACCGGCAGGTATCGCAGTAGTTTCAGTTGACGGCGAAAGCTTCAAGGTTGTAGTAAAATGATGAATTAAGAATGAAGAATGAAGAATGAAGAATTGGCGGCGTGAGCCAAAGATTCTTCATTCCTAATTCCTCATTCTTCATTGAATAAGAATTAGTTCATAACATATAAATTTAGTTGTTAATAAAGTAAATAGCGTCTGCAAAAAGCCCCTCGCGAGAGTCGCCGCAGATGAAAGACATTAGTATTAATAATGTAATAAAAAGTTCTATTCAAGGCGCTCCCCTCTGGGAAGACCGGAGCGTGAAACTCTTAAGAGCCTCTTTCCATTTCGGTGGGAAGGGGCTTTTTCATGAATAAGAGGAACGGTTGCAATCGCAAACGCAAGCTCCGCGCAAATTACATGAAGGCTGCAATCGCAATTGCAAGTTCCGCGCAATTTGCATGAAGGTTGCAATCGCAATTGCAAGTTCCGCGCAATTTGCATGAAGGTTGCAATCGCAATTGCAAGCTCCGCGCAATTTGCATGAAGGCTGCAATCGCAATTGCAAGCTCCGCGCAGGTTGCATGAAGGTTGCAATCGCAATTGCAAGCTCTGCGCAATTTGCATGAAGGTTGCAATCGCAATTGCAAGCTCCTCGCAGATTGCATGAAGGTTGCAATCGCAAATGTAAGTCTTCTGGGTTGATGAGAAAGGCACAAAAAAAGAAGGAGTCAGGTTTTTACACCTAACTCCTTCCATCTCAGCGTCGGGGTGACTGGATTCGAACCAGCGACAACACGCCCCCCAGAAGGACCCTTCTCTTAAATTTGTAGAGGACTTACTCTCAAATACACAACTAATTACATCAAGCGATCGACTTCCATCCATCCGGATTTCGACCACTTTCCTACAACTTTTCTTTTTCACGCCCAAATTTTCGAGCAAATCATTCGTTCCCATTTTCTTCTTTATATGTTATTGATTCTTATTCGGCTATAAAGGTCTCCCTTGTTTGAGTGCGGAGCAACGAATGATATTGAAAATTGTAGGATGATCTTTCAATTAGCAAGCGATTTTAACATAAGTCTGAGTAATCTGTTTGATTCTAATCTTCCGTTCTAAAGTGTTTTCCTTTGTTTTTTGACGATTATTTTCTTTTTCTGAAGAATCGACCTTCTCTGTTGTATTATTTCCTTTTTTCTTAGGTCTCCAACCATTAGAGGTTTTAATATAGTCTTTCATCTTTCCTCCTATATTAAATTGCTTAATCGTACCAATAGGATAAGAAATCCGTGCCTTTTGTATAAGAAACTCGTCAAATTGTTGCTCGAGAGACTTTTTTAGTGTACTTTTACGGTCAGAAACGGAAGGGTTCTTGAATTGCTTCAGTTTCTGTTGAAGTCCTTCGAGTTTGTGTCTCCCTGCAATGTAATGGGGCCATTGGGAAGATATGAATTTGAGGGACTTCTCTTTGTCTCTCCATTTTAATAGCCCTTCATTTATCCAATCAAAAATACCTCCAATTCTATCTTTAGGATAAAGACTTTGAATACTATTTATTTCTATCTTTCTTTCATCATCGCTAACACGTAAATGAATAGCAACTAAGAAATGACTCTTATCTTGTCTTAAATCAGTCAGAATTGCTACTCCATCGTTTCTTTTCGAATCAAAAACAGCAATAGGATGATTCAATGCGAAAGGTAAATTCTTTATATTCTTCAATTCGAAGGGATGATTCGACTTGTAATCCTTACTTGATTTGACACTCAATCTTTCAGAACTTAACTCGATAGGAAGATTTTTCAATCCAGCATCAATCAATTTTTGTCCTGGACGTCCAAGTTCATAAATATGACCTTTTGGAAGAGTTCCTTCTATTTGTTTTTGAAGCTCTTCATTAAACGTCTCATTTACTTGATATAACTTATTCTTACCAACATATTCCCATCCGTCTGAAGTCTTCTTCCAATCGGAATCTCCATATCTTCTTATCTCTCCAATCTGAGCTTTTCGACTCTTTTCAAGAATCTCATCAAGATCTTTCGTTAATTCTTCGTATAAATTTATATCTAACATAATATCATTGATTTATCATCTTGCGAAATAAACAGAAAGAGAGCCTTAAAATAAAGCTCTCTTTTCAAAAATCTAACGTTTAATCCATCTGTAAGCGATATTTCGATTGCTTCAAACTTGCTAAGAAGTCATCGATCCATGATATTTCTCCAATATAATCTTCGTTGTATTAGTGTTTTTCTTTATTCCTAATTTTAAATTGGAAATTGTACATTGATCGTCATTTGTAATATCTTTTCTATAAAAGCATCAATTATTTCATCTGCAAATTGATGTTTTCTTATTTGTTGCCAATCTTTTTCTTCAACATCTTTTTCTGTCCCTAATAATAAACCAAATAGAGCTGCATTTGTGTTTGTGTTTTCTCCATGATTTATAATTTTACATAAGCATTCAAATAAAGAACCGTCAATGTATCCATCTTTATATGTTTGGAAATAGTCTATAACATGTTCGAATGTATTCGTAATGTCATCATTATTTATATAGTGATAATACCTTGATTTCGAATTTCCTGTAATACAATTTCCTAATACATCGCAAAATCTCCAACCATAATAGATGCATCTTGGATTATTGTGTGTTATCTTACAAAATTTGGTAAAATCTTCTTTTGTGAGATTTTCATTTGTAAAATAGTAAGTCAGTGGAGCATAAAGTAGAGCTTTATTATCTATGTAGCAAATATTTCTCTCTCTATTCTTCTTAAAATTAAGTTCAATAGACTTTCTTATTTGTACTCCAACATCAAAAGTTCCATCAACCGTAAAGGCGTTTTCGTAATACCAATCTTGCAAATTCTTTTTATATAGTTTAGTGGCTTCTTTTAGATCTTTTGATCTTGTTAGAGCATCGAGTAAACATAACATAATAGAGGTATTCCCTGACCATGTCCCAGCTTCTTTTTCATAAATACCTCCCCCTACAAAACCGGTACATTTGAAATCCCATTTTTTTTGACCTTTGAATGGTACTCCAAGTGCATCCCCCATTATATAAGCACGAAGGCTATTTCTTATTTTATTTGGCATGTAATCGATTTTGTCTATTTCACAATCGATTTCAGCTTTTCTCATTATTTTATTATAGAGATCTTCTATATCGTCACCATCGTCTGGATTGAAAAGTCTCCTATCTATTTCTTCGGGTGAACAACCTTGACTTTCGTAATACTCTCGTACCTGTTCTATTTTATCGCTTAGTCCTTTACTCATAATTGTAGTTTTTAATGTTACTATAATACTCAAAAGTATATATTTTGGTCCACTCTGCCATATTATTTGCGAAGTATTTTTTCGTGATTTTATCAATTGTTTTGATGTGCCCTTGTAAATTTTTTATTATTAGAACAATATGATGACCAAGAGAATATAGAAGGTCCTCAAATTTATTTCCGATCAATGGCCCAATTACATTGGAAAGGGAAACGAAAATGAGGACCGATTTAATAATCTCTTTTATGCGCTTAATATCTTGTGCATGGAATAGAACTAAGATATTCAAAATCCGGGTATCTTTTCTACGAAATTATTTATTATTCTATCTGCAAATTCATATTCCCTTATTTGTAACCAATCCTTTTCATTTATCTCTCTTTCAGTTCCTAATAATAGACCTAAGAGAGCAGCATTTGTGTCCGTGTCCTCTCCATAATCCACTATATCACAAAGGCATTCAAATAGAGACTTATCCTTCATTTCACTTTTACTTTTGTAAAAATGATCCAAGACGAGATGGTATGTGTTGATAACGTCCCCTCTATTCTGATAGGCACTTCCCAATTCGACCTTTGCTTCTCCTTTTATACTATCTTTTAATAACTGACCAAACTTCCAACCATAATAGAAACAGTTTAAATTGTTATGTGTTACTTTACAAAATAGAGCGAAGTCCTCTTGCTTAAATTCTTTATTCAGGAAATGAAAAGCTACCGGGACGTAAAACAATGTTCCATTCCCCATACGGTCTGTTAATCCATTCCTAAATTCGCAACCGATAGAAGCTGCTGTTTGTCTCCCAACATCAAAAGTCCCATCAACTGAGAACTTCCCTTTATAGTACCATTCTTTGAGATTTTCTTTAAGTAGCTCCACCGCTTCATTTATGCTTCTTGCTTTTGTTAGGGCATCGAGCAAGCATAACATAATCGATGTGTCGTCCGACCATGTTCCGGCCTCTTTTCCATGAGTTCCACCTCCTATAAATCCAGCACATTTAAAGCTCCCTTTTCTTTGAAATTCAAAAGGGACTCCAAGTGCATCGCCTATAATGTAAGCGCGGAGACTATTCTTTATTTTATCTTTTATGCAAATCATTTCTATATTACTAATTCGTTCTGAATCGTTTTTCTTCGTTTCTTCCCTTTTCTTCATTTGAAATGCAAAATTATCCCATTTCAATATATCACCTTCTCAAAACGAAGAAAAACTATTCAAAATCTTTTTGTGTAGAATCATTATCTTTCGTTTGGGCTTTCAAAGCTCTATTTATCATTAAATTGTTATAGGCTTCTTCTATGTCCAAACAGTCTATGATAACTTCGATTCTATCATCTTCCCAACCGGCATTCTTTAAATGTTTTCTTATTTCTTGCTCTTTATAGTCCATTTCAGATAACTTAAAATCAATCCTTTTCAGGCAGAGACATAACTTGATACTTACAATCCATCGTATATCCTCCATTTGTGCTTTCGACACCAATGCTGTAAGCCCTTTTCCTTTTTCTATCAATACCCAAAATGAATGTAGGAGCAAGAGGATTTTGAGATGTTTCGATATTTCTTTCTTCGCAATAACTTTTAGTTACTTTCAGAAATTCCATAACTTTCTCATTATCTCTCCCCGCAAGAAGTCGTACATTATATTCAAATACATTACCATCTTTAGATTCTGTAATAATATACTTCGAATGCCCTTGGTCAAAGACAAATGTCCGAATTCTATCACCATTCAAATTTTGTACTTCATACTTCTCTTTTATATCATAAAAGATTGAGTCTGAATATTCAATAGGACTATTTTGACCAACAACTTCGTCCATTTTTTTGAATTTTGAAGTTGTAAAACTCTGAGCACTTGCGCTTAAACATATCAGACCAAATGCCACAATACAAATGATTCTTTTCATCTTTAATCGTTTATCAATTTGTGCCTAAAGGTCCTCCTTTTTGGTCTGCTCCCCCACATTATCCTAAAGAATCTTCCCACAAATCGGAAAGTTTCGTTCCTTCATACCTCCAATAAAAGGTAGGGCGAGTAACATTTGTTTGTGTTAATCGCTGAGTTAGAGCGGTCAATGACAAGATTTCGTCTCCATATCTTACCTTATTATTCTCGGCCACTTCTACCTCAATCGAGCTATCTCTAACAAAAAACAGCTTTGCTCCGATAGGGATTCCCATCTTTTCGAAATTGAATGCGGCTCTTTTCTTCATTCTTTCGACCGAATCTTTTTCTTCTTTGCTAATGTCTGCGTCCAATTCCTTATTTACTTCAGTCGCTTCGTTTGGTCCCAACAATTCCAGAATAGCGACCACCCTTTCTATATCTACCTTGAAAAACTCCCTATTCGGATTGATACGGTCTGGAGCAAACGCGATGTGCAAGTTCTTTTCAACCTTTTTGTAGTCATTGACCTTACAAGCATACTCACATTCAAACGGTAGAGGCACTCCCGTACAACCAAAATAGAGCTGATTCTTCCTTATATCTACTGAGTTAGAGGTCATACCAATCTTTACCAATCCCGGCATGGCAGGGTTTGTCAATGCATACACAATTCCATAATTTTCTTCGCTGTTGTTACCCATGATATAATACATTCTTTATTAGGAATTTAAGATTTGTGCTTTCCAAGAGAAGAAAAAATAATTCAATCAAAGTGTGGTCTCTTCCAAAATTTTAGCAGACCTTTACCACATCAATCATTATTTCGTCCTCTTTAGGAGCTGAACATACATATTCTAAACATCCTAATTATTCCAATCAGTTTCGAAGAGGAAGATTATTAAACAATGAGGCGTGAAACTGTTAGTCTATCCTCACGTTTGAAGCTCTGGACTGCTTTGTGCAAAAAGGATAAACATAACAGTCCACGCCTTTATCTACATTATGAAAATGTATACAAAGTGCATGGACGTTATTGCTTATTCCCTCTTTTACACTTCTAAGATTGTCCAGATCCCAAACGTAGAGGAAATATTCTAAACGCCACATCCGTTCCTTACGGATAGGACAAAAGTACAAAAAACGGCTATTCCAGCAAAGAAATATTGGACATTTCTAACGAAATCACCTGCTCTTTACACGTATCGTCCACTTTCTTATTTAATTCCTCTATCAAAGAATCATTTGCAAATTTCTTTTCGGCAACCTCTTTTGCTTTCCTCATTTCCCTTAGCATATTGCTCTTATTTTGAAGCGACATTTTCTTTGCTTTCCCTTCTTTCCCCATTCGATAGGCATCTTCTATCATCTCTTTAATTTCCCCATAAGCCGAGATCGTACATATTTCTAAGCAAAATCTCTTTAAATCACTTACTCCATTCCAATTTTGCATTTCGATATTCTCTTTTAAATCGAATCGTTTTCCCACTTTTTCATACATATCCTGCCATAATTCTACCAAATCACTATAGAAATCGGCAGAAAACAAGTCATAACACCTTATAACGTGCCTGAAAACTTTCCTTACATTCAATATCCTTAATTCATATCTCAATAAATGAGCCTCCAACAACTTATTCTTTACCAAAAAGTCATATTGACCATCGATAATCAAATTCCTCCTTCTTCCTTTTTCATCGATGATCTCTTTCGTCTTATTATAAAAGCACAATTGAAGCTCCTTCTTCTTACTATCTTTCAGAAAATAAACACAATTAGGATTGAACCCATTATGATTAAATCCATCCAAATACATAAGACGCTTCAAGTATAAGGGAACTTCTTCTTTCATCTCGAACGTTTCAGCAATGTCAATCCTTGTTACCCTCGCTTCATATAACGGAACTCCCAATCGATTGCTCAACGATTCAATCGCGCCCTTTATATCTTCATACTTCATACCATAAACGTTATGACCATTCGCATACTTCGATAAGCTCCCTTCAATCCATAACCTCCTCTCCTTAATCTCAATCCGCATATTATCCAACCAACCGACCAATTTATTACCATAGCTCTTATACTTATCTATCTTTATCCGAGCTCCTACCTCTTCCAAAAAAGAAATCGGCTCATTCAATTCATATTCCCCTAATACTAAACGAACTGTATCAATCATAATTTCGTCCTCCAATTATTTTAATCTTCTAATTTTCAATCATTATCTTTATTATTCCCCTTTATATTAAACCCTATAGAGACTTAATCCTCTTTTATTCTTATCCTTAATTAAGTCCCTATAAAGATCTAATATAAAGAACATATCAATATTATATTGATAATTTCTACCTTACTATAACTTCAAAAACTAAATTGTTCATTAAACTCGCTAATGGGCACGACCCTGTTCTTTTTTATAAATGCTTCTATTTCCGAACGCGAAAAGAACAATCTGTTCTTCTTACGATTGGGTAGGAACTTATAATGAGGTATTTCGTGGTTGTTAGCAAGATGATAAATACAGCTCCTTGATACATGCAACATTTCGCAAACTTCTTCGATACACATCAAGTCGCTGGGCTGGTCCGGTTCTTTTGCTACCACAACTTCCTTTTGAACAACGGTCTGACGCTTTTTTGTCGGCTTCTTTACCTTTTTAATCTTTTGTTGCTCCAAATCGTTGCTTCTTTCTTCCAACAAGTTCAGATAGTTAATCAAGTTCATATTCTCTAATTGTAAGAGGTCTTGCAACAAGAATGCGGCATGATTCCAATCCTTTTCAATTTGAATACCCATCGGAGATTCTTTGTCAATTCTGAATTGACCAATTTTCTTCCTCATCATATCTAATGTAAGACCTATTTTGCCCAAGTCGTAATATCCTTTTTTGAACGCTTCGATGTTGTCTTGCTCATTGATCACACCATAGAGCTCGTAGCGGTCTTTAATCAACTTCTTAATCCGTTCGATTTGTTTGTTGATCAAGTAGGAGTCATTCTTTGTCGTTCTACTAATGTAACCTTCCATCTCGTTGACATCTAAACATTTTGTGGAGGTTGCTAACTTTGTCAAATAGTTATCGTATGCAGCTATTCTCATATCGCAATTTTATTTTTATGAAGTGATTTATTTGTTATGTTCTCTATCAGATTGTTACTGAAGCTGTCCAAATATGTGTTTGTCGTTTTCAAGTCTCGATGACCCATGATTTGACTAATGATCTCCCTCGGAGTTCCATCCTCCTGCAAGGTCATCGCCATTGAATGACGACTTACATAACTCGTTAGCTTCTCCGGCAATTCAAACTCTTCTGCCAGATTCTTTAAATTGTTATTGTACTTAGCCAATCTTCTACGCTGATGTTCATACAGTTTCTCTCCGTTATAATCGATTGAAACAATAGGCAAGAGATATTCTCCAATTATAGTTGTATTCTCTTTAAACCACCGTAATAAACGATTCAAATCATCGTTGATAACAATCTTGATAAATTTAGCACCTTTGCTATTCTTCGTCTTTTGTCTCTTATACATTATATATAGTTTGCCACCTTCCGTATGAATGTTCTTCTTCGTTAAGTTAGCCATATCAATATAGCTCATTCCATAACAGAAGTAGGAGAACAAAAACAGATGTCGGGCAACTTCCCTTGTCTTACTCTTCGATTTCCTATTCATTAGCTTTTGCATCGATTCATCGGACAAGTAACGTTTGTCCGTTTCTTCGTCCAATGAAGAGACACAAAAGCCACCTTTCCCAAACGGATAGAAGTTTGAGCTGCATTCTTTTTCCAAGATAGCCCGATTCAAGATGGCTCGTAACGTTTTCATATTGTGCTTTCTTGTGTTTCCACACCATCCTTTCTTTTCCATAAAGACGTTGTATGCATTCACATATCGAATGTCTATCTCTTGAAAAATACGGGTAGATAACTTATTATCAAATAGTTTCATATTATCGATAGAGTTCTCCCATACTCTCGCATTCCCAATATGCCCAGTTTCTTTCATCGTTTGGATACATTTCATCGCAAAGTCCAAGAATTTGCTTTGCTTACTCTTGTGCATGAATGCATCCTCGAATTGATTCAATGTCCAGAAAATTCCTTCTTTTTCGAAATTCCATTCTATGTTCCTTGCTTTAGAAGCCAATTCGACCAATCGACTATTGTACTCCTGATACATTGGACAGACCTTCTTATTGCAAATGAAACGTTCTGCGTTTTTGTCCCATTCTTCTACCTTCGCAATCAAACCAGTAGGGAAATACTTCGTCCGAGCATTGCGAATCACTCGTAACGAAACGGGAAAAGTCCCATTCTTTCTTCTATTTCCTTTGTGCAATACAAACTTGAATGATGCCATAATTCTAAAACTTTTATTTCGCAAATATAAGATAAATGTGTCTCGTGACTCCAGAAGAGAGTTAATGAATTTCGCTCAGAACGTGAATTTTATAACCTACTTTTCGTGTCCATTCCGGCACGAAATGGCATAACATATTGTCTACAACTTTCCTACAACTTTTCGGGATTGCGATTCTCAGTGCATGCAAACGACAAAGTGTGGTTTTATTAGTATATCTAACTATAAATAAAATACTTATATACGAAAGAGTGGCAAAATCATCTTTTTGTGCAGAAAGGTACAAAAACAAAGAAGGAGTCAGGTTTTTACACCTAACTCCTTCCATCTCAGCGTCGGGGTGACTGGATTCGAACCAGCGACAACACGCCCCCCAGACGTGTACTCTAACCGGGCTGAGCTACACCCCGTCTGTTTTCGGGTGCAAAAGTAGCATATTCTGTGGAGATGCACAAGTTTTTTCTGCTTTTTCTTTGGAAATAATACATGGACTCAATCAAAAGGTGCGATAATTCTTTTGTGAAAGGTAGAAGTTTTTCTACCTTTGTGGAAAAATTAGATATAATTATGGTTAAGTCGTCCGAGATATGGAACTTGAATAAAAATGTTTAGAATTGAAAAGTATATGGGAAAGATAAGTGTGACAATAGAAAAGGGTGACGAGCTTTTTGGGGCATGGGCTGAAAGCATAAAGGGAATTTATGGGGAAGGCCGTACGGTCAAGGAAACAAAAGAAAATTTGCTCGCTTCTATTCGTTTGTATAAAGAATTGAACACGGAACTTCCTATGGAATTGCGTGGCGATGTGGAAGTGGAATGGCATTTTGATGTGCCTTCTTTCTTACAGTATTATGATGGTATTTTTACAAAAGCAGCTTTGGAACGTATTACAGGAATCAACCAAAAGCAATTAGGGCATTATGCCTCGGGGCGCAAAAGGCCGCGTAGGAATCAAGTGGAAAAAATGGAAAAGGCCATGCATGGCTTTATTGATGAGCTTAATCAAGTCCATTTAGTGTGATATATACGGAGACATCGAAGGTTCTTATGCTTTCATTGTCTCCGTATGGCTTCTATATATAATAATGTATAGGCCGCCTCCTCACCCTTCTTCCTGAAACTCTTTGGGAAGGTTGACGAGGTAGAGGCGTTGGGTGGCTCGTGTGAAGGCGGTGTAGAGCCAACGGTAGAACTCTTCGCCCAGCATCTCTTCGGTGATATATCCGAAATCGAGGAAGACGTTCGTCCATTGCCCGCCTTGGGCTTTGTGGCAAGTCATGGCATAGGCGTATTTTACTTGGAGGACGTTGTAATGCGGGTCGGTCTTCATCTTTTTGATCTTGCCAGCTTTGGTCGGCACATCGGCATAATCTTCGAGGACGGCATAAAAGAGGCGGTCGTTTTGCTCTTTCGAGAGGGCAGGCGTGTCGCTTTGGAGCGTATCGAGGAGGATTTTGAGTTCCAATTCCAGGTCGTAGTCCGGAAAAGAGGCGATGACGTCGGCAAAGCGGAAGCCATAAAGCTCGTAGGTGCGTCGCACTTTGCGGATGCGGATGGTTTCACCGTTGGCAATAAAGTCCATCTCCTTCAGGTTTGCCGTCCAGTAATAATTGTTGCGTGCCACCATGAGGCGTTCGCCCGACGAGAGTTCCTCCTCGCAATACAGGATGCGATTTCGTATACCATTATTATATATAGTAGCGCGGCGGTTCGAGCGGGTGACGATGAGCGTCTCGTCTTGCCCGTCGCGGGAGTAGGCGGACGAAATCTCTTCGATGAGTTCATCTCCTCCTATTTTCCGCAAATCCACGAAGCCCGCTACTTTTAGTTTAGGGAAGGCTTCTACGGTTTGGTGGCGGAGTGCTTCCCGGAGGCGTGTCGCATTAAAGAGGATGCCCGAATCTTCCGCTTGGCGGACTACCTGCGTCAGGTGCGCTTCCGAAACCTCCAATCCATATCCTCGGAGGACGTCCGAATTGAGCGCCGGACTTTCCGTGTGGCGGACGGGTGGAAGCTGTGCTTCGTCCCCGATTACCATCAATCGGCACCCATTTCCGCTATAAACATACTGAATTAGGTCGTCCAAAAGCCTTCCAGAACCAAAAATATATGAATCTGACAAATCATTTGCAATCATTGATGCTTCATCTACGATAAAAATTGTATCTTTGTGCAGGTTTGGCGCAGCAAGGAATCCGACGGGTTCATTCGAGAACGCTTTTTGGCGGTAAATGTACCGATGAATCGTATAGGCCTTCTGCCCGGCATATAAGGAGAATATTTTGGCAGCACGTCCGGTAGGAGCGAGGAGGACGGTTTTCATCTGGAGTTCGCTGAGTGTTTTGACCAGCGTCCCGATGAGCGAAGTCTTGCCTGTCCCTGCATATCCTTTGAGGAGAAGCAGGGTGTCCGGATGGGACGATACGACGAAATCAGCCATCATTTGCACGGCAAAGAGCTGCTCGTCGGTCGGATTATGGGGAAAATTCCGCAGAATTTGCCCGCTGAGAAAATTATTTATCATTTGTCGCAATATTTTTTGGCGATAAAGATAGCACTTTAAATATTCTTTTCTAAATTTGCCGAGGAAAATAAATTCAAAAAATTATAGGAACCATGAAAGTTACTTTGAAGATTTTGTTGTCAGTGGCAATAATTGTGCTGGCGTACATGTGTTACCGGAGTATTATGACTCCGATTGAGTTTAATAACGAGAAAGAGGCCCGGGACAATGCCATCATTGCCCGCCTGATTGAAATCCGTAAGGCTCAGATTGAGTACAAGAATGTGCACGGAGTTCATGCGGCCAATTTCGATGAGTTAGGGAAGTTCTTGAACGAAGAGAAACTTCCGTTGGTCTTGAAGGAAGGCGTTTTGAGCGATGAACAGCTGGAAAAAGGTATGACCGAAGAGAAGGCTGCGAAGATTGTTCAGAAAGCTGAAGCTACGGGTAATTGGAGCGAAGTAGAAAAGGAAGGCCTGAAAGGTTTCAAACGTGATACCGCTTGGGTGCTTGCGAAGGATACTTTGCTGGGTAAGGATTATGATGTAGCCAACATGCGCTACGTGCCAGGTGTTCCGGGCGACAAGGTAGAGTTCCACATGGATACTGCTACGTTGGAGTCGGCTTCTGGATATGAAATCAAGGTATTCGTTTGCGACGTACCGTTTGATTCTTATCTGCGCGGCATGGATGCTCAGTTGTCGTTCAACTTGAAAGACCAAGCACAGAAGCAGGGCAAATTCCCCGGATTGCGTGTAGGTTCGTTGGACGAAATCAACAACAACGCAGGAAACTGGGAATAATACGAGTTGCTTATGGCATTCCAGATTCCGGAAATTTTGTCGCAAGCGTGTGAAAATTACATAGTGTCCATTCGGCTTTTGCCGGATGGACTTTCTTTTTCTGGCTATAATGCACGGATAAAGGGCAGCTTTTTCTTGACGGAGGCGAAGTGGGACGCGGCGGATTCGTATGTCGAGTCTTTTAAGGAGTTCTTCTTTGGGCAACCTTGTTTGGGTTGGGCGTATAAGCAATTGTATGTCGTACAGACAGCTTCGCCTTATACATTGGTCCCGTATGCTTTCTGGGAGGAAAAGGAAGAGGCTTCGCTCTATGCGTTTAATTGCGGAAAGGCACAGGGGAAAGTCCTTGCGTCCGAATGGCCTGATGCGCAAATGGTCTTGCTATATGAAATGGAACAAGAGCTGTATGACTTTTGTGCCCGTTCGTTGCAAAACCCTTGCTTTATGCATAGCCAGCAAGCGGTATTGGCCTTGTGGAAACGAAAAAGCCAAGAGCAATTGGCACGGACGTTGTTCGTGAGTGCGTCGGCACACCGGATGGATGTCGGATGTTATGAGCAAGGGCGTCTGCTTTTTGCCAATGCCTATTCAGTCTCTTCACTCTCCGACATGCTCTATTACCTATTATATATATGTAAGTGTCTGCCGTTGGACGCGGAGCACGATTCGATTGCCTTGGCCGGTGATGTCAGCGTGGTAGAGGCGTTGAAGAAGAGTTTGCAGACCTATGTGCGGCAAGTGGATTCGTTGGCCATGCCTTCGGAAGTTTATTTGATGGGGACGGACATGCTCCGGGCTCCGGTAGATTTAATAGCTTTATCTTTATATGCGAATCATTAGTGGAAAGTATGGTCGGCGGCGTTTCGAAGTTCCGTCTTCGTTTAGTGCCCGCCCGACGACCGATTTTGCCAAAGAGAATATCTTTAATGTATTGACGAACCTGATCGACCTCGAGGAGGCGGAGGCGTTGGACCTCTTCGCCGGCACGGGCAGCATTTCGTTTGAGCTCTTGTCTCGCGGATGCCGGCGGGTCACTTCGGTCGAGAAGAACCCGGCGCACGCCTCGTTTATCGCCAAGGTAGCAAAGGAGCTGAAGACATCGGACTTGAACCTGATCCGGGGCGATGTGTTCCGTTTCTTGCAAACCCTCCCGGCGGAAAGCTTCGACTTCATCTTTGCCGATCCGCCTTATGCCTTGAAGGAGTTGCCCGAAGTGCCGACGCTCGTGTTGGAGCGGAACCTCTTGCGTCCGGGCGGCGTCTTCGTGATGGAGCATTCCGCGGCGCACGATTTCTCGTCGCTTCCGCTTTTTGCGCAGCACCGTGCGTATGGCTCGGTCAACTTCAGTATCTTTATCCGGGAAGAATAACCGTTTACAAGAGGGGCGAGAAGAGCCGCATGAACGATTCAGAGAACCGTTTGCGGAGTGGCCGCTTCAGCCAGGCGGCAGGCAGGATGCGTTGGCTGTTTTCCGTATCGTGGAGGAATATCTTCTTCATTTGCAAGGCAAACTCGCGCTGGTAGACGAACGCATTGACCTCGAAGTTGTGCTCCAGGCTGCGGAAATCCATGTTGGCAGAACCGATGCAGCTCACCATATCGTCGCTCAGGATGAGTTTGGAGTGTAAGAATCCCGCTTGATAGAAATAAATCTTCACCCCGGCGCGAATCATCTCGGCCAGGAAGGAACGCGTCGCCAGGTGTGCCATCCGCGTATCGGAATGTTGCGGAATCATGATACGCACATCGACGCCTCCGCGGGCAGCAATTTGCAGGGCTTGGTTCAGTCCTTCGGTCGGGAGGAAATAGGGTGTCTGGATGTAGACATATTGCTTGGCATTGGTGATGATGTAGATCTCGGCCTGCGAGAGGACGCGCCACGGGGTCACCGGCCCGCTCGTCACCACCTGCATGATCGTATTCGTCAGCACCGGCAGCGCCGGGTAGAACTCCTTGCCCGACAAGATCTGTTTGCTCACCACGTACCAATCCACCAGAAACGCCGTTTGTAGCCCATACACCCCTTTCCCCGTGATGCGGAAATGGAGGTCCCGCCACGCGCCCCACGCGACGCCCTTCACGTACCGGTCGGCCACGTTCATACCGCCCATATACCCCACGCGCCCATCTATCACTACGATTTTCCGGTGGTTACGGTAATTCACCTTGCTGGTCAAGAGCGGGAATGCCACGCGCAAGAAGGGATACACCTCGATGCCCGCCTGCTTCATCTCGCGGAAGAAACGGTTCGGCACGTTCCAGCAGCCCACGTCGTCGTACAGCACGCGCACCCGCACGCCCTCCCGTGCCTTCTCGACCAGCAGGTCACGCAGCGCGCCGCCCGTCTCGTCGTCGGCAAATATATAATATTGTATATGGATGTGGTGCCGCGCCTGCCGGATGTCCTCGAACAGTGCCTTGAACTTCTCCCGCCCGCTCGTGTACACCTCGATTTGGCTACCATACCGCAGGGGCGCGTTGCGCGTCCGGTTCAGCAGGATGCTCAGTCCGCGGTACGGCTCCGGGACGCGGCACCGGTCTGCCGGAATCTTCCCCGTCCTCGGATGCTGGATGAGGCGTTTATACGTCCGTCGCTTGATAATCCGCTGTTTACGGTTGTCTTGCCCGAAGAAAAGGTAGAAGATGAGCCCCACGCCGGGCGCCAGGAGCAGGACGATGACCCACGGAATCGTCTTGAGCGGATTCCGGTTTTCGGCAATGATCACGAGTATCAACCCAATGATCGTCACCATGTAAAGCAGGATAAAAATCGAGCCGAACAAAATCCCTATGATAGAAGCCAACAACATACCTCCTTTTATTTTGCAGGCTAAAGGTACGCATTTATTTCCAATGCCGGTGCCGATAAGAGGAGGAATGTTACTTAATCCGCCTTTGCCTCCCTCTCCCGTACGGTGCAGGCATGCAATCCGGTACTGGATTTAGTCTCAATCAGGTAGTAGATTTAGTGTCTATCCAGTACATGATTTAGGCTCAATCCAGTAATGGATTGCATGCCTGCGCCGTACGAGGTAGCCTGTTTGCACCGTTCGGGGGAGCCGGTGTGCACCGTTCGGAGAGGGGCGTAGGGTGCGTATTATTCAAAAAAGCATTACCTTTGTGAAAAATTAGCAGAAAGAAGATGTTAGCAGATATATTTAAAGAGAAGACGCCGCTCACGGAGCGGGACACGTTTTTGCTGTTCGAGCGCACGAAGGCGTCGTTCACCTTCCCGGTGCATACGCACGAGGTGTGGGAGCTGAACTTTGTGGAACATGCGGCGGGGGCGCGGCGCGTTGTGGGGGATTCGGACGAGATCATCGGCGAGCAGGATTTGGTGCTGATTGCCAATACGGAGCTGGAGCATGCGTGGCTGGACGGCGCGTGCCGATCGCGTGATATACACGAGATTACGATCCAATTCCCGCCCACGCTGTTCGACAGCCCGGTCTTCCAGAAGAAGCAGTTCGATTCCATCATGCGGATGATGGCGAAGGCGGAATACGGGTTGGCGTTTGGCGAGTCGGAGATTCGTCGCATCCAGCCCTACCTGCGGATGATTGCGACGGAGAAGGGGTTCTATTCGGTGATGAAGTTCTTCATCCTGTTGTATGAGCTTTCGCTTTCGCACGAGGTGCGGACGCTGTCGAGCAAGGTCTCCCAAGAGCTTTCGGAGAGCGACCGGCTGATGCAGAAGATGTTGGGTTATATTGAGAAGCATTTGGCCCAAACGATTACGACGGACGAGCTGGCGAATTACTTAGGGATGAGCTCCTCCACCTTCTTCCGTTTCCTGAAGCGGAACACGCGGCACAGCTTCACGGAGTTCCTCCAGGAGTACCGCATCAACCGCATTGTGCATGAGCTGAATAGCAATAGCAGGGATCCGATTATGGACATCGCCTCGCGCTACGGTTTTGTGAGTCAATCCTACTTCTACAAGGTGTTCCGGAAGTACAAAGGCATCACGCCGCAAGAGTACCGCGAGAACTACCAGCGCGTGCGTGTCATTGTATAATTGAAACAAATATTTACCATTGACCGAATCGAGCACCCGTTTTTGACTGAATAGAGCAGTCCGAAACGGGTTTTCTGTTTCTCCTCCAGCCTCTTGCGGACGGTTCCCATCCGCTACGGCGTGAAAACATTTCTTTACAGTTGTCCCTCTTTTCCGGCATAGTTATGCCCTAAAACGCCCATAGTTGTTAATAAATGCTTTCAAAATTCTCCCCTTTCCCGTCCTTTTAGGTGAAATTTGACCGAAACGAGCAATGCGATTGACCGAATCGGATAGTCGTTGGGCTGGTTAATGCTTTACCTTTGCGATATGAAAAATACGTGAAAGACCATGAAAACACAGTCTCTCACGGTTGGACAGAAATAGTATTCATTAAAAAAACAAATAGGTATGAACAAAAAGTTAGCATGGACGGTTATGCTGGGTGCCTTCTCGCTGGCGAGTTGGGCGCAAGAGGCAGTTACCGTGAAAGGGACAGTGATAGACTCGGAGGATAATCCGGTAGTCGGTGCTACGGTTGTGATTAAGGGAACCACACGGGGGACTACTACGGATATGGATGGAAATTACACGATTAGTGTTGCCCCCGGTCAAGTATTGGAGTTCTCTTATGTGGGGATGCAACCATCTCAAGTGACTGTGGGGAACCAGCATGTGATCAATATTAAGATGGCAGATGGCGAGATGCTGGATGAAATGGTCGTGATTGGTTATGGTACAGTAAAGAAAAGCCATTTGACGGGTGCGGTTTCATCTGCTTCGGGCAAAGATTTACAGGCAAGTGTGGCTCGTAGTGCAACCTCGGCATTGCAAGGACGTATTGCGGGTGTGAACGTATCAGCTGCGAATGGGCAACCGGGTGAGGGCATGAATATCAATATTCGTGGTATTAGTTCGCTCAGTTCCACTTCTCCGTTGTATGTGATTGATGGTGTGTATGGTGATATCAATATGGTAGACCCGGCCGATATCCAGTCGATTGAGGTGTTGAAGGATGCTTCTGCGGCTGCTATTTACGGTTCTCGTGCGGCGAATGGTGTTATCTTGATTACGACGAAAGGTGGTCATTTGGAAACACCGACCAAGATCACGGTAGATGCTTATTCAGGTGTGCAAACTGTAGCCAAATATATTGACGTGATGGATGGAAACCAATTGCGTGATTTTGCGAAGACAACAGGTTATAGTACGGCTGAAGGATTGATAAACTGGGCTGGTGGAACCGGTACAGATTGGCAAAAGGAACTGTATAATACCGCTATGGTGAGCAAGGTCGGTTTGAATGTATCGGGAGGCAATAAAACATCTACCTATAATATTTCAGGCAGTTATTTGAATCAGGATGGTATTGTAAATACGACAGGATATGAGGCATGGAACATCCGTGCTAAGAATACGTTCTCTTTGTTCAATAACCATGTACGCATGGGTTCTACCATCTTGATGAAATTCTGGCAGAAGGATTATGAGGATGTCTCTTATACTTCGGCGTTGACGGCGGTGCCGCAATGGGCGCCGTATGATGAGAACGGGGAATGGGCACAGGCTCCTTCGTGGACACGTGGAGACAATCCGGTAGGTTGGTCTGAAGCGCACGATTACCAGAATCATGGTATCGATATTTTATTGAACGGGTATGCTGAAGTGGATTTAGGATTGAAGGGGTTGAAGTATAAATTCAACGTAGGTGTTAACAAATATACACGTCGTGGTTATCAGTATGTAGTGCCATACGTATTCAGCGAGACTTCTTCGAATCCTACTTACAATTTGGATGAGAATACTTCGTGGGAGAATGATTGGTTGATTGAGAATACATTGCATTATGATAATGTATTTGGCGACCATACGGTTTCTGTTTTGGCAGGTTATTCGGCGCAGAAGAATAAGTATCGTGCTTTTGGTGCTGGACGTGATGGATTGCCCGAAGGATTGTATGTGATTGGTGCAGGTTCTACAACCAGCCAGACCACCAGTGGTAGTGCTTGGACCAATTCGTTGATTTCTATGTTCGGCCGTGTGATGTATTCGTATGCCGACCGTTATATGCTTTCGGCTTCTGTCCGTCGAGATGGTTCTTCTAAGTTTGCCGACGGCCATCGTTGGGGAACGTTCCCTTCCGTATCAGTGGGATGGAATGTAATGAATGAAGACTTCTTTGAACCTGCTAAAGAGGTTATGAATGAATTGAAGGTGCGTGCCAGCTACGGTGTATTAGGTAATTTGAATGGAATTGGAAATTATGCTACTCAATCCGTGGTAACTTCGGCATTAAATAATGTGTCAGGATCCAGTCTTTGGGAAGGTGCTATTACTGGCGAGTCTTGGGTTTCGCCTACGAATGTTACTTGGGAAAAAACAAAGACAACCAATATCGGTTTGGATTTTGCTTTCTTGAATAGTCGATTGACGTTGAGTGCAGATTATTTCATTCAGAAGACGGAAGACATGTTATTGAACATGCCTCAACCGGGTAGTTTTGGATTGTCAGGGAGTCCGACAATGAATGCGGGTACAGTGGAAAACAAAGGTCTTGAATTGTCGCTTGAACATCGGAATAATGTAGGAGAAGTTTATTATCACATCGGTGCTAATATGACGTATCTTAAGAACGAACTGACAAAAGTAAATGGAGACCGAGATGAATGGGAAGGTTTTAATCCTCATGGCAAAGGTGCTATCACTTATGCGAAGACTGGGCATTCAATTGGATTCTTCAATTTGATAAAGACAGATGGTATTTTCCAGAGCGAGGAGGAAATTCAGAATTATGTAGATCAAAACGGAAATCTGATTCAACCGAATGCACAGCCTGGCGATTTGAAATTTGTAGATTATAATGGTGATGGCAAGATTGATAATTTAGACCGTCAGGATTGTGGAAGCGCGTTGCCTAAAGTAACCATGGGTTTGACAATGGGGGCTGAATGGAGAGGCATCGATTTTAATCTGTTCTTTGATGGCAGTTTTGGTAACAAAATCTATAACGCCCAGTACTATAATACGGTTTATAACGAGGTGACAGGGAACCAATATGCAGAACGTATGAATAGCTGGACAGAAAATAACCGTAATACGGACATTCCGCGTTATGTCAAAGGTACGGATAATAACGGTACAAACTGGGCATATACGGATCGGTGGTTGGAGAATGGTTCCTTTTTCCGCTTAAAAACGTTGGAGTTCGGTTACACATTCCCTAAAGCATGGATGAATAAGATTAAGTTGTCTGGCCTTCGTGTTTATACGGCCATGGAAAATCTTTTCACAATAACAAGTTACAAGGGATATACACCTGATTTAGGTGTGGTTGATGCTGATGGCGCCGGTACGGCAAGTGGCAGTGGCGTGTTGACACGTGGTTGCGATGATGGACGTTATCCGACAGCTCGTACATTTACATTTGGTTTACAAGTTAATTTCTAAAACAACAAGTTATGAAGACAGGTTTAAAAAAATATATCATTGTATTAGCTACCGCGCCGTTGCTTTTTTCCTCTTGTAGCGATAGCTTTTTGGACGAAGTCAATCCGAATAACCAAACGCCTGCAACGTTTTGGATAAACGAGGATAATGTGTTAAAAGGGTTGTCCGCTATTTATAATCCAATCCGCCGTATGACGTATGGATATTATGGCGGTTTTGAAGGCACGCTGCATAACCAGATGCGAGCCGATGACTTGTATCCGACACGAGGTGAAGAGGCGGCTATTTGGGAGATTTTGTCTTTCACAAATACACCTAATACTAATTCAGTATGGGGATATCTTTATACAGGTATTCAGTTGGCAAATGAATTCTTATATAACGCTCCGAATGTCAATATGGATGAAAACGCTTTAAGCCAATATTTAGGTGAGGCGTATTTCTTGAGAGGATTTTGGTATTTCAGAGTGCGTACAGATTTCAATGAAGGTGTTATTCGTACACTTCCGCAAAGCGTAGATGTAGAAGCACATGGATTGTCAACACCGGAAGAAGTATTAGATCAAGCTATCGCCGATTTGAAAGAAGCGAAAGCTCGTTTACCTAAAACTCGTCCTGCGGAAGAAGCGGGTCGCGTTACGCAAGGTGCCGCTATTGCCATGTTAGGTAAGGCTTATCTTTGGAAAGGCGATTATGCTGCAGCTAAAGCTGAGTTTGAAACCATTATGAACGGTGATTATGGGTACGATTTGATGCCTGAATATGAAGATAATTTCCGTGACGATACGGAATTTAATCAGGAATCTATTTGGGAAATCAATTATGAGGCGTTAGGTAATTCGGGCGATTCCTGGGGAAGTAGTACTGGCGACAACGCATTTATGGGAAGTGTCTTAGGGCATTATTTTGGCCCGTCTTTGAATGGACCTGGAGCAACAGGGCAGAATGCAGGAGGTGGTTGGTACAAAATGCAACCTTCGCCTTATTTGATCAAACGGTTTATAGCAGAACCTCGTCCGGAGGGTTCCGATACGAAATGGGATAAGCGTTTATATACGACTTGTTTCTTCAAATATTCGGATTATGGTGATGTGAAACCAGATGAAACATTCTATGATGGTTTTACCTTTGACGAGATGTTTGAGCAAACCACTCAACCTAATGGCTCGGATAAATATAGAATGACGGCAGGCCAAAGCCCGGCTTACCCGGATATTGAAGGGGAAGAAGGTCGTTTCTTAATGAAGAAGTTGACACCTTGGTGGAACAAGACGGGTTGTACGATGTATAATAACAATGCAGGCCGTATTACTAATTTCCGTATCATGCGTTTTGCAGAAGTATTGTTCTTACATGCGGAGGCTTGTCTTGAAACTGGAGATAATGCTGCAGCTATGGCCGATATTAATCGTATTCGTGTTCGTGCTGGTTTGCCAGAGAAACAGTTAGGTAGCAAAGACGCCATCATGGAAGAATTGCGTAACCAGAAGTTGTTGGAGTTTGCAGGTGAAAATGTACGTTGGGATGATTTGGTCCGTTGGTATAGTTTTGAGGAATTAAAGCCTTTACTGCAGGATCGTAAGACCGATACCAAGATTTGGGAACTTTCT
The DNA here is from genome assembly GCA_944325335.1 of uncultured Parabacteroides sp. Lineage (GTDB taxonomy): Bacteria > Bacteroidota > Bacteroidia > Bacteroidales > Tannerellaceae > Parabacteroides. Next base: position 5,405 of record CALUZR010000035.1, on the reverse strand, counting down.
TATGGAACGAACGAAAATGGTGAACAAGTAATCACGGGTTATACGTTTACTGGCAGAATTGAAGACACACAAAATTATGCTAACTTCCAGAAGAAACACATGTATTATCCTATTCCGCAAAGTGAAGTGGATGCAAATTTGAACCTGGAACAGAAAGCAGATTGGCAATAATATTATAGAGTATTCATTGGGGTGTGTCAAGGATTTATTATTTTTGACACACCCTTTTTAGAACAAGACTTATGCACAGATTAAAAACATATCCATTTATTTTCTTGTCTTTGATACTTGGAATAATAAGTTGTAATGATGATGAGGCGGATTATTCCGGGGCAGTAAAGACGATTCAATCGCAAATAGATGAGGGTGACTTGCTAAAAGAGTATATCCTTGACGAGGATAATTACATATTAACTTTTGAAACAAAGACGGTAAATATACCAGCATCTGTTGTGGAAAAGATTGTTACGGATGAGGATAAATGGGAATCTATTCTTACTTTTACCAATGGAAATACTTATTACATTCCTACCTTAGGTTCTTCTGTAGAGTCATTAATAACGAATCTTGAGGTGAATCCTTCTGGATATAATCCATTAGCAGCTCAAGCGGTTATGAATTTACCTGTGTTAGGGCATATTAAACTAATAGTACATAGTAAAGAGGGTGCGAAAACACCCGATGTGGAGCATCTTTTCAGTAGCATCGAGAAAGGGCAAACTATTCCCATATTGGGCTTGTATGCTAATTATACGAACCAAGTTACCTTAATTTATACTGATAAAGAGGGACATGAACGGGCTTCCTCAACTATTGAAGTGAAGACCGGCAGCATAAAAGATATTTTCTTACCGCAAAACCTGCGTGTGGTAACGGTAGATGTTTCTCGGATGGAACCAGGTATGACATTGGTTAATTCTCCTGGACAATCAGATGAAGATACGTCGGTTCCTTATATGTTTGATGCGGATGGGGAAATCCGTTGGGTGCTTGATTGGCGGAATCATCCGGAATTGAAGCATATTGGCTTCCATTGCGGGTTGAAACGGATGCAGAATGGGAATTACTTGGCAGGCGATGTGAATAATGGGCAAATCGTAGAAGTTGATTTGTTGGGCAATCTGGTCAATCGGTGGGAAACAAATGATTGGGGATTTGCATTCCATCATGAGGTGTCTGAAGCTTCTGATGGAAGCATATTGATTGCTGCCACAAAAAATGATGCAAAACTGGCAGATAACAGTAATGTCCGGATATTAGACCATATTGCGGAATTGAATCCGCATACGGGTATGATAACGCAACTGTGGGATTTGACTGAAGTGTTGGATTCTGCTCGAATCACTTTTTCTGTCGTACCAGATGGTTATGAATCAAACACGATGGCACAATCCAAGAGTAATTGGTGTCATAACAATGGTGTGACCGGTACGGCGGATGGATCCGTGCTTTGTTCGTGCCGTTGGCAAGGGTTGGTAAAGTTTTCTCGGTCGGGCAAACTGAAATGGGTAATTGCTCCTCATAATGTGTGGGGAAAAGCGTATGAAAAGTATTTATTGACGCCATTGGATAAAAACGGCGAACCCATCACTGATCCGGAAGTATTGAACGGTACGAAGGTGCATCCTGATTTTGATTGGGGTTGGGGCGTACATTGTCCGGTGGAATTGCCGAATGGGCATGTCATGTGTTTTGACAATGGTTTCAGCCGTTTTTATAATTTGGAATCGTCGGCCGAAAGATATAGTCGGGCGGTCGAATACGAAGTGGACGAACAGCGTATGACGGTTCGCCAAGTATGGGAATATGGAAAAGAACGGGGGAGTAGTTGCTTTTCTACGCAAGTATCTGGCGTGCAATATTTGGAACAGACAAATAATCGTCTGTTTTGTCCGGGTATTAACAATCCGTTGAGTAATGGCTATGGTGGTCGTGTCATTGAAATCAATGCACAAACTGGCGAAGTCGTGTTTGAAGTAGAGGTGCAGACATCTGGCAGCCCAGCCTTCCACCGAGCCAACCGCATCTCACTTTACCCCGAAAATGAATAAACACTGTGCATAAAACGGATAACATATTATATGAATACACTATTTGAACAAAGATTGCAAGCGTTGCAACAGGAACAAGAGAGGTTGTTGCAACGGCCGAATAAATGGGAAGAGGAGACGAATGGTATTGTCCGCCGATATCGCTATCCGGTGCTGACGGCGGCACACATCCCGCTGGCTTGGCGGTACGACTTGAATCCGGAGACGAACCCTTATTGCCTGGAGCGTATCGGCGTGAATGCGTGCCTGAACTCGGGCGCCATCAAATGGAATGGGAAGTATTTGCTCATGGTGCGGGTTGAGGGTGCGGACCGCAAGTCTTTCTTTGCGGTGGCTGAAAGTCCGAACGGGGTGGACAATTTCCGCTTCTGGGAACGCCCCGTCGCCCTGCCGGACACCGACCCGGAGGAGACGAACGTCTACGACATGCGGCTTACGGCGCACGAGGATGGTTGGATTTACGGCCTCTTCTGCAGTGAGCGGCACGACCCGAAGGCGGCGCCGGGCGATTTGTCGTCGGCCGTGGCAAAGACGGGTATCGTGCGGACGAAGGACTTCCTCCATTGGGAACGCCTGCCGGATTTGAAAAGCCGGAGCCAGCAGCGCAACGTCGTCCTCCATCCGGAGTTTGTCGGCGGGAAGTACGCGCTCTATACCCGTCCGCAAGACGATTTCATCCTTGCCGGCGGCGGCGAAGGCATCGGCTGGGCGTTGATAGACGATATGACCCAGGCCGAAGTGAAAGAGGAGCGCATCATAGACCGCCGTTATTACCACACCATTAAAGAGGTGAAGAACGGCGAAGGGCCGCATCCCATCAAGACGCCGCAAGGCTGGCTGCACTTGGCGCACGGCGTGCGGGGCTGCGCGGCGGGATTGCGCTACGTGCTTTACCTCTACATGACAGCGCTCGACGACCCGGCGCGCGTCATTGCCCAACCGGCGGGCTATTTTCTGGCGCCGCAGGGCGAGGAGCGTGTGGGCGACGTGTCGAACGTCCTCTTCTCGAACGGGTGGATTGCCGATGAGGACGGGACGGTCTACATCTATTATGCTTCGAGCGATACGCGGATGCATGTGGCGGTCTCGGATATTCCGCGGCTGGTGGATTATTGCCTGCATACGCCGTCCGACGGGTTGCGCTCAGCGGCTTCGGTCGCTCGTATTAATGAATTGATAGACCGGAATGCAACATTTATGCACTAAATAGATACGAAATAAGATGAAACTACAACTCTTAGATATTTTGATTATCGCTCTTTACCTGATTGGTATGGTAGTGATTGGCCTAATCTTGAAGAAACGGGCATCGCAGAATATGGATTCCTACTTCTTGGGCGGAAAGTCGTTGCCGTTCTATATGCTGGGCTTGTCGAATGCCTCCGGGCAATTCGATATCTCCGGGACGATGTGGATGGTGACGCTCGCGTTCGTCTACGGTTTGAAGAGCGCGTGGGTGCCTTGGCTTTGGCCTGTGTTCAACCAAGTGTTCCTCATGGTCTACCTTTCTGTCTGGCTCCGCCGTTCGAACGTATTGACGGGCGCGGAATGGATCCAGACTCGCTTCGGGACGGACCGCGGCGCGCGGCTCTCGCATACGATTGTGGTGGTCTATGCCTTGATTGGCGTGCTCGGCTTCTTGAGTTATGGCTTCATTGGCGTGGGCAAGTTCATGGAGATCTTCTTCCCCTGGAACGTGGTTTCCCAATTCGTCCCCTTCGAGATTCCGGCGGAATACGTGCCCCATGCGTATGGCATCTTCTTCACCGCCATTGCGACGGTCTACGTCATTTTGGGTGGGATGTTCAGCATCGTGTGGACAGATGTGGTGCAGTTTGCGATTATGACGGTGGCTGGTATTACGATTGCCGTGATTGCGATGATGAAAGTCAGTCCTGAAACGCTGGCGGCCATCGTCCCGGCGGGTTGGGACAGCCTGATGCCCGATTGGACGCTCAACCTGCAATGGGCGGATATCTTTAGCGACGTGAACGAGAAAATCACGAACGACCAGTACGGTCTCTTCGGTATCTTCCTCATGATGATGCTCTTCAAAGGCGTATGTGCCAGTATGGCCGGGCCGGCTCCGAACTACGACATGCAGAAAATCCTCTCGTGCCGTACGGCGAAGGAAGCGGCCTTGATGAGTGGTTCCGTGCCCGTCATCCTGCTGATTCCGCGCTACCTGATGATCATGGGTTTTGCTGTCTTGGCGTTGGCTTTTTTTTCGGATTTGGACTTGACGACGGGCAGTGGCACCATCGACTTCGAGCTGATTCTGCCCAATGCCATCACGCAATTCGCTCCGGTCGGCGTCTGCGGCTTGTTGCTGGCCGGGCTGCTGGCGGCCTTTATGTCTACGTTTGCCTCTACGGCCAATGCGGCACCCGCTTACATTGTGAACGACATTTATAAGAAATACATCAACCCGCAGGCCGACGACCGGACGATGATCCGCATGAGCCACCTCGTGACGATCATCGTCGTGGCGGTCAGCGTGGTAATTGGCTTCTTCGTTGAGAGCGTCAACTCTGTCTTGCAATGGATTACCTCCGCGCTGTGGGGCGGATACATCGCCGCCAACCTGCTGAAGTGGCATTGGTGGCGTTTCAACGGGAACGGTTATTTCTGGGGCATGATTACCGGTATCCTCGCTTCGCTGGTCTGCCCGCTCGTGTTCGACCACTATACGATGGTCGACGGACAGTTCGTGGAGCGGGTAGGCGCCTTTGCCCACAATGCCCCGTTACTGCCGCTGTTCTACTTCCCGCTTTTGTTTGTCATTTCCTTGATTGGTTGCGTAGTGGGAACATACGCCGCGCCGGCCGTCGACGAAGCCACGTTGGAACGGTTCTACCTCACCGTCCGCCCTTGGGGCTTTTGGCGCCCTGTACATGAACGTGTCGTGGCCAAATACCCGCAAGTCAAGGCAAATGGCCATTTCAAGCGCGACATGTTCAACGTCTGCATCGGCATCGTATGGCAAATGAGCCTGACTGTCATCCCGATGTACTTAGTGATTAAAGACGGCATGCCACTCGTCTCCAGCATCCTTGTTCTCCTCATTACCAGTCTGATCCTGAAGAAGAACTGGTACGACAAGATGTGCCGCGACGAAGCGGAATACCAAGCTGTGATGGCTGAATTGGAAAAGAAGTAAGGCATAAATATTTTCATACCGACAAAAGGCGTCCGGAGCAAAGCGTTGCGAAGGACGCCTTCGCTGTATTACGAAGACCGGCTTCGCTTAGTTGCGAACGATGTCTTCGCTGTATTACGAACGATGTCTTCGCTGTATTACGAACGATGTCTTCGCTGTATTACGAACGATGTCTTCGCTGTATTACGAACGAT
>CALUZR010000034.1 GCA_944325335.1 uncultured Parabacteroides sp. | reverse complement strand
AGTTTTTGGCTTATGACAAAGACTCTAAAGTAGCTTGCGAAACCCTTGTTACGACCGGACAGGTCGTCTTGGCTGGAGAAGTTAAATCGAAAGCGTATGTAGATGTGCAAGACGTGGCGCGGCGCGTCATCGAGCGCATCGGCTACACGAAAAGCGAGTACCAGTTTGAAGCCAAGTCGTGCGGCGTGTTCTCGGCCATTCACGAGCAGAGCGGCGACATTAACCGTGGTGTAGAACGCGAAAATCCGTATGACCAGGGGGCGGGAGACCAGGGCATGATGTTCGGCTATGCGACAAACGAGACGGACAACTATATGCCCCTCGCCCTGGACCTGGCACATAGTTTGCTCCTCGAATTGGCGGCGATCCGGAAGCAGGAACCGGACGTGATGCCGTATTTGCGCCCGGATGCGAAAAGCCAGGTGACGATTGAGTATGCAGACAATGGAAAACCGCTGCACATCGATACCCTCGTGGTTTCGACGCAGCATGACGAATTTATCACGACCAAAGGCATTACGCAGGAGGAGGCAGACCAAGCGATGCAGAAGCGCATCGAGCAGGATGTGCGCACGATCCTCGTCCCGAGGGTCAAGGCAAAATATCCGGCGGAAGTGCAGGCTTTGTTCGACGAGCAGACGAAGTACTACGTGAATCCGACGGGCAAGTTCGTCATCGGAGGGCCTCATGGAGACACGGGTCTGACGGGGCGTAAGATCATCGTGGATACGTATGGCGGAAAAGGGGCGCATGGCGGAGGCGCGTTCTCGGGGAAGGATCCGTCGAAAGTGGACCGCTCAGCAGCGTATGCCGCCCGCCACATTGCGAAAAACCTGGTAGCCGCCGGCGTGGCAGATGAAATCCTGGTGCAAGTATCGTATGCGATCGGGGTGGCCCGTCCGATGAACATTTATGTCAATACATTTGATAAATCACATGTAAAAATGAGCGACGGCGAGATCGCCCAAAAAGTAGGGGAGATTTTCGACTTGCGCCCGAAAGCCATCGAGGAGCGCTTGAAGCTACGCAATCCGATCTACTTCGAGACCGCTTCCTATGGTCACATGGGCCGTGCGCCCCGCTGGATAAAGAAAATATTCAATTCGCGTTACAATCCGGCACCTGTAACCTGTGATGTAGAACTTTTTACTTGGGAAAAGTTGGATTACGTAGACAAAGTGAAAGAAATTTTTGCGCTGCAATGACAAAATGATTACCTTTGCCGTACATTTATCATAAAGAACGAAAACAAGCAGAAGAACGAATATGAGTTATCTGATTAAACCTACTGGGTATAAGTCCTTGTTGAATTTGTCCCAGACGGAGTTAGGCATTAAGGCGATCAAGGATTTCTTTCAGCAGAACCTTTCGTCGGAGTTGCGGTTGCGGCGAGTGACGGCCCCCTTGTTCGTACTGAAGGGGATGGGTATCAACGATGATTTAAACGGTGTCGAGCGCGCCGTGACGTTTCCCATTAAAGATTTAGGCGACGCGAAGGCGGAGATCGTCCATTCGCTGGCCAAGTGGAAACGGCTCACGCTGGCCGACTACCAGATAGAAGAGGGATACGGCATCTATACCGATATGAACGCGATCCGCTCGGACGAAGAGCTGGACAACCTTCATTCGCTTTATGTCGACCAATGGGACTGGGAGCGCGTCATGAAGCCAGAGGAGCGCACGGTGGATTTCTTGAAAGAAATCGTGGAACGCATCTATGCCGCGATGGTGCGCACGGAATACCTCGTCTACGAGATGTTTCCCGCCATCAAGCCGCAGCTTCCACAGAAGATTTACTTCATCCATTCGGAAGAACTCTTGCAGCGCTACCCGGACCTTACGGCCAAAGAGCGGGAAGACGCGATCACCCGCGAATATGGGGCGGTCTTCATCATTGGCATCGGCGCGAAGCTGAGCAATGGCGAGAAGCACGACGGGCGCGCCCCTGACTACGACGACTGGTCGACGCCCACGCCCGACGGGCACGTGGGACTGAATGGCGACCTCTTGGTATGGAACAGCGTCTTGGGCCATGCGCTTGAGCTCTCGTCGATGGGCATCCGCGTCGACCGCGAGGCGTTGCTCCGCCAGCTGGCCATTACGAATACGGAAGACCGCAAGGAGCTGTTCTTCCATAAGCGTTTATTGGAGGGGGAATTGCCTCAAAGCATCGGAGGCGGTATCGGACAGAGCCGCCTGTGCATGTTCTACCTTCGAAAAGCGCATATCGGGGAAATCCAATCGAGTATCTGGCCGGAAACGATGCGGAAAGAAGCGCGCGAGGCAGGGATATACCTGATTTAATGTAGAATGAAGAATAAAGAATGAAGAATCCCATTCGGATTAATTCTTCATTCTTAATTCTTCATTCTTCATTTTGAAAGATTCTTTATTCTTCATTCTTAATTCTTCATTCTATGGACGTAAAGATAGAACCCAGCTGGAAGCAGCAATTGGCCGGCGAATTTGAAAAGCCTTACTTCAAAGAGCTGACAGACTTCGTACGGAAAGAATATCAGACCGCCACCGTGTATCCACCCGGTGCATGTATATTTAATGCGTTTGCACATTGCCCGTTCAACCGTGTGAAAGTTGTCATCCTGGGGCAAGACCCTTACCACGAACCCGGGCAAGCGCACGGGCTTTGTTTTTCCGTCCAGGACGGAACAGCTTACCCTCCTTCACTTCAGAACATATTCAAGGAGTTGGAAGCGGATTTAGGCAAGCCAATTCCCCGTAGTGGCAACCTCCTACGCTGGGCAGACCAGGGCGTACTGCTTTTGAACGCGACACTCACCGTGCGCGCGCACCAAGCCGGCTCGCACCAAGGAAAAGGATGGGAGACATTTACCGACGCGGTCATCCACCGCCTGGCTGAAGCGCGTCAGCATTTAGTATATATCTTGTGGGGGGCGTATGCGCAAAAGAAAGGGGCGTTTATCGATGGGAAGTGCAATCTGGTGCTCCGTTCGGCGCATCCATCGCCACTTTCCGCCTATCGTGGTTTTTTCGGCAGCAAACCTTTTAGTAAAACCAACGACTATTTGCTGGCTACCGGGCAAGAACCGATTGATTGGTGAGGATTCCCAATTTCTTGTAGTCCCATAGAAAGGAAACGCCCGTTTCCTCGGCAGGAAACAGCAGTTTCCTTTCGGGGGAACGGGCTTGACTTTTTAATCCGTAGCTATTAGAAAGGCAGGTCGTCAATCGGATTGGCCGGGCCAAAGTCAGGCGCTGCCGGTGCAGACGGCATCACTTGCTCGGGCGTAATGCCTGCGGAAGCGGCGGGAGCAGCCGCTACGACGGGACGTTCCACTTTCCATGCGTTAATACTCGTAAACCAGCGGCCTTGCCATTCTCGGCTATCGATATCGAACGATACCGTCAGCTCTTCGCCCGGCTGGATGGCAGCTTGGGCAATGCGATCGGCACCAAAGATTTGGAAACATATCTTTTTGGGATATTGGTCGTGCGTTTCGAGTACATACTCTTGCTTTTTCCATTCGTTTCCGGCTTTGCTGATGCCTCCTTGTTCGGGAAGGACTGCGATAATTTTTCCTGTAATTTCCATGATTCTATTTATATTATATAGTTTGTAATTTCATTTGAATGGGCGAAGATACGGTTTTTTCGCCGAACCGCGTGCTTGTTTGCCGCTCTTTTTTAAGTTTCCGGAGCCGAACCGCGCGAATCAATCAAATCGAATGCTTCTTTGAGTTGCAATAATTCCGTTTTGATGTGCTTCAGCCGGTTTACGATTTCCACCTGCCGGATGACGCCTTCTTTGTTCTCGCGCAGCTTTTTACGGGCACCGGCCAACGTCAATCCCTGTTCTTTGAGTAAATAATGCACCACGCGTACCGCCTCGATGTCTTCCTCTTTGTAGAAGCGTGTGCCCTTTTCATTTTTCCGTGGGTTGATGATGGGAAACTCTTTCTCCCAGTAGCGGAGCGTCGAATCGTTCAGATTAAACATCTGGGCAACTTCCCGGATGGAATAATATAGTTTTTTCTCGTCCATCTGTGCTTAATCTCCTTTCTAATCCATCACCTGTCCGTGGTTCTCGGCAATCTGGATCATGCGGTCGTACTCTTCGGGTGTAAGGTCCATGTAATAATATTTTGCCGGATTGTCATAGCGTCCGCGCACGATGACTTCGTAATGCAGGTGCGGACCGGTGGATTTCCCCGTATTGCCTACCTCGCCGATGACTTGACCGCGCGTGACGCGTTGCCCCACCCGTACTTTATATTTGCTCATGTGTCCATACAGTGTTTTAAAACCATAGCCATGGTCGATGATGACGCAATTACCGTATCCTTGCTTCCAAGCAGAATAAACCACTTTCCCATCGCCCGTAGCGTAAATGTCCGTCCCTATTTTGGCCGAGAAGTCCATACCGCTATGGAAATGGGGCGTACGGTAGATCGGGTCGATACGCATACCGTAGCCCGATGCCGTCTGCTTTAAATCCTTATTGGAGATAGGTTGGATGGCGGGGATGCACTTCATGCGCTCTTCCTGGTTCTTTCCCATCTCGATAAGTTCTTCCAAGGAGTTGGATTGCACGTACAGCTGCTTGCGGAGCATATCCATCTTGCGGGTGGTCGAAACTACCAGTTCGGAGTTGGAGGCTTCCATCAATTGCTTGTAGCGGTTTGTCCCGCCAAAACCGGACTTGCGGATGGATTCCGGAATCGACTCGGCTTGGAAGATGGCGCGATATAGGTTTTCGTCCCGTTGCTGGATGTCGTCCAGGATTTCCATCGCGTTGTTCAGCCGCAAATCGAGCACTTCATACTGCGTTTGGAGGAGCCGGTTCTCTTTTTGGAGCTGCGATTCGCGGGGCGAGTCGATGACGTACATCATCACGAAAAAGGTGGCAATTCCGAACGCAATCCCCGTGCTCAAGTGGCGTAATACCGAGAAAATCCGGTCTTTAGCCGATGGGTAGACGCGCTCGTAGTCGAGGGTGTTCGGATTGTACCGATAGTATGTTTTTCTACTTTTAAATAGTTTCATCGAATAATTATTGCTCTGAATAGCTGCAAAAATAATAATTTGCTGTACTTTTGCAAATTGTTTTTCAGAATATTAACGAGAACTATAATAAGACAATGATGACAGCAAACGAAATTCGTGAATCTTTCAAAGCTTTCTTTGCTTCGAAAGGACACACTATCGTGCCTTCCGCACCTATGGTGATTAAAGGCGACCCGACGTTGATGTTTACCAACGCCGGTATGAACCAGTGGAAAGATGTGATTCTGGGTATTCGTGAACCGGAACCTCGCCGCCGTGCCGATTCGCAAAAGTGCTTGCGGGTGAGCGGAAAGCATAACGACTTGGAAGAAGTGGGACACGATACGTATCACCACACTATGTTCGAAATGCTCGGCAACTGGAGCTTCGGTGATTACTTCAAAGAAGGTGCCATCGATATGGCTTGGGAATATTTGGTGGACGTATTACACCTCGATCCGGCCGACCTCTATGTGACAGTATTCGAAGGTTCGAAGGAAGAGAACCTCGAACGGGACGATGAAGCTGCCGGTTATTGGGCAAAGCATGTCCCGGCCGACCATATCATCAATGGCAATAAACACGATAACTTCTGGGAAATGGGCGATACGGGTCCTTGCGGTCCTTGTTCGGAAATCCACCTCGATTCGCGTACGCCGGAAGAGAAAGCGAAAGTGCCCGGCCGCGAGTTGGTCAACAAAGACAATCCGCAAGTGATTGAAATCTGGAACCTCGTCTTTATGCAGTTCAACCGCAAGGCCGACGGTTCGCTAGAGAAACTTTCGATGAACGTAATCGATACGGGTATGGGTTTCGAACGCCTCGTGCGTGCTTTGCAAGGAAAGCATTCAAACTACGATACGGATATTTTCCAGCCCATTATCCAAGAGATTTCGCACCTGACCGGAAAAGAATATGGCAAAGAAGAGGACGTAGATGTCGCAATGCGCGTCGTAGCCGACCATTTGCGTGCGGTGGCTTTCTCGATAGCCGACGGGCAGTTGCCTTCAAACGCGAAGGCGGGATATGTGATTCGCCGTATCTTGCGTCGGGCGGTGCGGTATGCATACACGTTCTTAGGGCAGAAAGGGGCGTTCATGTATCGCTTGCTTCCGGTGCTGACGGAGCAAATGGGTGCGGCTTATCCGGAGTTGGTAGCGCAGCAATCGCTGATCGAACGTGTTATTAAGGAAGAGGAAGAGGCTTTTCTCCGTACGCTCGAAACGGGTATCCATCTTTTGGATAAGAAAATGGAAGAGACCAAGGCGGCAGGCAGCCAGACGTTGCGAGGCCAGGATGCCTTTACGTTGTATGATACGTATGGCTTCCCGCTCGATTTGACCGAGCTGATCCTCCGCGAGCATGGCATGGATGTCAATATCGACGAGTTCAACGTTGAAATGCAAAAGCAAAAGGAGCGTGCACGCAATGCGGCAGCCGTTGAAACGGGCGATTGGGTGACGCTGAAAGAGGGCGAGACGGAGTTCGTAGGCTATGATGTCTTCGAATGCGATGCCGAAATCCTCCGTTACCGCCAGATCAAGCAAAAGAACAAGACGCTGTATCAAATCGTATTGGACAAGACACCGTTCTATGCCGAAATGGGTGGACAGGTCGGCGATACGGGTTGGTTGTTGAACGGTGCGGAGAAGATTGCCATCATCGATACCAAACGCGAGAACAACTTGCCGATTCACCTGGTCGAGAAGTTGCCCAGCGATGTCACGGCTGTCTTTACGGCGAAGATTGATGAAAAGAAACGTATCCAAACCGAATGCAATCACTCGGCTACGCACTTGCTCCACGAGGCGTTGCGCGAAGTGTTGGGCAAGCACGTCGAACAGAAAGGTTCGTACGTATCGCCCGAAGCGTTGCGTTTCGACTTCTCTCACTTCCAAAAGGTCACAGACGAAGAACTTCGCCGCGTAGAGCGTTTGGTAGGCGAGAAGATCCGTGCCGATTATAAGTTGGAAGAGCATCGCCACATGCCGATTGCCCAAGCGAAAGAGTTGGGTGCAATGGCGTTGTTTGGCGAGAAGTATGGCGACGATGTGCGTGTGGTGAAGTATGGTACCTCGATCGAGTTGTGCGGTGGTACGCATATCCCGTCGACCGGTATGATTGGTTCGTTGCGCATCGTATCGGAAAGCTCCGTAGCGGCTGGTGTACGTCGTATCGAGGCCGTGACGGCGGAAGGGGCAGAGGCATTCAATTATCACCTCCAAGATACGTTGCACGAATTGAGCGCGATGTTCAACAACGTCCCGAACCTGGCGCAAACCATCCGCAAGTCTATCGAAGAGAATACGGAATTGAAGAAGGAGGTAGAAGGCTACGTCAAAGAACGTCTCCAACGCTTGAAGAAGAGCATCCTCGATAACGCGATTGAACGTAATGGCGTGAAGTTCTTAATCCTCAAGGGCGGCAACGGACGTATGGAAAACATCAAGAACATGGCTTTCCAACTCAAAGGTGAACTTCCGGTAGACGCGAAGATCTGTTTCGTGGCAGGTTTCCAAGACGGCGACAAGGCATCGCTCATCGTCTTCCTGACCGAACCACTCATGGCCGAAGGCTTGAATGCGGCGAAGTTGGTACGCGAGGCCGCGAAGTGCATCCAAGGCGGTGGAGGCGGTCAACCTCATTTTGCCACAGCCGGCGGTAAGAATACCGAAGGTATCTCGGCCGCTATCGACGCCGTAATCGAAATGGTAGAAGGAAAGTAAACCACACTTCCTCTCCTCATCATAAAACCCAGCGTTTCCGTACATTCGGGACGCTGGTTTTTTTGTGCCCTTGCCGGAGGATGGCTTGATGGCGGATTCCGTGCAAGCCGGAAGAGCCTTTATCTTACGGACTAGTGACGCTCAATATCCATAGTTGAATAGGAAAATATTCATAGTTGAATAAGTAAATATCTATACTGGAATAATAAAATATTCATAGTTGAATACTAACGATGGATAGGGAAGGGGACAGACGGCCGTCCGTTCTATAAAAGAAAGGCGGAAGGAACGTCCCGAAGGCTTCCTCCCGCCCAATCTATTCTATCATGCTATCAACGCACGATTACTTTCACACGCTTCACGTCCTTGCCGCTCTCTAAGACAACGACATAGACGCCAGCCGGTACGCGCACTTGCACGTCGCCGTCGAGGTGTTGCCGCGTCTGGATACGGCCGCTGATGCTTACCACCGTCAAGTCCGCATTCGCCACGTTCTTCACCTGGATATAACCGTTACCGGCGTAGATACCAGCTGATTCGATATCCTCGATGCCGGTCGGTGTGCCCGAGAATTCCGCCTTCAACGTCAAATCCTTCGTCACGGTCATTTCGCGCAATTGCTCCCGGTTGCCATCGCTCCAACGCGTGAACGAAACGCCGCTCTCGGGATAAGCCACCAAGGTAATCTGGTCGCCATAATAGCACTTGCCATCGGCCGGATCTTCCACCTGCACCTTGCCTACCAAATAATCCTTCGCGTTCTTATATTCGCGTGGAATGTTGACTTTCAGCTCGGTCGGGTTCGCGAGGGAAACGGTTACGGTCGTATTGCCCGTTACGGAGGCAAGGCGGTACGTGCCTGCCGAAGTTGGTGTCAACGTCACCCCGTTCGCCTTCACTACCAAGTTCTTCGCATCAGCCGCCAACGTAGAAATCGAGAACGAGAACGGCTGGTTGAATTTCACCCCATTCTTACCCGGATTGTTGATGATCGCGCCGCGCACATCATTCGCACCCGGAAGTGTGACGATGTATTGGGTGTTCGGGTCGATTTCTGGATCTGGGGCTTCGGGTTGTTTTACCGAGAAAGTTGCCTTCACCGTAATCGAAACATCACCTACCGTATAAGTGCCAGAACAAGACTGCCCATTTACCGTCAGGCTTGCCAATTCGAAGTTGCTATACGGAGAAGCCGTAATACGCAATACTTGACCTTTCGAAATCGGATCGCCTGTTTTCAACGTCTCACCTGCTTCATTCGTTACCACCAAGAGACCTTCTGCCGGTTGAACGAACATTACGATTTGCTCATCGCTTACACGAACCGTTACACGATGATCATCTTTATCTTCTCCTTCACCACTGGTATCCGACGTACCGACCGGTGTTTCGATCGAAGTATAGTTCTTCTGATATGCTGGATCCGGCGTAAAGGTAACAACCTCCTTATATTCGCCTGCTTTATTGAATGTCTTTGCCGTATTCTTCCATTCAAACTTACCCGGAATGCGGGAAACGCCTTCCGTCAGTTCCGAATTAACCAGTTCAACGCCTTTGGCAATCACAGAAGCAATCGGCCATTTATCCACAACTGCTGGAATTGGGTCAATAGTAAATACGGCTTCTTCCGCAATCGTTTCTACATAGCCCGTTGTCGCATCTGCCGGAATCGTTACCACCACTGTATAAGTGCCAGCATCAATCGGTTCGCCTTCTACGCCTTTATACGAAATCTCCGCTTTACTCAGCATGGTAGAAGTTACGTCTACTTCATCTGCATCATAAATGGTGATTTCATCTATATCATAAGCCTGCGGTTCGCCCGTATAATCCTCATCTATTTTGTTGAATTTCACCGTATATTGTTTTCCTGCATCAGCCGTTACGACAAACTTCGTGTTCTCGTTCAGCTTAATAGTATATACGGCATGTCCGTCTGTCGATGCTGTATTATCTTTCGTTACCGTGCTCTTGGCATTCTGCGAAGTAGCTTTGAAATCCACATTCTTTGTACCCTTCGGATACGTAAGAACTGCTGTCAATGTAGTTCCTTCGGGGAATTTATCCGTGGCCGGATTCACTTCTTTCTTCCCATTATACCAAGTCAACGCATAGCCAGAGGGCAATGTACCATCTACGCCAAACGAATATTCTGTCAAGGCTTGTCCGTTGACAATTACCTTCACTTGCGCTTTCGTTTCAGTGAAGTTAGCTTTATCGGTTGCATTATTAGGCGTAAACTTCACCCATTCCGTATGGGACTTGCCTTTATTCGCTGCATCTGGTTCGTTTATTGGAGAACCATCCGAATTAGCTTGCCAAGTACCTTCAATTTCCGTACTGCCAAATACGATTTTGCCGCCTTCAATCACATACTTGCCATCGCGACCTACTGTTACCGTCGGCAACGTTTCGATGCTCAAGTCTGCTTTTACGATTTCAAACGGAATGCCATTAGTAGCTTTGCCAGTATAAGAACCATCTTCCTTATATTCCAATTTGGCCTTATAGTTACCTGCATTTACCGGAGCCTGTTCGCCTAAATTCTTTTCTGGCGTAGAGTTCGTATCATAATAAGTAATCTTCACGTTCTTCTCCAATCCAGCCGGAGTAGTTGTGAACTGAATCGGATTGGCTTGGCCTGTATATACCAACTCTTGACCTGAAGCCGCATTGATCGTCACCTCTTTCAACTTCTTCGTCGTAATAGACAAAGTCACGTCTGAAGTTTCGACCGAGAAAGCCACGGTATATTTCATATTGCCATTATCTTGCAAATCTTCATTCAGCGTACCTTTCTTACCACCGTTGATAGTGATGTCTTGCAAGCGGTATACATTATTATCAAATTCGCCCAGTTCGAAAATAGCTTGGTAAGAGGTATTCGGTGCCAGGCTTATCTGATTGTTCGACAATTCGGTCTGGCTTCCATCCTGCCCGGCAATAAGGATCTTCTTATCCTTCAAGTAACCGTCCATATTCGAATCCACGGTCTTACCATCCACAATCGCGGTCAGCTGTACGTTTGTCTTCTTGAATGTAACCACGATATTGATCGTCGTCGTTCCTGCATAAGAGGTTTCATTCATTACTTCCGAATAAACAAAGTTATCCGTCTTATCGTCTTTCACTACGCTGGACGTTTTGTCCGTATTATTAATCGTCAGCTTGAAGTCATCCTCATAGCCTGTCTCCGGTTTAATCTTAATGACCAGCTTGTCGCCTGTTGTAATGATACCGCCAGCCTTCAAAGGCGAAGTAACGCCTCCAACTTCTTTCTCTACCGTAAACGAACCGCCATCCTGCAACGTGTTTTCATATTGTACCTTATGCTCATAACCTTTTACCGTCGCCTTAATCTTCGGTTCGGCAGAAGTAGATTCGCTTGCATATTTACCTCTTACCTTGAATTGATATGTCTTACCCACATAAGGAGCCGTCGCGTCGCTGTTCGTCGGCACCATGTTTTCTACCTCATAAACTGTTGCATCGGCATTATAGCCCGCATCCACCGTTACAGCAAACGTCACATCCTCGTCCTGCTTTACCTTCACACCGCTTGCCAATGCATTTCCATTCGCAGTAAACGCTGTAGCATTGGCAGGAACCTCCGCCTTCAAGGTAAATTCCGCCGGAGTCACCTTCAAACCTTGTACTTCATACGTGCGACCATCATAGGTAAACGTAACGGCATACGTGCCATCTACATAATAACCTGCAGCATCATGGAAACGATACTCATCTTTATAAGTATCTTGTTGATCTGCTTCTGTTGTTGAATCATACTCTGTCCCATTTAATTTCTTCCATGAAATAGCAGATAATTTGCTGGCATCTACAGAAGTCAGAGACAACGCAGTTTTAGCTATTTCAGAAACACGGAAACCCTTATTCGCTATAACAGAAGTGATAGAACTACCATCTATTATTTGCGTATCATATTTCGTATTTGTCGGTGCATTAGCAATCGTGCCCTGAATATTGTTCTTGCTGACGTCCAAACTTGTCAAACCACTTGGAATCTTAAGACCATCTGTCAATTGATTCTCTGATACGTTTAAAGTCTTTAAAGATGTCAATGAAGAAAAATCCTTTATACCTGAAAGATTGTTTTTAGACAGATTTAAGTCCTTTAATGTGGTTGCCAACAGGCTGCTTATGTTCGTCAAATGATTATCTGAAGCATTCAAGGTCTCCAAATTCGTAGCCCCAGTAACAGTTAATGTTTCCAAGCCCAGCCCTGTCAACGTAAGTGTCTTAAAGCCGGAACCGGAAACAGTCAAATCCTGGCAGTAATTGTTTGGTGCAAAACTTAAGCTCGTAGCCAAACTTTGCCCATCGACCTCTACTTTATCAAAATTACCATCTACTGTAAAGCCCGTTACCATCGGAGTCGAAATCATCACCTCAGTTGTCACGCTAACATCAATCTTGACAACGTTCCCCGTAATCGTCACGCCCGTTGTAGGACTGGCCGTCGGAGTCGATCCCGTGCAGGTAATCGTCGTCGGCTTCGTCCCGTTCGGTGTAACCTTAATGGACTGCGCCCACGAAACACCCACCGACACCATCAGCATCAGCAGGCATAAAAGTAATCGTTGTTTCATATCATGATATGTTTAATAGTTTTTACTCTGTTTGTTAATCTCGTTTTTTGTGCAACCTGTCCGCCCGGTTTTGGGAAAGCATCTTTCCCTAATTTGGGGCAGCCAAAGGCCGCGTTTTTACTAAAAAAGCCCCTCTC
The DNA here is from genome assembly GCA_944325335.1 of uncultured Parabacteroides sp. GTDB lineage: Bacteria > Bacteroidota > Bacteroidia > Bacteroidales > Tannerellaceae > Parabacteroides. Next base: position 24,428 of record CALUZR010000034.1, on the reverse strand, counting down.
GTTTGTTCGGAGAGAGGCCTTTTGTGATTTGTGCGCCCCGGTCTTCGCAGAAGGGAGCGCGTTAGAATAGAACTTTTTTCTTTACATTATTAATACTAATGTTTATGAACATCTGCCGTTCGTCCTCGCGGAGTACTGGGTCGTCAATCGTTGCCGATTGAAAGGCAGACCTTTATTTTAATGAAGAATGAAGAATTAGGAATGAAGAATCTTTGGTTGCCCTCCAATTCTTCATTCTTCATTCTTACCTCTTCATTCTTAGTCCTTCATTTATTTCACTACTACCTTGAAGCTTTCGCCGTCTACCGATACCACTGCGATACCAGCCGGAACTGCGATCGTTTCGTTGTCTGAGTTGATAGTTTCATTAGCAACTACCTTACCGAGGATAGTAGCAATCACTACGTTCTTGCCTTCAGCACCCTTCACGATAACTGCACCGTCAGTAGCTACTACGCTTACTGCACCTTCTTCAGCCGAGATAGCTTCGTTTGAAGTAGCGATGTTATCGTTCTGAGCCATCGAGAATACTTCAGCTTCCTGGATATTCTTCGTTACAGCAGCTACACCGTTGTGGATGCAGATCCAACCTCTTGTGTTGTCGTCGTACATCGTTTCGATATAGAAGTTTTCACGAGAAGTATCGCAGTAGCGAAATGCGAATGTAGCGATATTCAAACCGTTTTCGCCCAGTGCTTCGTCGCTCAATTCGAACTTCGTGCCGTTGTCCAAAGTCAACGTAGTGCCTTTGTGCGTACCGTCTAAGAAGCCTAAGCGATAGTAAGTTGTAGCGTTCTGGTCGATGTTGCGGTAATAGTAAGCCGGATTTACATCTACAGAATCCTTCAAGTTCACCAAGTAAGCAGCCTTTGTCCACAAGTGGCGGTTGTGATGATCCAAGTTAGAAGTTTCATACTTGTCGTAGTCACGTACACCGAGCAAGAAGCGCGGGCAAGCGGCGTTGTTTACGTTAGCTGTATCGACGAAGATAGCGGTGTTGATGTCAGCGTTTTCAGCACGCAAGTCTAACAAACCAACCTTCGCACCCTTGATCTGAGAGTTTTCACCCAACTTGTAAGTCGGCGCATTGGCTACGAAGAACTCAACTGTGTCACGGTCTGCACCGATTGCACGGATGTCTGCGTAGTTCTGCTTGCCTACTTTATCAAAGTCTAAGATACTATTTGCAAAGCTGTTTGCATAGCCATCAGAGATTAAGCTACCCGGTTGCAATTCGCCAGTCAACTGGTTAACGAATACACGAGCACCGTAAGCAGTCTTCGTTGAAGTACCATTCTGAGTAGTAGTTACAACAGCCGGATCAACCAATACGAACTTGTTAGGATCAGCAGTCATTTGTTTTACATAGAATGCACGACGAACCTTAACACCATCTGTATTTGCTACTTCATCGATTTCTGTATTCATTGAGTACAGGTTATCGTCGAATTGAACTTTAACCGGAGTCAAACGATATTCGCCTTCAGACAAAGTAATATAATTACGAGTCTTGATACTTGTCGGTTCGATACCGCTATTTGCGCTTACTTCATCCTTGTAGATGTAGTATTTAGCACGTTCCAACATCTTCGAAGAATCAATCTTACCATTTACTGTCGGAGCAAAACCATAGATTAATTCATCCGTAGTCTTCTTAGCTGCATTGCCGCTTACATACGGATCTGTATCTGTAATCAATGCTCTTTCCAGTTTATAGCTACCTTGAGCATCTTGAACCATTGTCAATACGCCGTCTACTTCAGACAAAGAGAAGCGAACTTCGCCTAAGCTTGCCATACCGACCGTATAAGTTGTCGTATCAGCCAAAGCCTCTTCTTGTGTCAAGTTCAGATAACCCAGGTGCTTGTCTGTCAATTCAGCAGCAGGAACCGGAGTCAAACGGATTGTGTCGCGGTAAGTCTGCAACATACCAGCAGCATCTGTATATGTAGCTTGATTTACATAAACATCTTCTTCGTTTGTCTTCCACCAGTATTCAGTGCCCCACTGACGACCAGATTCACGGTTAATCATTGTGTAATGATCGCCATTACCTTTGATATACCATTGAGCCGAAGGAATAGTCAGTTTTTCAGAAGAGTAAACCAAGTTACCAATGTTAGCTCTATCAATATTCTTGTGAGAATCTACATGGATACCTTCATTATCCTTTTCTGCGTTGCTTACATTTCTCAAGCCATCCAACGAACCATCTTGATTCTGATCGAAGTCAGAAACACCACGATCCCATTCTTCTGTTACATTATTCCAGTAAGTAAACATAGCATTCGTAGCAGCCAAGTCTTCGTAACGATAATCGTTATACTTGTTCAACTGAGAAGCTTTCTTGTTTGCATTCTGGATATAGTAGAAGCCTTCTTGGATATCAACTACTTCAGACAATTGCGAATTCTGACGCAAACCTGCCAATGAGATATTCGTTAACAAACCGTTGTAAACCTTATCGTTCGGATCAGCAATATCTGCAGACAAGAATTTTTCGTTGCTTGATAATGTTACCAACTTAACAACGTTACTGTTCGATTTCAAGAAGTTGACAGACGGAATTATCTGTGTCTTATTTGTAGAACTGTAACTTTCTGTTTGATTTGCAGATGTCGGATCTATCACATGCATATCCTTGCTATTACCATTAATGCTAGACACTTTGTGAATTGTGTTTGTTATCTCTACATTTAATGTCGGAATAGCAGCCCAATAAGACTTAGTTGCAGAATAACCCTGTACTTTATACTTATTGTCTTGTTGATTAGAAACATCAGGTATCTGATACTTATTATCGTATGACAACTTTTGTACTTGATCCGTCGTAGAAAGAGTAGACACTGCATTCGCTGCAAAATAGTAACCTACGGCATTGATTCTTCCATTTGTGCCAGTAGCTAATGGATTGATGCTACCATCTATATAATAATTAGCAGGAATCAATACACCATCAGTTGTTCTGATATCTTTCTTTACCTGCATCCACCAAGGTTCATCTGTCTTAGATTTCTTGTAGATCATTTCTGCTTGCAACTTCAAAGAAGATGTAGCAGGATAGAATACCGGCAAGAAGTTAGACTGACGCTTCATTTGCGTGTAAGCAGCTACAGAATACAACGGATTTGTCACATAATCTCTTGCTGTTGTTGTGGTATAAGCAGTACCAGCACTTTCCAACTTTGCAATGGCGTCTATATCACCATTATTATCTGTGATAACAGCATAACGCGGGAAAGTAATCTCACGAACAGCCATCTGCAATTCATAACGATCTTGAGCAGCTTCATTATAGTAAGTCGTATCGACCATCAAGAATTCATTTGTGTTCTTCTTTTGGAAACGAACAAAATGATCTGCAGCATCACCCGGCTTACGAGTATTTCCTGTTAACGGAGCTACTGCAACGAAGTCAGAAGCTGTCATTACATTTGTATTACCTACAACATCCGGGTCAAATGTAAACTTGAACTGACCATCGCTCTTGCCATCATCATACAAATCATTACCTAATTCTGCATTGATTTGTTCTGCTGTTAACAAGATTGGATTGGCTTCCCATGCTTCGAATTTGATCGGAGTAAATGTAGCCTCAGACTCATCCGCATAAGTAATAGTCTCACTTGTAAATGAACTATTGCTATTACCTACGATAGCACCTAAAGAAATTTTATTATCAACCTTCTTTTGCGCCAAGTACAAAGTAACTCCATTTGTAAACTGAGCAGTCAAAGCATCTACCAAAACAGCTTGGTTTGCTCCAGCTTCATTTTTCACTACAGAATTCTGAGATGCAGTTTCACCCTTAGCCCAACGCCAATCTGTCTGACCAGCAACAATATTCAAACCAACTTCATAAAAATCATTGTCATTTACGGGCGAAATCGGAGTAGTAGACAACTGAAGAATAGCATCTGTAGCTTTGTTCTGCAATTCGTAATACAATGTTGTTCCGGCAGCATCTTTATAAGCTGTTACCTTCCACAATGTACGATCCAACTTAACTGGATTGTCTGAGAAGTTTGCATTTTCTACATTTTCAATCTGTACTTTGTATTGACCGTCTACAAATACCATAGTCAATACGTGTTTAGCTACGGCATTGTCACTATCATCTGTTTCACTAACAACAAATTGAAAATACTTGTCTTCAGCCTTATTTGTACCTGCATATTCCAAAGCCTGAATAGGTTTCGCACCATTTGCATTAGTAATAGCAAACGGAGAAACATTAGGAAATGCAGATTTGCTTGTCATGCTGCTTCCATCCTTATAAAATTGGTTGAAAGCATCTGTCACCTGGTTAATCTTATACAAGTCATTCACCACACTAGACGAAACTCCAGCAGAGACTGACGCATCATAAGGATTTTGTCCCCAAGCAACCGAGCTACCCGCGAGCAAGAAGCCCGCGCAAAGCGTAAGTACTTTTTTGTTCATAACTAAAAATTTAATTGTTAATAAAATTGAGTTTAAAATCTATTTCTATTCAAATTAGATTTTACGGAGACTTGGCAACGTCCACGTGATGTTATGAACAAAGCATAAAAAAACGCGGGCTCGTTATCTATTATCTAAATTGAGGCATCTGGAATAGCCCACTCGACAATAATAGAACAAAGCCCGCGTTTATACGGTCATCTATAAGACTCCCTCAAACTACACCTTAATATATAGGTATACGAGTAGGAAATCTTTTGTGAAACTCATATTAAACGCAAGCATTTACTGTCCATCATTCCATCGAGTTTAAAAATTTTCCAGATTTTCAATTTAGGAATAATCTTCGTAAAATGCTTGTCAGTATTTCTTATGATTCCCTTAGCCGGAACGCTCTCCGATGCGGAATCGATGCAAAGGTAAGGAGTAAAAATGAATGTGCAAGCAAAAAACGAGAAAAAATTCATCAACTTATCCGAAAGGCGGGGATTTCTGAACGAAACACCCGGTTTTGGAGGATGAAATCGATTTTGCACGTAGCATGGCACACAGACCGCAGATTTTTTATTTGGCTTCGCGGTATTATGGCACACAGATGAGACAGATTGGACAGATGACCACGGATTTTTATTTGGCTACGCGGTATTAAGGGCACGCAGAACGCAGACTAAAGCGCAGATGACCGCAGATTTTTTATTTGGCTTCGCAGTATCTTGAAATTAGAACCTCGACCTTTGTTCAAGGTGCCAATTTGGCATCTTGAAGGTTCTTTATGGGTAACTTCAAACATATTTTCTAAAAAATGGTGGGATAGCAGAGGAAAAGTTCCGAACATTCGGGAAATTCTCTATCTTTAGGCTAAAGATACATATCTTTAAGCTGCAGATACGTATCTTTAGGTTGCAGATATATATCTTTAGCCTAAAGATAGAGAATTGTTCGGATGTTTTCTAAGTTTGGACGGGATATAGCATTTGAAGTGAATCCAATGGGTCGAAAAAATCGAGTAGTTTGGTAAGAAAAAGCTCCCGTTTTTTCGCTTTATCTTCGCACATTATCCTTACCTTTGTAGAAAAGAATGCTAACATAATTACAACTGGTATGAAATCGATTCATTATTTGTTACTTTCGGGAGCATGCTTGGCCGCATTCGGTCTGACTTCTTGCCAAGAGGCGGAAGCTCCCGCACCGGTTTTGCCCGTGCCTACGCCCGAGCAGGTGGAATGGCATAAACTGGAGACGTATGCGTTCGTGCATTTCGGACTGAATACGTTCAACGATTTGGAATGGGGTTATGGCGATACGCCGGCTTCGACATTCAACCCGACCGACCTCGATTGCGAACAATGGGTTCGTACGATTAAGGCGGCCGGACTGAAGGGTGTCATCCTGACCGCCAAGCACCACGACGGCTTCTGCCTTTGGCCTACGGCTACGACGGAGTATTCTGTAAAGAATTCTCCCTGGAAGGATGGAAAGGGCGATATGGTGCGCGACCTTTCGGATGCTTGCCATAAATATGGGCTGAAGTTCGGTATTTACCTTTCGCCTTGGGACCGCAATAGCGAGAACTACGGCGAGCCGGGTTATGTAGAGAAGTTCCATGCGCAGATGGAAGAGTTGATTAGCAACTACGGGCCGTTGTTCGAATATTGGTTCGATGGGGCGAATGGGGGCGATGGCTATTATGGCGGTGCCCGCGAGACGCGCTCTATCGATGCGAAGACCTATTATAAATATGAAGAGGCCCGCGAAAAGATAAAGGCCAAACACCCGCAAGCGATGATATTCGGCGGGACGGTGCCCGATATCCGCTGGATTGGCAACGAAGAGGGATGGGCTGGCGCGACGCAATGGAGCCTCTTCGATACGGAACCTGCCGTGGGCAATTACCGCAATAGCGTGTACGGAGATGAGAATGGCAAGAAATGGCTGGGTGGCGAGTGCGATGTGTCGATCCGTCCGGGCTGGTTCTACCACAAGCGGGAAGACCATCTCTTGAAATCACTCCCGCACCTGGTGGATTTGTATTACCGGAGCGTAGGGCATAATGCGAACTTCCTGCTCAACTTCCCGGTGGCACTGAACGGAAAGATTGCGCCGAGCGATTCGATCCGCGCCGTCGAATGGCATCAAACGATTCAAAACGACTTGAAGACAAACCTCTTGGCCGGCGCTTACGTGGAAGCCGACAATACGCGAGGACGGAATTTCTCGGCTTCGAAAGTGACGGATGGCGATTGGGATACCTATTGGGCGACGAAGGATGGCGTGACGAAAGGCTCGCTTACCTTTACGCTTCCGAGCGCGACCGACGTAAACCGCCTGATGATACAGGAGTACATTCCGCTGGGCCAGCGCGTGCGTTCCTTTACGATCGAATATCAACAAGACGGACAATGGAAGCCCGTCCAGCCGGTGGATTCGACCACGACGGTAGGTTACAAGCGTATCGTCCGCTTCCAGACGGTTCATGCCGAGAAACTACGGGTGAACTTCCTCGACGCCCGCGGTCCGCTTTGTATTAATAATGTAGAAGCTTTCCTTGCCCCGGCCTTGTTGACGGAACCGCAAATCGCACGCAACGAGAAGGATGAAGTCCTCATCCAGGCGGGCGACCAAGGTTCGGAAATCTATTATACGCTTGATGGCTCTGAACCTACGAAGGCTTCTACGCGCTATGAGCAACCCTTCGTGCTCAACCAAAAGGGCACCGTAAAGGCTGTGGCCTACGATGCGACGTTCGACAAGTATAGCCCCGTGACGACCCAGCGCTTCGACATCTCGAACACCTCCTACCAAGTGGCCGACGAGAAGGCAAAGGTTCTCTTCGATGGCAATGGCTATACGGTTTATTACTTGCCGAAGGGCGAGCGTGAGCTGACGATCCGGTTGAATGAACCGCAAACCATTTCCGGATTCCTTTATACGCCCGACCAAAACCGTTGGGCATCGGGCATCATTTCCAGCTATCGTTTCTACGTAGATGGTAAGCAAGTGGCCAGTGGCGAGTTCTCGAACATCAAAGCCAACCCGATAGAGCAGGAAATCCGCTTTGCCCCCGTAAAAGGCAAGGAGCTGAAATTGGTATCTGTACGCAATGTAGACGATGTAAAACAAACGGGTATTGCCGAATTCTCGGTGATTACGGAATAAAAGGAATTCTGAAAGAAGGCACGGAGGAAGCGATAAGGGAAAAACTCCGTGCCTTTCTTTCTTCTTTTTTATAATAGTTGATTGAAAGTAAACGTAGTTATAAACGGGGAGGGTTGTAGGCATCAATAAAGGAATTGATAACAAAATCTTGAAAGCCATTGAAGATAAACAACAAACATTTGAGATATGAACGAGAAAACAAAAAAGTCAATCAAAGGATGCCGTACGTTCGATGAATTGCTGGACGTCCAATATGGCCCGAAAGGTAGCCCTCGGCGGGAAGAGTTCGAGCGCGATGCGGAAGCTTTTATCCAAGCCGAACGACACAAAATGCAACCGTTGGTTGTAGCGCATTGATAGTTGAAAATGAGTGTCCAGATGATTGTATCGGAGAATTTTCAATCCAACCTCTTTCCATTTTCAATTCATAATTCGTAATTTTGCGCCGTTATTTCAAAAGGATATATGGCACAGAAGACGGAAGAGGAATTGCTGCTTCGGCGATTGGACGGGAAAGTCGTCCGGGCGATGCGTGCATACGAATTGATTGCGGACGGTGACAAGTTGCTGGTGGGCTTGTCGGGCGGCAAGGATTCGCTCGCCTTGGTGGAATTGCTCGGCCGGCGGATGCGTATTTTTCGCCCGAAGTTTACGCTCGTGGCGGCACATGTGCGGATGCGGAATATTCCTTACGAGTCAGATGAGGCGTATCTTCGGGAGGTGTGCGAGGCATACGGCGTTCCGCTCATCGTGAAGGAGACGGAGTTCGACCCTTCGACCGATACCCGTCATACCCCTTGTTTCCTCTGTTCGTGGATGCGACGCAAAACGCTCTTTGAGATTGCGAAGGGTATTGGATGCCGGAAGATTGCCTTAGGACACCATCAAGACGACATCTTGGAGACACTGCTTTTGAACCTTACCCACCAAGGATCGTTCAGCACCATGCCGCCGAAACTCCGGATGACGAAGTTCGACATGGAGATTGTCCGTCCGCTTTGCCTCATTGCAGAGTCGGAATTGGCCACGCTTGCCCGGCTTCGGCATTATCGGAAGCAGGTGAAGAATTGCCCTTACGAGACTGCCTCCAGTCGGACATCCATCAAACGCATCTTCCGCGAGCTGGAAACCATCCAGCCCGACGTGCGCCATAGCCTATGGAATAGCATGACGAATATCCAAACGGATTATTTGCCTCCGAAAGTAAAAATGTAAAAAAGTATAGCATGCAACAAGGATTTTACACGATACTGATGTTGATCGTATCGAACATCTTCATGACCTGCGCCTGGTATGGGCACCTGAAATTGAAGCAACAATTCAGTTGGTTCGAACATTTGCCCGTGATTGGTGTGATTGTATTTAGTTGGGTATTGGCTTTCTTCGAATATTGTTTCCAAGTACCGGCCAATCGGTTAGGGTTTCGGGATAATGGCGGGCCGTTCAGCCTGATCCAATTGAAAGTGATCCAAGAGGTCATCACGTTGGTGGTCTTTGTCGTTTTCAGTTCGTTGGCCTTCAAGGGAGAAACGTTGAAATGGAATCATGCCTTGGCGTTCCTTTTCCTCGTGGCGGCGGTGTATTTGGTCTTTAAGAAATAAATCCGTACGGGTGATGAGAAAGCAGTTTTATATCTTCTCCGGATTGTTGGGCATTGCTTTGTATGTCTTCTTGCAAAGCTACTTTGCGTATTACTTCTTTTACGTCGAACAAAGCCAGTTGTTTTTGCTTTCCAAGACATATTGGATAGAGAAAGCGAGCCAGATGGGCGGCGTGTGCGAATGGTGCGCGGAGGCTTGTGTGCAATTTTTCGCCTATCCTTATATGGGGGCTTTGCTTACAACCCTTGTCGTGCTCCTGGCGGCTTGCCTTACGGGGGCGTGGTTGAGGCGCATGTCCGGTTCGGGTTATATGGCTTTCTTGGGATGGTTGCCAGTTTTGGCTTTATGCTGGGCGTCGTTGGATTTCAATTATAACTCGGCGGGAAGCATGGCTTACCTTTTTTGCCTCGGGATGGCATTAGGCTATACCTATATAAAGCCGCTGGTCGGACGTGTGCTTGTTGGCATCGTGAGTATCGGATTATTGGCTTGGATGGGAGGAGCGGCCTTTGCTTCGCTTGCCCTTCTGCTCTTCTTCTATGAAATCGCGCGAAAGGAGAGGGGCGCCTGGCGGATAGCGTTCGTTTATCCTCTTGTCGCCTTCGTGATCGGATATGGAATCTATCGGATGGGCTGGTCGGATTCATTGGGGAAAGCCTTCTTGCCTATACATTATTATATGCCGAAGCTCGAAGTGCCTCCGGTGGTGTACGCCGCGTGGTGGATCGTGCTGGCTTTGACGCTCGCCGGATGGCTGGGCGGAAAGCTGAGTTGGACGTTGAAAGGCCGGGTGCGGACGGGCGTATGGATTGCGGAATGCCTTCTCCTCGTCTGGGTTGCCTATTGGGGCGTAAGCAAGTATGGCGATTGGAAGACGTTGGCATATATGAAATTGGACTATTATTCGCGTACCGAACAATGGAATCAGATCATCCAAGATTGCGATGGACGCTTGACAAACTATCTTTACATGACGCTCCTCAGCCGGGCATTGGCCGAAGAAGGACGGTTGGCGGACGACCTTTTCCGCTTTGATATCCGTTCGGAGAAAGGTTTGGGCGTGCCTTGGAATCGCACGGAGGCGTTGTCGGTCCTTTTGAGCGACCTCTTTTATACGTGTGGCAATATTTCGCTTTCCCAACGGATGGCGTTCGAGGGCGATGTCTCAGCGCACGGAAGCCATAACGTCCGGATGATCCAACGCTTGGTGAAGACGAATCTCATCTTCGGTGCTTACCCTGTGGCCGATAAGTATTTGCACCTATTGGAGCAATCGCCCGTTTATCGCGAATGGGCGGAGTCGCAACGTCCTTTCCTCTATAATGATGCCAAAGTAGAGGCCGATGCGGAGTTAGGATTAAGGCGTGCCCTTTTACCTTCGCCCGCAGATACTTCACAGATGATTACTTCAGGTAATGAATTTGTGATGGCTTTGATCAATCCGATTCAGGCAAATCCAGAAAAAGCACAGACGGCCTTCCAATATTTGGCAGGATATTATCTCTTGGCCAAGGACTTGGGGCGGTTCGTTTCCTTGATGGATGAATACCGGGGAACGAGTGCTTTGCCCACACTTCCGGTGCGCTACCAGGAGGCGCTTATTGTTGCCTTCGAGAAGGATAGCACAAAATGGGATACGTATGGCGTACAACCCGAAGTCATTTCCCGGTATAAGGACTTCAAACGCCAGATATTAGCCAGTCGGGGAGACCGTGGCGTGGCGAATTTGCTCCGTCGCTCGTATGGCGAGACTTATTGGTTTTACGTAATGTTCAATTGAAAATGGAAAGAAATATAACGATAAAGAAACCGGTTTATGCCTATATTCTTTGTATGGCCTGGTTATGTTTGGGAGCGTGCACAAACCACTTTCCGAAAATCGATAAGCAGATAGACGCGTATCCATCGATATATCCTGATTATGTGGAAGTAACAATCCCACCGCGTATCGCTCCGCTCTGCTTTGGTTTGCAAGAGGAAGTGGACGAGGCCATCGCCCGTTTTTCCTCCGGTGAGCAAAGTTTTGAGGTGCCCTATCAGGCGAATACGTTCCAAATCCCGATGGATAAATGGGAAAAGCTCTTAGGTGAATCCGTAGGCGAATCGATACAAATCGAGGTGGCGGTGCGGAAGGCGGACGGATGGTATGCTTATCGTCCTTTCGAATGGCATGTCTCTCCGGATTCGATGGATAGCTATTTGGCGTATAGAAGGATTGCACCTGGGTATGAACTTTGGAATCATTTAGGTATTTACCAACGTGATTTGACCTCGTTTGAAGAGACACCCATTGTGGAGAATTACCAGACGGGCGAGAATTGCATGAATTGCCATTCGTTTTGCAACCGGCGTCCGGATCTTTTCCTCTTCCACATGCGCCAGAAATTCGGAGGTACTTATCTCGTCCGAGGAAAGGAAGTAGAGAAACTCAATACGAAGACGCCGGAGACGATCTCCGACCTCGTCTATCCTTCGTGGCATCCGGGCGGGCGGTTTATCGCTTTCTCGACCAATACGACCCGCCAGTTTTTCCACCCGAACGACCCGAACCGCATCGAAGTATATGATATGGAGTCGGATGTGGTGGTTTATGATAGCGAAAAGCATGAGCTGGTGACCGCCCCTGCACTCTTTTCGAAGCAAGCCTTTGAAACGTTCCCCACCTTCTCGGCCGATGGGAAGCGGCTCTATTTCTGCTCTGCCGAGGCACGTAATATGCCACAAGAGTTTCGGAAAGTGAAATATAGCCTTTGCTCAATCGCCTTCGATCCGGAGACGCGCACGTTCGGGACAGAAGTTGATACGCTTTATTCTGCTCCTCGCGAAGGACGTAGTGTCTCTTTTCCGCGTGTTTCGCCCGATGGACGCTTCTTGCTCTATTCGTTGTTCGATTATGGAAACTTCTCGATTTGGCATAAAGAGGCCGATTTGTATTTACTTGATTTGCAAACAGGCCAAAGCCGATGCCTGACGGAAGTGAATAGTCCGGACGTGGAAAGCTATCATGCTTGGAGCAGCAACGGACGATGGATCGTATTCAGTAGCCGGCGGGGCGATGGATTGTACACCCGTCCTTATCTGGCGCATATTTCGGAAGAGGGACGCGCCTCGAAACCTTTTGTCCTCCCGCAAAAGACACGTGATTTTTATGTAGAATTCATGCAATCATACAACATACCGGAGTTTGTGCAAGGCCGAGTCGAGGTTTCATCCCGCACCTTGATGGATAAAGCACGGACAGGCGGTACGTCTATTGCCTTTCAGAGATAAAGATGATGTCTTGGTTTAGTTCACTTTTCCCCTTTTGGAGGCCGATAACCCTTCCGCGAGAAGGACAAGATGGTACGATCTTGCATGCCTTTTGCTGGTCGTTCGATACCATTCGCAAGCACATGGCGGAAATTGCCGAAGCAGGATACACCATGGTACAAACTTCGCCCGCCAACCGGTGTTTCGTGGGCGAAGCAGGAGGCATGGAAATCTACGGAAATGGGAAATGGTACTATCATTATCAACCGACGGATTGGACGATCGGGAATTACCAAATGGGTACGAAGCAAGCCTTTGCCCGCATGACGGAGGAAGCGAAACGGCAAGGCATCACCGTATTAGTGGATGTCTTACCCAACCATACTGCTTTTGAGCGAACGGCCATCTCGCGTGCTTTCATCGATGCGGTCGGGGGAAAGGATAAACTTTATCATGCCAACGGGTTGAATATCATCGAAGATTATAACGACCGATACCAGTGTACTACGGGTGCCGTTGGTGGACTTCCCGACGTAAATACAGAGAATCCGCTCTTCCAACATTATTTTCTTTCCTATATCAATGAGCTCATCACTCTCGGTGCCGGTGGCTTTCGATACGATACCGCTAAACACATCGGGCTTCCGTCTGACCCGAAGGATGCTCTGGCAAAGCGGAACAATTTCTGGCCCGTTATGACCGGACGTGAATCGGTTTACGGACTTTCGTTGGCAAAGAAGCATGCGCTATTTATCTATGGCGAAGTCTTGCAAGACAAAAACACGAAAGAGCAAGAGTATGCCCACTATATCGGAGTCACGGCCAGCACGTATGGTGGTTGTTTGCGACATGCGTTGGAGCAGAAAGATTTCCGGCGCGAAGACCTCAAATCGTGGCACCATAAGGCAAATCCTCGGCAATTGATTACCTGGGTTGAAAGCCACGATACGTATTGTAATGAGGGTGAATCCGCTAATCTGACCGATGCCCAAATACGATGCGGATGGACTTTCCTCGTGGCACGCGCGTCGAGCGTTCCGCTTTTCTTCAATCGTCCTGCGGGTTCCGGTCCCGGCAATCGATGGGGAAATAACCAGATCGGAAAGCCGGGAAACGATAACTTCCAACACCCAGAGGTGGTGGCTGCTAATCGTTTCCGTCAAGCTATGCGTGGAGAACGAGAAACCCTCTTCTTCTCTCCCGATGGAAGCGTAGCTGAGGTCGCACGAGGTTCGCATGGTGTTGCATTAGTCAATTTGGGCGAAAGCCATTCGATTTCCCTGCCGACGACGCTTCCCGATGGACATTATACAGACTCGGTGCACCATGCGAACTTTATCGTTTCCCGTGGAATACTCACCGGCTTTGTAGAGACTGAACATTCTTATATCTTGAAAGTGCCTCTTGCCAAATCAAAGAAGTAAGTATCCGTATAGGGGCAATCTTAATATACTTGGTATTTATCTCCCGAAATGGTAAGCGGATAGAATATGCCTTCAGAGTGATAAGGCAAACCTCCGCCAATATACACATCCGCTTTACCAGCCTGTTCTATTAGCATTCCGTCTTGATTTACTAAGGCTAATTCTTCCGGCGAGAGTGTGAAAGTCACTTCGCGACTTTCTCCTTTCTTTAGCGCGATACGTTGAAAGCCTTTTAATGCGCAAATTGGGCGAGGCGCATGATGCTCTCCCGTATGTGCGATATATAATTGTACGACTTCTTCTCCATCTCGTTCTCCGGAGTTAGTTACTCGTGCGGTAAATTGAATTGTTTGCCCTGTCTGAACAATAGAATCTACCGTGCAGGGCGAGTATTGGAAGGTGGTATAACTTAATCCATATCCAAAAGGATAACGCACTTGTCCTCGAAAATAACGATACGTACGATTTTGCATGGCGTAATCCTCGAACGGAGGCAAATCGGCATCGTTCATATAAGTCGTCAATGGCATACGCCCGGCCGGGTTATAATCGCCAAAGAGTATATCCGTAATGGCATCACCCGCGGCTTGCCCTCCATACCATGCTTGGAGAATGGCATCTACATGCTGGCTTTCCCACTCGAAACTCATCACTGAACCGGACATATTCACCAAAATAATGGGACGGCCGGTTTGCTTTAACGCTTTCAATAAATCGAGTTGGACGGAAGGAAGTTGGATGGAAGTTCGATCTCCACTGGCAAATCCCACATAACCGTCGGCTCCTGCATCGCCTTGTTCTCCTTCATAATTGGCATTAATTCCGGAAAAGAATAAGATTACGTCGGCGTTCTTGGCTTGAGCAGCGATGGTCTCAAACGAAGGTGCTGCTTCCAACAGACTCACATGGTCTACACCTTTCATATAATCAATGGCTATCTTCCCTTGTAATCTCCGCTTCAAACTCTTTAGCGGAGTAATGATTTCGCTCGGGGTTCCAAAGTAATTTGCCAGAAGCGTTTGCTCATCGTCTGCATTCGGACCTACGACGGCTATCCGTTTTATCTTATTTCTATCTAAAGGAAGTATGTCGCCCTCATTCTTAAGGAGCACCATCGACTTACGAGCCATTTCATACGCTTGCTTTTTATGTGCATCGCATTCGATGACTTCCCTGCCGATTTGTCCGTATGGGTTTTTATCTACCGGGTCGAACAATCCGATTTTGAATAAGATCGTAAGGAGACGCTTCAATGATACGTCAATATCCCGCTCCTCAATCAGTCCTTGTTGGACGCCTTGCTCTAAGAGTTGATACAAGTTTCCGCACTCCAAGTCTGTCCCTTTCAATACCGCATCGCTTACGGCTTCTATATCGTTGGCATGGGTCTTATGGTGGTGTGCGAAATCGTTAATCGCCCAGCAATCAGATGTCACATACCCCTCAAATCCCCATTGGTTACGAAGAATATAATGAAGCAACTCATTATTACCACAACACGGTTGGTTGTCTACGCGATTGTAAGCACACATCACGCCATGTACGCCTGCTTTTACCACCAACTCCCGAAATGCAGGCAAATAAGTATCCCACAAATCATACGCGCTGACCGATATGTCAAACGTATGCCGGCTTGCTTCCGGTCCGCTATGTACGGCATAATGCTTCGCACAGGCTACGGCTTTCAAGTAATCCGGATCTGAACCTTCCAACCCTCGCACCATAGCAGCTCCCATTTTCGACGTCAAATACGGATCTTCGCCATACGTTTCTTGTCCACGTCCCCAGCGAGGGTCGCGAAAGATGTTTACATTCGGTGTCCAATAGGTCAGTCCGCGATAAGGACCACCCGTCTTTCCCGCGCGCAAATCCTCATTAAACAACGCACGCCCTTCCGATGATATCATGTCCGCACATTTCTCCAACGCTTCCGTGTCAAACGTAGCTGCCAGCGCAATCGCTTGAGGAAAGACCGTGACCTTCTCCGAAGTTCGTGCGACGCCATGCAAAGCTTCATTCCACCAATTATAAGCCGGAATGCCCAAACGCTTGATTTCGGGCGATTGATGCTTCATCAATTGTACCTTTTCCGGTAGGCGAAGCCGGGCAATTAGATCATTAACTCGTTCTTCTATAGGGAGTGTTACATCTCGAAACGGATATGCCTCTTGAGCTTGTATACCAAGAAGCGAAACGAAAAGCAAAAGGACTGCGAACAAGTGTTTCATTCAAATTCAATTTTATAGGATTAAACGTGTCCAAATATAGTTCAAACCTTTTGAATTTACGCCTGATTTCAGAATGATTAACGGTTATGAAACGAACAATTATCCGTTGAAACGTCGTAACTTTGGAGGCGCGAACAAATGAAAAGGAAACGAAGATGAAACTTACTTATATCAACCATAGCGGTTTTGCTTTGGAGACAGACGCTTATTCAGTCTTGTTCGATTACTTTCGGGATACGAAGGGCAAGACGGGTTATGTGCACGACGTGATCTTGACACGCCCGGAACCGTTGTACGTCTTGTCTTCCCATTTCCATCCCGACCATTTCAGCCGGGAGATATTTGAATGGAAAAACCAGAAGGAGAACATCACGTACCTCCTGAGCCGCGATATCCTGAAACATAAACGGGCGGCGGAAGGCGAAGCCGTTTTCTTGCGCAAAGGCGAATTGTTCGAGGATGCGCATCTCTACGTCCGGGCGTTTGGTTCGACCGACGTGGGCGTCTCGTTCCTCCTCCGCGCCGAGGGGAAAACGATTTTCCATGCCGGAGACCTCAACAACTGGCATTGGAAAGATGAGGCGACGGAGCGAGAGGTGCGCATGGCGGAAGGCAATTTCCTGCACGAATTGAAATACCTGAAGGAATCATGCCCGCATCTGCACGTGGCGATGTTTCCGGTCGACCCGCGCATCGGGAGCGATTTCGCCCGGGGCGCCGAGCAGTTGGTCGACCACTTCCAGGTCGATATTTTCGTCCCGATGCACTTCTGGGGAAGGGCCGACGAGGTGGCTTCTTTCGGTCCTTACGCCGAAGGGCGGAGCGTCCGCTTCACGCTCTTGGCAAACGCCGGGGAAAGCATCGAAGTGTAGCTTTTTGCCCGTTTTCTGCTATGCAGCATAATTCTTAGGCAGAATATCGGATGATAAACGATAAAATGTAACTTTTCTGCTAAATTTTTGGCAAAAATGTATTGCCGCTTTTAAGAAACACCCTATATTTGCCAGTGGATAACAAAAAATGCAATAGTATTAATCCTAAATATAAAATCATGGAGAAGCCTTATGTAGTAGGTATCGATATAGGCGGTACGAATTCAGTTTTTGGCGTGGTTGACGCGCGTGGTACTATTTTATATAGCAGTTCGATTAAGACGGGAAAATATCCCGACATTAACGAATATGTAACAGCTTTGGGCGATGGCGTGAAAACGATTATCGACCAAGCCGGTGGTCCGGAAAAGATCAAAGGCGTCGGTATCGGCGCGCCGAATGGCAATTTCTTTAACGGATGCATCGAGTTTGCTCCGAACCTGCCTTGGCGGGGTGTGATTCCGTTGGCTCAGTTGATTAGCGATTACTTGGGCGGAATCCCGGTGGCATTGACCAACGATGCCAATGCGGCGGCTATCGGCGAAATGACCTATGGCGCGGCGCGTGGTATGAAAGACTTTATTGTCATTACGCTGGGCACGGGTGTTGGTAGCGGTATTGTGATTGGCGGTAATCTGGTGTATGGCCACGACGGTTTCGCCGGCGAATTGGGCCACGTGATTGTACGTCGGAACAACGGCCGTCCGTGCGGTTGCGGTCGTCAGGGTTGCTTGGAAACGTATGCTTCGGCTACAGGCGTAGCGCGTACGGCACGCGAGTTCCTCGAAATCCGCAAGGACGAAAGCCTCTTGCGCGATTTGGATCCGGATGAAATCACTTCGAAGGATGTGTATGACGCAGCCATGAAGAACGACAAGATGGCGCTCGAAATTTTCGAATTCACGGGAAATATCCTGGGCGAAGCGTTTGCGGATTTCGTAGCCTTCTCCAGTCCGGAAGCCATCATCTTGTTCGGCGGCTTGGCGAAGTCGGGTGATTTGATCATGAACCCGATCAAGCGTGCGATGGAAAAGAACATGCTGAAGATTTATCAGGGCAAGACGAAGTTGCTCTTCTCTCAACTGAAAGAAAGCGATGCGGCCGTATTGGGCGCCAGCGCGCTGGGTTGGGAAGTGAAAGACACTTCGGCTGCTGCTGCCGCATTGATTGCGAGCAAAGAAGCTTGATAAGTCGTCATTTATTGTTGAACTTTTTGTAATATGGCCATGGAGGTTGCGCTTTCGAGAGGAAGCGTGACCTCGTTTCGTTTTAATCCCTTTGGAAATTATGAAGCAACATCCTTTACACCAGTTTGCGTATTGCCCCGTCTGCGGACAGCCGACCTTCGTCGAGCGGAACGAGAAGGCGAAAATGTGTACGCATTGCGGCTTTGTCTATTACTTTAACCCCTCGGCGGCCGTGGCTTGCTTTATCCGCAACGCGGCGGGCGAATTGCTCTTGGTGCGCCGCGCGAAGGAACCGGGCAAGGGGACGCTCGACCTTCCGGGCGGTTTCGTCGACATGTACGAGTCGGGCGAAGAGGCGGCAGCCCGCGAAGTGCGCGAAGAGACGGGCTTGGAAATCCACCAGTGCCGTTACCTCTTCTCCATCCCCAACATCTATCCCTACATGGGCTTCGAGGTGCACACGCTCGACCAGTTCTTCGAGTGCCACGTGGCGGATTTCAGCCAGGCGCAGGCGGCAGACGACGCGGCGGACATCCTCGTCCGGCGCCCCGAGACGCTCTCGCCCGACGAGTTCGGCCTCCAGTCTATCCGCGAGGCGGTGAAGCGGTATAAGATGCAATAGGTTTAATGGCACGCAGATAGGTTTATGGCACGCAGATGCCGCAGACTAAAGCGCAGATGACCGCAGATTTATTTTTTATTTAAGATAATACCGCGTAGCCCAATAAAAGATCTGCGGTCATCTGCGCTTTAGTCTGCGTTTATCTGCGTGCTTTCCCACCCACTTGGCTTGATTTATTCCTCTCTTTCCTTCTGGTTCGACCCGCTGTTCGCAATCACCTGCTTTTGCGTGTAAACCAGGCCGTTCACGCTGCTGATGAAGTCGCGTATCGTGTCGGTAGGCTCGACAATGGCATAGGCATTGACCGTCTCGACGATGCGGGCATAGAGGCGGTTGACGTTCTCTATTACCTCCTTCGTCCTCAGGTCTTTCACCATCGCGCGTTCACCTATTTCTTCCACCTTTTGGTCCAAAGCCGCATCAAATTCATCTTGCGCCGCGTGGAGCATCGCCAATTCCTCCTCCAAATGGAGTGCCGCGATGTACGTAGCCCGTTCCGGCGCTTCCAAATCATCAATCAGCGGACGCATGTGCCCCGACTGCCGCGTGTAGGCATACCGCGCAATCCCCCGGCAAGGCTTCAGCACCGGGTCGAGATGCCGCGCCGCCTCCAGCTTGGACGCGATGGGCGAACGAAGTCCCAGCCGCACAGCCCCCAAGATGGCCGCAAGGACGCGGTCGCGCTGCCGGTCCGCCTGCCGTAGGCGCCGGGTGGCAACGTAGGTCGTCGGGCGCACCACAATCGCCTGCAGCTGGTCGCACGCCGCCTCGTAAGGCTTCATCAACCCGCTGATGTGCAACGCCTCGGGCGTCGCCTCGGCTATCAGCTGCCGCATCATGCGATGGAAGAGGCTCCGTGCCCCCAGCGACATCCGGCTCATGCGAAAACTTTGTATCAGTTGTGCCATAATCTTCTTTTTTACGTCTCCGAACTACTTGCAAAGGTGGCAAATTATTGTCGGAACGGCAAGCTTTTCCTACAAAAGAAGGAATGAAATTAACATTTTATAATTGTAGGTCTACTGTAGCACGTCGCTTATCTGCAAAATAGGCTCGTAATACTACAATATGTCTTCGTTTATTTACAAAATAGCTTTGTAGTACTACAACTCTGTTTTGGATATAAAAAATAGGTCATTGTAGAGCTACGGCTTCTATTTGTTTATTATTATTGCCTAATTGTAGGGATACATTTTTATTTTGAATATAGAAATATCGCTATTGTAGGGCTACAACATTATGTTTTTATTTCAATAAGATACAACGGTTAACTTTCGGGGTGTCCGGATCTTCGTTTTTGCTGCTCCAAACCTCGAATCGGGCGTGCGGAGACGGGTTTTTGCCTTAAAAAAGGTTTCGGGCGATGAGAATCGGGAGATAGGCGAACGAGGGAACACTTTCGCTGGCCTAAAAAGGATGAGCGGCGGCCCGTCGAGGCCTTTCTGCGCGAAAAATGGACGCACAATCTACTTTCAGACCAAATTTCTACCGATAAGGACCAAGGTTTTCTCCTTCAAAATGGTTTATTTTGCGCCAAAAAAGAAAATAGGGACATGAAAGAAGAGATCAAAAAAGGCAATTTTAAAGACATTGCGGCCAGCAACGCGGCTGTGTATTGCGACGACCGGGTCGCTTTTATCGAAGATTTCCACCGTTTCGAAGAAAAAGGGGCGGTGCGCATGGGCGTGGTGGCGCTGATTTTGTGCCTCAAGGGGCATGCGACGCTCAACATCAACGGGCAATCGTACACGATGAAGAAGGACGACCTGCTGGTCTGCCATCCCAATATCATACTGGAAAATAGTACAACAAGCTGCGACATGCGTTTCCGCTGCATCTGCCTCTCGCCGGAATACGTGAAGCAAATCACGCTCATCTCGAACGATGGGTGGGACATTTTCCGCTTCTTGGACAAATCGCCCATCCTCTCGTTGAATGCGGAAGAGGTGAACTCGTTTTGCCAGTATTACGACCTGATCCGCAGCAAACTGACCGGCACGCCGCGCCACCACCAGAAGGAGGTGACCAGCGCGCTCTTGCAGGCGTTCCTGTATGAGTTCCACGACTTTATGGAGCGTTTCGTCAAGGTGAATCCACCCACGTTCACGCAGAGCGAGCGGCTGTTCAGGCGCTTCTTGCAGCTATTGTCGAACACGTACCCGAAGCCTCGGGACCTGTTCATGTATGCCGAGGAGCTGAACATCTCCCGCAAATACCTCTCGGTCGTTTGCAAGCGGATAAGCGGTTATCCAGCCATGGACATTGTGAGTTATTTCATCATGCGCGACATCCAATATCTCCTGAAGAAGAGCGACATGTGCATCAAGGAGGTGGCCAACGAGCTGAATTTCCCCTCCATGTCCTTCTTTGGCAAATTCGTGAAGCTCCGCACGGGCATGTCGCCCAAAGAGTACCGCGAATGCTTGGTGAATGGAGGACATGACCCGTATGCCGCCACCGCCGACGCGATCAGCCAATTCAGCTAAGCGCATACATATTCCCCGGCAACGTGCGGATGCGCCCCGATAGCTCCAGCTCGAACAAAAGGTTCGTGAGCTGGGCGATGTCCTGTCCCGTCTGCTTGGCCAGCACGTTGATATGCAAGGGCGATTGCGCGCGGAGGCAGGCGACGAGGCAGGCCGTCTCGGGCGAATCGTCGAACGCGAGCTCGGCTTGCGTGGCTTGTGGTGCGGAATCGGTTTGCCACCCCAACGCCTCGATGAGGTCGGCCGCCGAAGATACCAACCCCGCTTGGTGATGACGGATCAGCTCGTTGCACCCGACGGAATAGATGTCGGTCGCGCGGCCAGGGAAGGCGAACACCTCGCGATTGTAGGAGAGGGCCACTCCGGCCGTCACGAGCGACCCTCCTTTGCGGGCCGATTCGACCACCAGCGTAGCATCCGACAATCCCGCGATGATGCGGTTGCGCTTCAGGAAATTGGGGCGGTCCGGATTCGTCTGGCTCGGGAAATCGGTGAGCAAGCCGCCTTGCGAAAGCATCTCGATCGCCGTTTGCCGATGTGCGGGCGGGTAAAGCCGGTCGAGGCCATGCGCAAGGACGCCGACCGTGTGCAAATGGTTCCGGAGCGCGCTCCGATGGGCACAGACGTCGATGCCATACGCCAATCCGCTGACGATAAGCGTATCCGGGAAAGCCTCGGAGATGCCTTCCATCAGTTGGGCGACAGCATCTTGCCCATAGCGGGTGGCATGGCGCGTCCCGACGACGCTCAGGATGTGCCGCGCGTTCAAATCCGCCGTCCCTTTATAATAAAGGAGCAGCGGCGCGTCGGGGCACTCGCGGAGGCGGAATGGATATGCCTCTTCCTCGATGTAAAGGCATTGGATTTGATTCTTCTCGATAAAGGCCAGCTCTTGCTCGGCGCGGCGCATGACCTCCGGCCGCTGGATTTCCGTCGCGAGCAATTCCCCAATGCCGGGGACGCGCTCCAACCGTTGTTTTTTCTCTTGGAAAATCGCCTCTGCACTACCGAAGGCGTTCAGCAACTGGCGGGCCAGAATGCCGCCTACGCCGTTTATCATAGTCAGGGCGATGGGATACAGTAAGTTCATAGTCGTTTGAGTTTATATGTTTATGAGTTTTTTATGTGCTAATGTGCTAATGTGTTAATGTGCTAATGAGAATAATGTGCAAATTATATTGTTGCATTGGCACATTGTTTATTAGCACATTAGCACATTACTTTGTTTTCTCAAGGAGCCTATCGAAGTACTCGCCGCGCGTGAGTCGACCTTGCTCGACCAGCACCGTGTCGACCACACCCCGCACGGCCAGCGTCTCGTCGGGGAGGCGGTAGATGTCTTGCTCGAACACCAGCTTGACGCCCTCCCGCCGCGCGTTGAGGCACGAACGGAAACGGTCCCCGCTCCGGAGCGAATGCTTGAACTGGATCTCGACGCGCGAGACGAACGCATCCCGCCCCTCGTCGTGCATCCGGGCAAAGTTCTCGCCCAACGATTCGAGGAAGCGATGGCGCGTATGCTCCATGTAATGTTGGTAATTGGCGTTGTTGACCACGCCTTGCAGGTCGCATTCATAATCGCGCACCTGGTCTTCCCATGTGTACAAATACTTCTTCATATCAGTTGAATTCTTTCTTGGGTTCTACGATTTGCATGACATAGAGGCGGTCGGAAGGGCGTACCTTCTCGTTCACCTTGAGGGAGAAGCGTTCGCCTTTCGTGGTCTCCTCGACCGGCTTCAGGTCCACGCGGATCTCGTCGACGGTCTGCATGACGGCTCCCGTGGTCGGTCCGGTGATGAGGATTTCGTCGCCCACGTGCAGCGTACCGCTCTCCATCTCGAACTCCGCCACCCCGATCTTGTCGAAATACTTGATGCCCCGCGCGGCATACACCTTCTTGCGCGTCGCCCCCGACCCGTATTTGCTGCTCCATTCGCCGAGGCGTTGCCCTAAGTAATAACCATTCCAGAAGCCCCGGTTGAAGACACGGCGCAGGCGTTCATCCCACGCGGCGATCTTCTCTTCCGTAAATGTCCCTTCGCAATAGGCACGGACGGCCTCCTTGTAGCACTCCGTCACGAGGCGGACATACTCCGGACCGCGCGCCCGTCCTTCGATTTTGAACACCCGGACGCCCGCGTCCATCATCTTGTTGAGGAAATGGATCGTCTTCAAGTCTTTGGGCGACATGATGTATTGGTTCTCTACGTCCAGCTCGATGTCGCTATCCTTGTCGCGCACCGTATACGCCCGGCGGCAGATTTGCATGCAAGCGCCCCGGTTGGCCGAGGCGTTCATTTCGTGCAAGCTGAGGTAGCATTTCCCCGAAACCGCCATACAAAGGGCGCCATGGGCGAACATTTCGATGCGGATCAGTTCGCCCTTCGGGCCACGTATCTGCTCGCGTTGGATAGCTTCGTAAATCTCGTGCACCTGCGTCAGGTTCAATTCGCGGGCCAACACGACGACATCGGCAAAACGGGCATAGAACTTCAATGCCTCGGCATTCGAGATGTTCAGTTGCGTCGAGAGGTGCACCTCCTGCCCGATGCGGTTAGCATATTCCATGGCCGCTACGTCGGAGGCGATAATCGCCGAAAGGCCAGCAGCTTTAGCCGCATCGATAATCTCGCGCATCACGGGCAAATCCTCGCCATAAATCACCGTATTTACCGTCAGGTAGCTCTTGATGCCATGCTCCTGGCAGATAGATACGATGCGCCGCAAGTCCTCTGTCGTGAAATTGTTCGACGAACGCGCGCGCATGTTCAAGCCCTCGATGCCAAAGTAAATCGAATCCGCACCACCTTGGATAGCTGCCATGAGCGATTCATACGAACCGACCGGCGCCATGATTTCAAAATCTTTCTCGTGTAAAGTCATATAAAAGGTTTCTCTATTTGGGTGCAAAGGTAGGAATAATCGGGCGATTTGCCATTTCCTGCCCAGGTAAATTTCATCTCCCGGCGGAAAATCTCTATCTTTAGCCTAAAGATACATATCTGCAGGTTAAAGATACGTATCTGCAACCTAAAGATATATATCTGCAAGCTAAAGATAGAGATTGGCTCGTATGCGGACAGGGCAAACGCATTAGAAACTTCCATTTTGTCCTCTCAGTAAAAAATCTTATATTTACCAGCAAAAACAATGATAA